>DATCGG010000281.1:0-22195 GCA_036509075.1 Gemmatimonadaceae bacterium
CGCTGACTTCGAAGTCCCGATCGCGTTCGGCGTCCTGACATGTGACACCATGGCGCAGGCCGAAGCGCGCGCCGGCGGTGAGCACGGCAACAAGGGCTGGGATGCGGCGCTCGCGGCGCTCGAGATGGCCGACCTCTTCGATCAGGTCGATGGCTCGGCGGAGGACTGAGACGCGCGCGCGCTCGCGCGCGCTGCAGGCGATGTACGCGTGGGACATGCGCGGCGAGCGCGATCTCGAGCGCGTAGCCGAGCGCGTGTGGGACGACCTGGCCGTGGCTCCCGAGGAGCGGAAGGTGGCGGCGACGCTCATTCACGTGTTCTCCGGCCGCCGAGTGGAGCTCGACCGCGAGCTCAAGGCGGTGACAGAGAACTGGCGACTCGAGCGCCTGGGCGCGATCGAACGTTCGGTTCTCCGCCTCGCTGCCACCGAGCTCGCGATCGCCGAGACGCCACCTCGCGTGGTGCTACAGGAGTCGATCCGGCTCGCCGAGCGATACGGAAGCGCGCAGAGCGCGCGGTTTGTCAATGGAGTCCTTGACGCGCTGGCTCGGCGGATGGGAAGGCTGTGAGGTCGGGAATCGGCGGCGCGCCGAGGGCGCGCGCCCGGGAACAGGCGGGAGCGCGCCGAAGGCGGGCAGATGGGAACGGTGACTCCTCATGGAGCTACTGTTCCCGGTTCCCTGTTCCCCGTTCCCCCGTTCCCGATTCCCGATTGTGAAGATTCTTGTCGTCAACTGGCAAGATCGAGAGAATCCCCAGGCGGGCGGGGCGGAAATCCATCTTCACGAGATCTTCGGTCGGCTGGCGGCGCGCGGACACGAGGTGACGCTCCTGTGTGGTGGCTGGCCGGACTGCCCGCCGCGCGCGACGCTCGATGGGATCGACGTGATTCGCGTTGGGACGAGGCTCACGTGGCCGGCGCTCGCACGGGGGGCCTACCGCCGACTCTTTCGCGGATCTCCCCACGACGTCCTCGTGGAGGACATCAACAAGATGCCGCTCTTCACTCCCCGATGGGGTCCGCGGCGCGTCGTCGCGCTCGTGCCGCATCTGTTCGGGGGAACCGCGTTCCAGGAACTCGCCGCGCCCCTCGCTGCCGCGGTGTGGCTTTCGGAGCGGCCGTTGGTGAGGGAATATCGTGGCATTCCGTTTCACGCCATCAGCGAGAGCACGGCCGATGACCTTGTAGCACGCGGCATTCGGCGAGAGCTCATCCGTGTGATCTACCCTGGTATCGACGCGCAGCACTACACGCCGGACCCGGCGATGCGGTCCTCGACACCACTGTTTGCCTACCTCGGCCGCCTCAAACGGTACAAGGGCGTCGATCTGGTGATCCGCGCATTCGCCGAAGCCGCCATTCCGGACGCGACCCTGGAGATCGCCGGCGCGGGTGACTACCAGCCGGCGCTCGAGCGGCTCGCCGCATCGCTTGACCTCGGGGCGAGGGCAAGGTTTCTTGGGCGTATCAGCGAGAAAGACAAGGTCTCGCTTCTCAGGCGATCGTGGGCACTCGCGTTCGCGTCGCCGAAGGAAGGGTGGGGCATCACAAACCTCGAGGCAGCCGCGTGCGGAACGCCGGTGGTTGCCTCGAGCTCGCCGGGGATCAGGGAATCGGTGCGCGACGGAGAAACGGGATTCCTCGTGCCGCACGGAGATACAGCGGCGATGGCAGTGGCCCTATGGCGGATTGCCGGGTCACCCGTTTTGGTGCGAACACTTGGAGCGAACGCGCGGACGTTCGCCGAGTCGTTCACGTGGGAGCGAGCCGCGCTCGAGACCGAGTCACATCTGGCCACCGCGTCGTAACGCCGCACGCAGGAGGGGTTCGGTGGAGATACTGTTTCAATCACATCATGCCGAAGTGCCCGAGCGCATCCGCGAACGTGCTCGCACCGCCGTCACCAAGCTCAGCGCGCGACTCACGCGTGCAGTGAACGCCGTGGTCCGTTTCGAATCGGACGGCCCGACACGGCGTGTCGAAATTGTCCTTCACGCGCCCAGGCGTCGCGCGATGGTTGCGGAGGGAAGCGCCCGCTTCTTCGGGCCCGCCCTCACCTATGCAATCGACCGGCTCGATGCACAGACGCGCCAGGTGAAGCGCACCCCCAAAACCCGCGGTAGGAAAATCACTCGCGCGTGAATCGACCGCTCACCGTCGGTGCCCTCATCGCGCGCCTTCAGCGCGGGCTTCCACTGGAGCAGATCGGGACCGGCGGGCTCGATCGGATCGTCACCAGCGCCGACGTCTCGAGTCCCGGCCTTGCCCTGGCCGGGTTCGTAGAGCGGTTCGCGCCGCACCGCCTCCAGGCGTTCGGCGAGACCGAGATCGCGTATCTCGGCTCGCTCGGGCGCGACGCGCGCGCGCACGCCCTGCGCATGATCTTCGAGTTCGAGTTTCCCTGCGTCTTCGTCACGAAGGGGCAGGAGCTGCCGCCGGGCTTCGAGGAGATCGCCGCGGAATGCGGGGTGCCAGTCTTCCGCACGCAACTCAAGACGGGTGAGTTTTACCGCCGCATCAAGCCCATTCTCGATGACCTCTTCGCTCCGACCACGACGCTGCACGGATCGCTGGCCGACGTCTTTGGCGTCGGTCTCTTCTTCACGGGCAAGAGCGGCATCGGAAAATCGGAGTGCGTGCTCGACCTCGTCGAGCGCGGCCATCGCCTCGTCGCCGACGACCTCGTAATCATGACGCGCCGCGGCAACGACGTGCTGATCGGCCGCGGCCACGAGCTGCAGCGACATTTCATGGAGATTCGCGGCGTCGGTCTCATCGACATTCCGGCGATCTTCGGCATCCGCGCCGTGCGGCAGCAGAAGCGCATGGAGGTCGTCGTCCACCTCGAGGAGTGGGATCAGGATGCGGTGGTGGATCGGACGGGGCTCGATACCGAGACGACGACCATTCTCGGTGTGGAGCTGCCGAAGATCAAAGTGTTCCTGAATCCTGGCAAGAACATTACCGTGATCGCCGAAGTCATCGCCATGAACCATCTGCTGCGATACAGTGGCGTCAATCCGGCGGAGGCGTTCAACGAGCGCCTCATCGGCCGGATGCGCGAGCAGGCTGACGTTAGGCAGTATCTGGTGGAAGACGATGAGTGAGTCGGACGTCGCGGTCCGGGCGCTCGTGGCGGGTCACGGCGATTTCGCGGCGGGGATCGTCTCCGCCGTTCACCAGATCACCGGTCGCGGCGAGGCGTTCGTCGTGCTCTCCAATCGTGACATGAGCGCCGCCGACGTCGAGCGTGCCATGCGGGACCAGGTCGACGCGGGCGCGATCGATGTCATCTTCACCGACCTCCCGGCCGGCAGCTGCACCATGGCGGCTCGCCGCCTGCAGCGCGAACGTCCCGCCGTCGTGCTCGTGACAGGAACCAATCTCGCGACCTTACTCGACTTCGTGTTTCATACCGACGTTCCGGCAACCGAAGCGGCTCGCCACGCCGTCGACAAGGGGCGCTCGGCGCTCGTCGTGACAGGGGGCGCACCGAGTGGCCATTGAGCTCTTTCGCATCGACGATCGGCTCATTCATGGCCAGGTCGTCGTCGGATGGGGACAGCCGCTCGACCTCGCGTTCATCGTTCTCGTGGACGATGAGGTCGCGAGCAGCGAATGGGAACAGGAGCTGTATCGCATGGGTGTGCCGCCCGAGATGGACGTGCATTTCGAGACGGTGGAGGGTGCGGCCGAGAAGCTCACCGTCTACCAGCGCGATGACCGGCGCGGTGCACTCCTGACCGGTGACATCGAGACGATGGCCAGGCTGATCGAGCTCACGGGGAGCATAACGCGCGTGAACCTCGGTGGCATTCATCACCGCACCGGTCGTACGCAGCGTCTCCGTTACGTATTTCTGGCGCCGGATGAGGAGCAGGCGCTTCGCGCGCTCGCGTCGCGCGGCGTCGATGTGAGCGCGCAGGACGTGCCCGCGGCGCGTCCGCTCGCGCTGAACGAGGTGCTCTCCGGAGAAGGGAACCGGTGACCGACTTTGCGCAGCTGCTGCCGCTCGCGATGCTCGGCGCCGTGCTCGGTCTTGACGTCGTGAGCTTCCCGCAGGCCATGATTTCACGCCCGATCGTTGCCGCCACGGCAGCCGCGACGCTGCTCGGCGATCCCGGACGGGGACTCCTCGTGGGCGCAACGCTCGAGATGTTTGCGCTCGAGACATTGCCATTTGGCGCGTCACGGTATCCGGAATGGGGATCTGCGGCAGTCGTTGGCGGAAGCCTCTACGCGATTCATGGTGACGCGAACCCGGGCGGCCTCACGGTCGCCGTCCTCGCCGCGCTCACGTGCGCCTGGATCGGCGGCTGGTCGATGGTCCAGCTGCGGAAGCTCAATGCCGTGCTGGCGCGGAGGCGCCACGAGGCGGTTGCGAGCGGCTCCAAGCGTGTCGTCGAAGGTCTCCAGGTCTTCGGCCTAACGGCTGACCTGGTTCGTGGCGGAGCACTCACCGCCATCATCCTCGCGGCGTTCACGCCGGTTCACCGGTACGTACTCGGGACGTGGGCCTCCGACGCGCGCGTGTCGCGGGCGGTGGTTGTCGGGATAGCCGCCAGCGTTGCCGGCGCCGCCGTCTGGAAGGCCGTTCATGCGGCGCCGGGCGCACGATGGCTGATGCTGGCGGGTCTCGCCGTAGGTCTGGCGCTGTTGGCGTTTCGATGACCACCCAGGTCGAGATCCCCGTGCGCACGCGTCTCGCGATGTTCGTTAGGCTGCTCGCGATCCAGGGCGCCTGGAACTACGAGACCCTGCTCGGGAACGGGGTGGGATTCTGCGTCGAGCCGGCGCTGCGCCTGTTGCCGGGTGGCCAGGATGGTCCGGCGTATCGAGCCGCGCTTGCCCGCCAGAGCCAATACTTCAACGCCCATCCATACATGGCGGCCGTCGCGGTCGGTGCTCTCGCGCGAGCGGAGCTACAGGCCGAAGATGCCGCGAAGATCGAACGGTTCCGGACGGCCCTCTGTGGCCCGCTGGGCAGCGTGGGTGATCGGCTGGTCTGGGCGACGTGGTTGCCCGCGTGCTCGATCGTGGCGCTGGCGGCGTTCGGCTTCGGTGTGGGCACCGCTGGTGTCATGCTCGTGTTTCTCGGCATTTATAACGCTGGTCACCTGGCGTTGCGTGCATGGGGACTGAGCGCCGGGTTGGATCACGGGATGCGCGTGGCATCGGCGCTGGGTGGTCCGGTTCTCCGACGCGGTCCGACGCACATCGCGCAGTTCGCAGCGCTCATAGGGGGCATTGCGTTGCCGCTCGCCCTCGATCAGGTGATTGGCCCAGGACGCGCGCTGTTCGGAATCGTTCTGGGCGCGGTCGCCCTCGGTGGCTTCGTGCTCGCCCGGTTGCACGGGCGCGCCGAGGGGTGGAAGATCGCTGTCGTGCTGCTGGTCCTGTTCGTCCTTTACTCGGTGCTTCGCTGATGGTTGAACGCTCCGTGCAGGTCATCAACAGAAACGGGCTCCACGCCCGGCCCGCGGCAGAGATCGTGAAGGCCGCGGCGAAATTCCGGAGCGACATCACCATCGTGCGTGATGACCTCGAGGTGAACGGCAAGAGCATCATGGGAGTCATGATGCTCGCGGCCGAGTATGGTTCGGAGTTGCTGCTACGGGCGGATGGCAGCGACGAGCAGGACGCAGTGTCCGCCATCGCGAAGCTCATCGAGAGCAAGTTCGGCGAATCCTGAACCACGTGGATCGAGCCCTCCAGGGAATCCCCGCGTCGCCCGGTATCGTCGTCGGCCCCGTCCACCTTCTCCGGTGGGAGGTGCCCGACGTCTCGCCGCGCATCATTGGCGACGACTCGATTCCCGGCGAGATCGACCGCTTCCGCGACGCGATCGAGCGCGCGAAGGAGCGGCTCGCGCACGTGCGGGATCGAGCGGCGGCGCACGCAGGGCCCGAGGAAGCGGCGATCTTCGATGTGCAGATCGGAATCCTCGACGATCACGACCTGAAGAATCAGGTGGAGTCGTATATCCGGCAGAACCTCGCCGCGGAAAAGGCATTCGACGTCGTGCTCCACGAGTGGCGCGCGCGCTTCGCCCACCACGCGTCACCGATGATGCGGGAGCGTGTGGGCGACCTCACCGACGTCCACATTCGTCTGCTCTCGCTCCTCCTCGGCCTTCCGGACCACGATCCGGTCGAGGTCCCGAAAGGGGCCAAGGCGATTCTCGTCACGCACGACCTGACGCCCAGCCTGACGGTGCAGCTCGATCGGGACGCGATTGCCGCGATCGCGACCGACGCCGGAACGCGAACGTCCCACGTCGCGATTCTCGCGCGATCCCTCGGCCTTCCGGCGGTCGTCGGCCTTCGCGATGCGATCCAGCGCCTAACGGGTGGCGAGCACGTCGTGCTCGATGGTTCGACCGGTACGCTTGTCATCAACCCCACGGATGCCGAAGTCGCGGTCTTCCATCACCGCGCGGAGCGCGAGGCACGCGACGAGGCGGAGCTCCGGCTGCTGGTCGCCGCGGACTCGGTGACCACGGACGGCGTGCGCATCACCCTGCGCGCGAACGTGGACCTCCCGGAGGAGTCGGCGCTCGCCGCCACCAGCGGGGCAGAAGGCGTTGGGCTCATGCGCACCGAGTTCCTCGTCGTCGGACGCACAGCCATGCCTGACGAGGAGGAGCAATACCGCGCGTATCGGCGAGTCGTCGAGGCGTTCGGCGGCAAGCCCGTGGTGATCCGGACCTTCGATATCGGTGGCGACAAGTTGCCCGCCGGCGGATTCCCTCACGAGGCGAATCCGTTCCTCGGCTGGCGGGCGATTCGGATGTGCCTGGACGAGTCCGACATGTTCAAGGTGCAGCTGCGGGCGCTCCTGCGCGCGGGCGCGCACGGCGACGCTCGCATCATGCTGCCGCTCGTGGTGTCGATCGATGAGGTGCGGCAAGCACACCGGCTGCTCGACGAAGCGGCCGAGGAGCTCGAGGCGCGCGGACTCGCGTTCCGGCGAGACCTCCCGCTGGGGATCATGGTGGAGACGCCCGCGGCGGCAATGAGCGCCGACGTGCTGGCGAAGGAAGTCGCGTTCTTCAGCATCGGCACGAACGACCTGGTGCAGTACACGCTGGCTGTCGATCGTGGCAACGTGAATCTCGCCGCGCGGTTCACGCCACTGCACCCGGCGGTCCTTCGCCTCGTGAAGCGCACCGTGGATGTCGGTCGCGCCGCCGGGCTGGAAGTTGCCGTTTGCGGAGAGATGGCGTCTCAGCCGGTGATGGCGTTCGCACTCATCGGCCTCGGGGTGAGGCAGCTGAGCGTCGCGCCGCGAACGGTCACGCTCGTCAAGCACATCGTTCGCGGCATTAGCGCCGAGTTGGCCGCCGAAGCAGCCGAAGCCGCGCTTGCGTCGGACAACGCCGCTGGCGCCGAAAAACAGCTCACCGGTCGGTTGCGAGCCGCGTTCGGCGACGCATCGTTCCTCGGCGACGGGTTGCTCGGCAGCTAGCGGGCCGGATATCGTTCGGTGCTACGCGCCGGCGCGAACGTCGGCGCGATTTTCACATTCAGAAGCGAGAGACGTCCTAGTGTACGATCGTCACCTGTTCACTTCGGAATCCGTGACCGAGGGTCACCCGGACAAGATCGCCGACGCGATCTCGGACGCCGTGCTCGACGCCATCATCGCCGACGATCCGACGGCGCGCGTGGCGTGTGAGACGCTGGTGACCACCGGTCTCGTCTGCGTGGCCGGTGAGATCACCACGACGACGTACGTCGACATTCCGAAGCTCGTCCGCAGTACGGTGGAGCGCATCGGCTACACCGACGCCACCTACGGCTTCGACAACAAGACGTGCGCCGTCATCAGCACAATCGATAAGCAGTCGCCCGACATCGCGCAGGGCGTGGATACCGGCGGAGCAGGCGATCAGGGCATGATGTTCGGCTACGCGACCGACGAAACCGACGAGCTCATGCCGATGCCGATCCTGCTGGCGCACAAGCTGACGAAGCGCCTCGCCGATTGTCGCCGCTCGGGCATGAAGTGGCTTCGCCCGGACGGCAAGGCACAGGTGACGGTCGTGTACGAGGACGGCCATCCCGTGGCGGTAGACACCGTCGTGGTGTCGACGCAGCACGATGAGAAGGTCGCGAACACGAAAATCCGCCGCGCGATCATCGACGATGTGATCGAGGCCGCTATCCCCGGTCACCTGCTCGGAAAGAAGGTGAAGTATCACATCAATCCCACGGGCCGCTTTGTCGTCGGTGGACCGCAGGGCGACGCGGGGCTCACCGGCCGCAAGATCATCGTCGACACCTATGGCGGCATGGGCCGACACGGTGGTGGCGCGTTCAGCGGCAAGGACCCATCCAAGGTGGATCGGTCCGCGTGCTACGCCGCTCGCTGGGTGGCGAAGAACATCGTGGCGGCGGGGCTCGCGCGTCGGTGCGAGGTCCAGCTCGCGTACGCGATCGGCGTCGCCGAGCCCGTGTCGGTGATGGTCGATACGTTCGGAACGAGCGAGATCCCCGAGGCGGAAATCATGCGTGCGGTGCGCGAGACGTTCGACCTCACGCCTCGCGGGATCACGACGGCGCTCGATCTTCGGAAGCCGATCTATTCAGCAACGTCCGCGTATGGCCACTTCGGCCGCACGCCGGAATCCATCAAGAACGGCCGAGGCTCCATCACGCTCTTCACGTGGGAGCGCACCGATCGCGCGGCGGCGCTCAAGAAGGCAGTCAAGTAAACGACAGGTATCGAACGCCCGACTTCCACCCCTGCGCGCTCACAGGCATGTTTCGCCCCAGGGACGCTTGAGCATCACCCTCGGCAGGATCGCTTGATGGTGGAAGTCACGGTCGCCCGTTTGGGGCTCGACAGCTCGACCAATTCGTACGTCGTGATCCTCCAGGAAAAGGGAGGATCACGGCTGTTGCCCATCTGGATCGGACAACCCGAGGCCGAATCGATCGCGATGCACATCAACAGCATCAAGCGCGAGCGGCCGATGACGCACGATCTCTGCAAGAACCTCATCGTCGGTCTGGGCGGACAGCTCCGACGGGTGCAGATCACGAAGGTGCAGAAGAGCACGTATTTCGCGGAGCTGCACATCATGCGCGGTGACGTGCTCATCCAGATCGACGCCCGTCCGTCGGACAGCATCGCGGTCGCGCTCAGACTTGCGGCGCCGATCTTCGCGCAGGAGTCGTTGCTCACGTCCGTCGAGGGCGAGGAGTCCGAGGAGGGCGAGGACCACGACTTCGAGGCCGCAAAGACGGCGGAAGAGCTCAACGCCGAGCAGCTCAAGCAGTATCTCGAGAATCTTCGACCGGAAGACTTCGGCAAGTTCAATCTGTGAGCTTCGTGTCGGGCCGAATGCCCGGCCCCCGGGCGTCGCGCATCGTCGCTCTGGTCGCCTCGCTGCTCGCGGCTCGACCCGTCGCGGGCCAGGACTCGACCGCCGCGCGCAGGGCGCCTGATCAAGCGCCGGAATCCCTGGCGCCGCGAACGGTAAGCGGTCGCGTCGTACGACCCGGCGGCGCCGGAATGATCACCGTGAGTCAGGCGTGGGTGACGTTACACCGCGTCGCGGCGGACAGCAGCGGACCGGTGGACTCGGTGCGCACGGATGCGAACGGGCGATACTCGATCCGCTACAAGCCGGTCGGTGGCGATGCCGTGTACTTCGCGTCGAGCCTGTACAGCGGGGTGGCGTATTTCACAGCGCCGTTGCCCCCGCGCGATGCGACTGGCGACGACGGGGAGATCACCGTCTTCGACACCACGTCGGCGCCGGTGCCGATACAAACGCGCGGGAGGCATCTCGTCGTATCGGCAAGCAGCGTGGACGGCCGACGCACGCTCGTGGAGGTGTTCGAGCTCTCCAACGATAGCACGGTGACGGCCGTATCCGGCGCACGCGGTCGTGCTACGTGGAGTGCGGCGCTGTCGCCTAACGGGAGAGACTTCCAGGTCGGGCAGAGCGACATCGGCGCCAACGCGGTGCAGTTCCGCGACGGTCGGGTGCTCGTGTATGCGTCGATCTCGCCCGGCATTCGGCAGATCGCGTTCTCCTACTCCGTTCCCGCGTCGGACTTCCCGCTGGAGATCCCGGTGGCGGACCCGGTCACCGTGTTCGAAGTGCTCGTCGAGGACCCCGGTGCCACGGCCACCGGCGGTGGGCTAGCGGAGCAGCAGCCCGTCTCGCTCGAGGGGCGAAGTTTCCGCCGCTTCCTTGGGCAGAATGTGCGCTCCGGCGCAAAGCTCGTCATCAATGTCGGCGCACCCACGGCGCCGCGCGGCGGCCGCATGCTGCTCATGCCGGTTGTCATCGCGGCGGTCATCATGGCGGTCGCGCTGGGGTTCGCCCTAACGAGACGGCGTTCGGCCCACGTCGTCGTGGACGTGCGGCCGCCGGATGACGCCGCGCACATCGCGCGCGACATAGCGGAGCTCGACGATGCGTTCGAGCGCGTCACGTCGCCGAGCGATGCGGAGCGCGAGGCGTATCGCCAACGCCGGGACGCGCTCAAGACACAGCTCGCCGAAGCGCTTGCGAAGGAGGAGGTCCCCGTCTAGATTCGCGACACAATTCGAAAGCGGACGGGAGACCCGGAAACCGGTGCAATGCCGGTGCGGCCCCGCCACTGTAACGGGTAGCTCGACGCGCGCTCGGCATGCCACTGACTTCGGTCGGGAAGGCGAGCGACGCAGCCCGGAGCCAGGAGACGACTCGTCGTCCGCGCCACGTACACACGCCCTCGGGGGAGGGGCTGGTGGCTCTGAGTCGCGTCGTCATCCTGCGTCTCATTCGCCCAGGCATCCTTCCTCGAGAAAGGATGCCTTTCGTGTATCACCGTTTCTTGGGTCTGGCTTTCGGCGCGGGCGTCGCACTCGCGGCGGCGTTGGTGGCCGCGTGCGGTGATGCGCGCTCTCGAATGCCCGCGGACACCGCGGTCGCGAACGCCACCGGGGCGCTCACGATACGCGATGATTTCGATGATACGCTGACGCTCCGCGCGCCGCCGCGCCGCATCGTCTCACTCAACCCGGCGACGACCGAGCTGTTCTTCGCGCTCGGCGCGGGCGATCGACTCGTCGGTCGGACGCACTTCGATCTCTACCCAACGGCTGCCCAGGCGGTGCAGGACCTTGGCAGCGCCATACCACCTAACGTCGAGTCAGTGCTCGGGGTCCGTCCGGATCTCGTGCTGCTGTACGCGAGCCAGTCCAACCGCGAGCCGGCGGCGCGACTGCACGCCGCGGGCGTCCCCACGTTGACGCTTCGCATCGACCACATTGCGGACTTTCGTCGGGCGGTCGGGATCCTGGGGCGCGTCGTGGGCGACACGGCACGAGCCACTGTCGTTGTGGACTCGGTCACCGGAACGCTCGAGCGCGTGCGCGTGGCCACTCAGGGAAAGCCGCCGGTCACTGCATTCTGGAAGGCGTGGGATTCGCCCGTCATCGCGATCGGTGGCGGAAGCTTTCTCTCGGAGCTGGTGGACATCGCAGGGGGCAAGAACATCTACGGTGGCGACCCACGGCCCGCGTTCGACGTCACGATCGAGGATGTCGTTAGGCGTGACCCGGATGTCGTCTTTGCCGGGCCGGAGTCCGGCGAGCGCATGCGGGCCGCCCCGGCGTGGCGCGCGCTCCGCGCGGTCCGCAACGGGCGCATTCTCATCGTGGACACGATGCTCGTCGGCCGTCCGGGCGTGAGGCTTGGTGAGGCGGCCGTGTCGCTTGCGCGACTCCTGCACCCCGGGTCGCTGCCGTGAACGGGCGTCCCCGGCAGGGCGTGCTGTATCTCGTCCTCGCGGTGGCAATGCTGCTCGCCGCCCTCGCGGGCCTCGGGGTCGGACCGGTGCGCCTAACGCCTGTCGAGGTCTGGAACGCGCTCGGCGGCCGGGGTGAGGTGACCGCTGTGGCCATCATGCGGGACATCCGGGCGCCGCGCGTGGTGCTCGCGGCGCTCGTCGGCGCGGCTCTGGCCATGAGCGGCGCAGCGCTGCAGGGAACGATGCGGAACCCGCTTGCGGAGCCATACCTGCTCGGCGTCTCGGGCGGAGCGGCCGTCGGGGCGGTCCTCGCAGTCGCAGGCGGGGCGCCGTTTGGCCTTGTTCCCATTGGCGCATTCGGGGGTGCCGTTGCAGCGGTCATGCTCGTGCTCGCGATCGCGCGCGCGGGCGGACGCCGCCCCGACCCACGGGTGCTGCTCATGGCAGGCGTCGTCGTTGGTGCGTTCGCCAACGCGGTGATCATGATCGCGCTTGCTTCGGCGCCGGCGGATTCGGTGCGCAATGCGCTCTGGTGGATGATGGGGTCCGTGGCTGGGGCGACGTGGGCACAGATCGCCTGGTTTGCGGCCTATGGAGTCGTGTCCGCCAGTGCACTCCTCCTGTTCGCGCCCGAGATCGATGTGCTCGCCCTCGGCGACGATGCGGCGGCCGGCCTGGGTGTGAACGTCGATCGCGCCGGCCGGCGGGCATACGTCATCGCGTCGTTGCTTGCTGCCGCGACGGTTGCCGCGGCCGGGTTGGTCGGGTTCGTCGGCCTGGTGGTACCACACCTGGTGCGTACTCGTGCCGGCAGCCGACACCGAGCGGTGATCGCGGCAGCGGGGCTCGCCGGAGCGACGCTTGTCATACTCGCCGATCTCGTCGCGCGCACGCTCCGAGCGCCCAGTGAACTGCCGCTCGGTGCCGTGACGGCGTTGGGCGGAGTGCCGTTCTTTCTCTTCCAACTGCGCCGCTTCCGATGATCCGCTTCGACGACGTCGTGGTGCGATACCCGCGCGCTGCTGCTCCGGCGGTGGATGGCGTGTCGTTCGAGGCCCCGGAGGGGAAGATCACGGCTATCGTGGGGCCTAACGGGAGTGGCAAGAGCACACTGGTCCGGGCTCTGTTAGGCCGAGTGTCGCTCCAGCGCGGCGTCATCTCGGTGGACGGTCAAAACGTCAGCACGCTCGATCGCCGAGCGCTGGCCCGGCGCGTGGCGGTCGTGTCGCAGCGAGAGGAGCCCGCGTTCCCGCTGCGCGTCGCGGATTACATCGCCCTCGGCCGTCATCCGCACGCCCATCTCTGGAGCGCGGTGGATCCGGCTGGCGCGACGGCCGTCGCTCGGGCGATCGACGACGCCGAAGTGCGGCCGTTCGCGGATCGAACGACGGAGGAGTTGTCCGGCGGCGAGTGGCAGCGCGTGAGAATCGCGCGCGCGCTCGCGCAGGACGCGCGCGCGCTCGTTCTTGACGAGCCGACCACGTACCTCGACATCGCGCACGAGATGTCGGCGTTCGAGTTGCTCGACGCACTCGCGCGCCGCGGCCAGGCGATCCTCGTCGTGAGCCACCAGTTGAATCTCGTCGCGCGGTTCGCGCATCGCGTGGTGCTCCTCCACCGCGGGTCGGTGGCGGCGGCAGGTGCGCCGTCCGACGTGATGCGTGGCGACGTCCTCGAGCGCGTGTACGAGTGGCCACTCGTCGTCACGCGTGACCCCGCGGTGGGCGCGCCGGCGTTACTGCCGTTGCGGGGCCGACGAATAACCTAACGAATCCGGCCATCAGCCATAGCTTCGCAGCCATCAGCCATCAGCCATCAGCTACCGATGCGCACACCAGGTGCTTTTGTTGCTCTCGCGTTCGTTGTCAGTCCGGCCCTCGCTCAGCAGGCGAAGGACACCACCACGCTCAATCCAATCGTCATCACGGCGACGCGGGTTCCCGTCGACCAGAGTGTCGCTCCAACGGCCGTCACGGTCATCCGCGGGGAGGACCTTCGCGCGCGCGGCGTCGTGATGGTGAGCGATGCACTGGCTTCGGTGCCGGGCCTGACGCTGGTGCGCAGCGGATCGTTCGGAGCCACGACGTCGCTCTTCGCCCGCGGCGGCGAAAGCGACTACGTCAAGGTTCTCATCGATGGTGTGCCAGTCAACAACCCGGGTGGCACGTTCGACTTCGCCTCGCTCACCACCGACAACCTCGATCGCATCGAGGTCGTTCGCGGACCCGCGAGCGTCGCATATGGGTCCGACGCCGTGGCCGGCGTGATCCAGCTCTTCACGCGACGCGGCACCGGTCCGGTTCGCGGATTCGCCGACGTTCGCGGGGGAACGTTCGGCACCGTCGAGGGTGAAGGCGGCGTCGCGGGTGGCAATTCGCGGGTAGGCTACTCGCTTGGTGCATCGAGCCGGCAGACCGACGGATTTCTGCCATTCAACAACGACTTCCGGAATCAGGTTGCGAGCGGACGCCTGACGTTCACGCCCGCGAAGTCGACGATCGATCTCACGGGTCGGTGGAACGCTGCCACGTATCACTTCCCAACCGACGGCTCCGGAGCCGTGGTGGACAGCAATTCGGTTCGGGACGATCACCGAACCGTGCTCGGACTCGACGCGTTGCATCACCTAACGTCGCGTGTCGATCTGCGGCTGGTCGGCGCGGCATCGCGGCTCGACGGTGCATCGTCCAACGCACCGGACAGTCCCGGCGACTCGACGGCGTTTTACGGAAACGACGACTCTCGCATTGAGCGGCGCAGCGCCGACCTTCGCACGGATGTGCGTACCGGCGCCAACGCGACGGTCTCCCTCGGCGCGAACATCGAGCGAGAACAGGTGCGGAGCCGCAGCGAGAGTCAATTCGGGACGTTCCCGGCGAGCACCACGACGTTCTCCGAGCACCGAACGAACAAGGCTGTGTACGCGCAGGCGATCGGTACGGCGTCGCGACTCACGTACACGCTGAGCGGCAGGGTCGATGAGACCGCGACGTACGGGACGTTCACGACGGGTCGCGCATCGGTCGCCGTGCAGTTGGCGCAGCATACGAGCGTGCGCGGTGCCGTGGGTAATGCGTTCAAGGCGCCTGCGTTCGAGGAGACGTTCTCGACGGCGTTCACAATCGGGAACGCGGACCTCGACCCGGAACGCACGACGAGCTGGGAGCTGTCGGTCGAACAGCAGATTGCGGGACGCGCCGTGGTGAGTGCGACGTACTTCGACCAGCGCTTCCACGATCTCATCCAATACGTCGACGGCGACGAATCCACACAGTTCCTCGGCACGTATCAGAACCTCGGCGCCGCAACGGCGCGAGGTCTCGAGCTCGAGGTCCGCGCGCCGGCGATCGGGCGGTTCGATCTCGGGGCGAATGCCACGTTCTTGCGAACGCGCGTCACCGATGCTGGCAACGGCGCGTTCGGAACCTTCGTGGATGGCGAGCGACTCCTCCGTCGCCCCGATCAAACCGCGGCGTTCAGCGCGGACTATCGAGCGACCTCTCGCTCACGCGTGGGCGCCGCCGTGCGATTCGTCGGCAAGCGCGACGATCGCGACTTCACAAACGACGTGCGGGTGACGCTACCCTCGTACACGCTGCTGGACCTGAGTGGCGAATGGGCGTTGGCGTCGCTGGCGCCGTCGCTTGCGCCGGTGACGCTCACGGCCCGCATCGAGAATGCATTGAACAAGGAGTATCAGCCTGCGTTCGGCTTCACGGCGCCGAGCCGGACGGTGCTGTTTGGCGCGAAGGTGGCGATTGGAGGGAGATAGGCGGTAGGCGGCAGGCGGCGGGCGACGGGCGACGGGGGAGACGGCGGCTCGTTGGGCTAATAGCACCAGCTCGTAGCAAGCGGCAGTAGCACGCAGCCGTCGGCTACCAGCCCAGCAGCCGCAAGCAGCCAGCAGCTAATTTTCGTCCATGCCTGCGCTCCGCACCGATGCGATCGTCCTCCACGTGTTTGATTATTTGGAGACGTCTCGCATCCTGCGCCTGGCCACGCGAGAAGCGGGCGTGCAGTCCGTGCTCGCCCGCGGCGCCAGGCGCCCGAAGAGCCGATACGGCACCGCGCTCGATCTGTTCGCGTCAGGCAGCGCCGAGATCTATGTGAAACCGGGACGCGAGCTGCATACGCTGGCGAGCTTCGACGTGATTCGTTCGCGCGGCAACCTCGCCGCTGACCTCGAGCGCTTCACCGCCGCTTCCGCGATCGCGGAGCTTGCCCTGCGGTTCGCCACGAGTGAGGGGCACGCGGACCTGTACGACGCGCTCGTGGCGACGCTCGACGTGATCGGCGACAGCCCGGCGAACACGAGCATCGACGCCGCACTCGCTGGTGCATGGCGCATCGTGTCCGAGTTGGGCTTTGCTCCCGCGCTCGACTCGTGCGCGTCCTGCCACGCGCCGATCGCCGATGACGCGACCGCGTCGTTCAGTCACCCGGCCGGCGGAGTGCTGTGTCGGCGGTGCACGTCGCTCGCCGGCAGCAGTCGGCTCCTTCCATCGGACGCGCGCGCAGCCCTGCGGGCGTGGGTGGCCGGCGCTCACGCGCCGATCGCCGACGATCGGTCGCGGCGCGCGCACCAGCGCCTCCTCCGGGAGTTCCTGTCCCAGCACCTCGCCGACGGGCGTCCGTTGCGGGCCTATGAGGTGTGGGAACGAAATGGCTGGGTCGGGACCGTGGAGGCTGGAACATGATCGTTGGCACCGCCGGCCACATCGATCATGGCAAGACGGCGCTCGTGCGGGCGCTCACCGGCATCGATACCGATCGGTTGCCCGAGGAGAAGCGACGCGGCATCACGATCGACCTCGGCTTCGCCCCGCTCGACCTGCCTAACGTCGGCGTGGCGGGCGTCGTCGACGTGCCGGGACACGAGGCGTTCGTCCGCACCATGCTCGCCGGCGCGACCGGCATCGATCTGGCGCTGCTCGTCATCGCTGCCGACGAAGGCGTGATGCCGCAAACCCGCGAGCACCTGGCGATCCTCGGCCTCCTCGGCATCCGCGGCGGGGTCGTCGCGCTCACGAAATCGGACCTGGTGGAACCCGACTGGCTCGACCTCGTTAGGCTCGATGTTGCCGACGTGCTCGCGGGCACCGCCATGGCTGACGCGCCGATGGTGGCGACGTCGGTCGTCACCGGTGCGGGCCTGCCGGCGCTCCGTGAGGCGCTCGCCGCGGCGGCGGCCGACGTGTCGGCTCGCCGCGATGACGACGTGTTCCGCATGCCAATCGACCGCGTGTTCACGATTCGCGGGACCGGAACAGTCATCACAGGAACCGTGTGGAGTGGTTCCATTGGCCGCGACGACGTCGTGCGTGTGATGCCCGACGACAAAACCGTACGGGTGCGCGGACTCCAGGCGCACGGCACGGCCATCGACCGTGCGAAGCCGGGTACCCGTCTGGCTGTCGCGTTGGCGGGAATCGACCACGACGCCCTAACGCGCGGCGCTGTGTTGGTCTCCGAGGGCGGGTGGCACGCGAGCCGGGTTCTCCGCGCTGATTTGACGCTTCTCGGGAACACCGTGGCGGCGTTGTCACCGCGCGCCTCGGTGCGGTTTCACCTGGGGACCACCGAGGTCGGCGCGCGCGTGGTGACGCCGGGCGGGGCACTGAGCCCCGGCGAAACCAAGGCCGGCCGCGTCGTGCTTGACGCCCCGGTCGTGGTGAGGGCCGGTGACCGATTCGTGATCCGAGGTGGGTCCCCAGTGAGCACGCTCGGCGGCGGAGTCGTGGTGGACCCGCACCCGGCGCATCGACGTGCCCGTCCGTGGACGGCACAACACGACTCGTTCGACGCCCGGCTCGCTCTGGCGCTGCGCGAGGCGGGAGGGGAAGGGCTCGGTATTGCGGATCTTCCCGTCCGGCTTGGGGCATCTCCGTCGGACGTTGCGGCATGCCTCGAGCCACACAAGGACGTGCTTCGCATCGGCGCTCGAATCTTCGACCGTGCGTACCGCGACGAGCTCGTCTCGTCGCTGGCCGAAGCGGTGGCCCGGCACCACCATCGGAATCCGCTGGACGCCGGAGTGCTACTTCAAACGATCCGAGCCCGCGTCGTTGGTCGGTCCGAGCTCCTGGATGACGCTGTGCGAACCGCAGTGATTAGCGGGCACCTCGAGACCATCGAGAATGGGCTCGTTCGGCGAACGGGTTGGAGACCCACCCTGTCGAACGATCAGACCGATCTCAAGGCGACGCTGGCGGGTGCGCTCCGCACCGCTGGTCCGGAACCGCCAAGCCTCGGCGAGCTCTCTGCGGCCCACGGGCCCTCGGTCGTGCCCATCATCAGAATGCTGGAGCGCGAAGGCACGATAGTCCCCGTGGAGTCGGACCGGTACTACGACGCGGGTGCCCTGACTGCCCTGGTGGATCGGCTGCGCAATGGTATGATAGGCGGACGTGAATACACGCCAAGCGAGCTTCGTGACGTGATCGGGCTATCGCGTAAGTATTTGATACCCTTTCTGGAATACTGTGATCGACGTGGTATTACGGAACGGCGGTCGACGGGACGTGTACTGCACGGCACATAGGTCGCAATACGACTTTTCGCTGTGATGGATCGCAGGAAAGCGGTGATGTAGTTGCTTGACAAGCGTTTTCACTGGTCATATGTTCGCGCCAAGAACGCTTGTAAACCGTCAACCCGGCTCAGGAGTTAGCGTCTCGGACCTATTTCGTCAGTTGGAGAAGTCAACATGAAGCTACGTTGGGGGGCACTGTCGTTTGTGCTCGTTCTCAGCGCGCTCATGCCACGAGTCCTGACGGCCCAGGGGGGCCAGAACCCCAGCCGTGAGAGCAAATCAGGGGTACTGAAACAGAACTACCCCAACCCCTTCAACCCTGAAACCCGGATCCCATTCACAGTCGGCGATGAGAAGTGCGTAGATCCGGGCCGGCAGTACAAAGTTTCTCTGCGGATCTACAACATCCTATCGCAACTGGTTGCGATCCCGGTTTTGCAGGGCGGGACGGGCAACGTGGCGCAAGGCGGAGTCAAGATCGCCAACTTAATGTTGACGTGCGGTGACTACGTCGCGTACTGGAACGGGAAGTTCATGGACACTCGAAACGAGGTAGCCTCTGGCGTCTACCTCTACGAGCTCCGTATCGACGGGCAGAGCCTCGTAAAGAGGATGCTCGTGACCAAGTAGCCCACAAGGGTATGCTCGACAGAACGCCCTCCGGGTCATCCGGAGGGCGTTCTCGTTATGCGGGCCGGACGCCTGCTATTTCGCGGTCGGCCGACGACCGGCTTTCACCGCCCCCGTGTCGTTCGCCCGCTGCTCGACCGCCTGCCACACCGTCTGCGCTCGTGCCGGGTTCCTCGCCAGCTGAAGCGCCGCTCCCTCCAGCTGAGCCGGCGTGAGGCCCTCCTTTTGCAAGATCGAGTCACGGCCGGCCTTGCGACGAACAGAGTCAAGTCCTGGCCGGTCACGCACTTGCTTCAAGGCGGCCATGACGGCAACGAACTTCGTTTCACTCACGCCATTCAGGTCGCGTGAGCGCCTGCAGGCGCCAAGTGCGACAAGGACCATTACCGCGAGCGACACGACATGGGTGCGAACGAGCAGCGCTTTCATGAGGCCGCAAGGCTATCCGACCGCCTCCAATGCGTCAAGCAAGCGTAGCTCCTGACGTCGACGACGCCTCCGCTCAAGACAGCTCGCCCTCGTTCGCGCCTGCGGGAGGTCGATTCATTTCGCGCGGACGGCTAGTGCTGCGGTCCGCCTATTGGCTGGCGTCACTCCTGGCACCACAGCCGCCGGAGCGTCCCACGCCGGTGACCGCCAGCGTAGCGCGCGAGCTCGACGTGCTCGGATTCGGCGCGATTCGCCTCGTTGCCGCATCGGCCCTTCTCGTGGGCCTCATCACGATCTTCCAGGCCGCCTACCAACTGGCGCCCTACGGCGCGGAAGTCGTCAGCGCTCGCGCGCTCGCCTGGTTCGTCGCTCGCGAGATCGGCCCCATCGTGGTGGCGATTTTGGTCGTCGCGCGGAGCGCCGCGGCGATCGCCGGAGAGTTCGCGTCGATGGCCGCGAACGGCGAGATCGACGCGCTCCGCGTGATGGGACTGGACCCTGTGAAGTATCTGGTGGTGCCGAAGCTTGCCGCGCTGCTGATCGCACTGCCGACACTCACCGCCATCGCGATCATGCTGGCCGTGATCGGCGGATGGCTCGGAATGTCGGTAATTCTGGGATACAACACGGGGCTCTTTCTCGAGTACATGCACGAATCCCTGGCCGCTCGCGATGTGGGCGTGGGGCTCGCCAAGTCGGTGCTCTTTGCCTCGATCATCGGGATCGTGGCTGCCGATGAAGGATTGCGCGTCGAGCGCCGGGTGAGCGCGATCGGCGGTGCGGCGACTCGATCCGTCGTCTACTGCCTCCTCGGCGTCCTCGGCGCCGACACCGCGGTGAACGCATTCGTTTACTTCATCCCCGGCCTCACGTGACTGGCGATTCCGGCGGGACCACGCCTAACGCCGTGGCTGCGACGGCGCTCGGAATCGACGACGTCACCGGCCCGCGCGGCGCGCCGTTGTTGCGCCACGTGTCGCTGTCGGTTCCACGAGGAGGGAGCCACGTCGTGCTCGGACCCATGCACTCCGGAAAGTCCACGTTGTTGCGCCTCGTCCTGGGGCTGGACCGAGCCGAGAGCGGCAGGGTCACCATCGATGGGTCGACGTTCGACGCCGCCCACGCGACAGAGGATCAGCTCCGACAGGTGCGCCGCCGCGTCGGTGTCGTGTTCGACAGCTCGGCGCTCGTGTCACGTCTCACGCTGCTCGAGAACGTCACGCTTCCCCTGGCGGAGCACACGACAGTCGGCGCTGACCAGGCGCGGGCGACGGCCACCGGGTTGCTCCACGATGTCGGGGTCTCCGGTGATCTGGAGCGTACGCCTGACAAGCTCACTCGACTCGACCGCCGACGCGCGGCGCTGGCGCGCGCGCTCGTGCTCGAGCCGGCGGTGCTGCTCGTCGACGAACCGGGCAACGGGCTCGACCCGCACGCCGCGGCCGAGTTGGACGAAACCATGCAAACGCTTCACGAGCGCTATCGCTGTGGGATCCTGATCTGCTCGCAGGAAGTGCGCTACGCGTTTCACTGGCCGAGCGCGGTATCGGTGCTCGCCAACGGCCGCATCGTCGAGCAGGGCAGTCTCGACGACCTGCTCAACAGCCGGCACGAAGCCGTCCGCCGGTTCGTCGACCGTCGAGGTGCGGCGTGACGGAGGCGACGTGAGCCGACGCGCGGAGCGCAGCCGTGTCGCCGTGTTGATCGGCGTCGGGACGATCGCGTTCATCGGGATCCTCCTGTTCGCACGGCGCCCGTTCTTTCTCGATCGGCAGCACGAATACCAGACCGCGTTTCAGAACGTCGCCGGACTCAACGTCGGCGACGAGGTACGCTACGGCGGGGTACGCGTAGGGTCGGTCACCTCGCTCGAGATAGACTCGGCGCCGCCTAACACGATTCGCGTTCGGCTGCGTGTGCGCCGGAACACGCCGGTGCGCACCGACACACGCGCCAGCATCACCCAGCTTGGGTTGCTCGGACAGCCGTATCTCGCCCTCGACCCCGGAGGCGAAGGCGGCGCGTTGCTCGCCGAGGGGGCGATGATCCCGAGCGAGGACAACCTGAGCGTACAGGATGCGATGCGCCGGCTCGCCTTCTCGCTCGATCGAGCAGACAGTGCCTTCGCGACGCTCGATCGCCTGGCGCAGGCGAATCCGCTCGCGCGGCTCGATACGACGCTCGCGCGTGCCGACACGCTCGTGCGCGGGGCAACCTCTGGCTCCGAACGCCTGCTCGCCCGGCTCGACGACGCATCGCGTCAGCTCGCGATGCTCCTCACTCGTTCGGAGCGACTCGTCGGCAGCATCGATACGGCACTGGCGCAGGCCGGTCCGCAGCTGAGCGGCACGCAGCGGGAAGCGGTCGAGACGCTGCGCGAGACGCGTTCGCTGGTGGTCGAGCTGCATGACGCGCTCGATCAGGGCGGCGGCGTTAACCAGCTCGTGCGAAACCTCAATTCCGCGTCCGAGAACTTCGCCAAGCTATCCGCGCGACTCGAACGCGACCCGGCCAGCCTGCTGCAGAAGCGTGCGCTGCCCGCGAAACCGTCAGGACCGCCGATCCGTGATTGACTCCCCTATCGTTAGGCGTCCGGGCTCGCACCGAAGGTGCGCGGCCACGCTCGCGTTCGCGGCGGCGGTCGTTCTTGGCGGCTGTTTTCGCGGTAGCCTCCCGCCGCGCGCATTCTACCGGCTCTCGGTGCCGGACTCCGTGGCTGCCTTGGGGCGACCGACCGGCGCGCCACCGCTCACCGGCTCGATAGCGATCGCCCGCTACGACACGCCTGGCATCTACGCCACCGGTTCGGTCGTATATCGCGTCGGATCGTCGGCCTACGGGGCGTACCCA
>DATCGG010000282.1:0-8820 GCA_036509075.1 Gemmatimonadaceae bacterium
CGGCCGACTCGGCACGAGCCTCGAGGCGTTGGTGGCGAGCGGCATATCGGCCGCCATGGGTGGATATATCGGCGCCACCGTTCCGGTCTGGAGCAAGCCGAACTTCCTCATCTCGGCGGTCGCAGACCTCAAGAACAACAAGCAGTGGGACGTCGACCCCTACTCGTTTGCCAAAGACGTTGTGGACAGCGGATATAACGACACCACCAAAGCTGTTCTGCTGAGCAGCGAGCGAGTGAACCGGTGGTCCTTCGGCCTCAGAGGGGCGTGGGCTGTCAAGCCGTGGATGGGATTGACCGCCAACATCGAACCCGGCGGGGCGGATGGAGAGGTCTCCGGCAACAAGTCGCTCAGCACCTTCGGCGCCCTCGCCGGCTTCGACCTGCACAAGCTCTGGGACGTTCCGATTTCCACGACGCTCGCCTACCGCGTGCGGACCGGCTCCGGCAAGAGCGGGAACATCTCGGGAGGGTACCGGAGCGCTCAGCTCGGCGTTTACTACAACGCCCTTCGCGAGGTGCTGATCGGCGGCGATTTCTTCTACTCGACGATACGCGTGCAAGGCGGAAGCATCCCCGACCTCGATGCGATCCAGTTCCGCCTCGTGACCCACATCGACTTCTGACCGACGGGCGCACGACACCTCCCCACTCTCGTTAGAAAGCTCCCACCCGCGTAGCGGCCATCCGAGGCACCTACCTAGCAGGCCGCCGGCACGCGCTCTGCTTTCCAACGCAATAGGCCCTTGGGTCAACGTAAATGTTGCGCCCGCTACGGTCGCCTCGTTTTGACGTCAGGGCCGCGACTGCGGGTGACTTGAGTCACCGATCCGACGCGTCGAGTGCGATGCAGCACGCGCGGCCTGACTCGGACTCGGCGGTCACGCCCGGGAGTGGACGTGTCAGAGCAGATGTTTCTGATCGAAGCACGACGGATGCGCCGCGGCGACCAACCGGCGGGCATCGCGCGGTTCATCGTCACGGGTGGTTCCCGCTACGCGGCGCTGAGCAAGCTGCGGGTCTACTACGATACCAGTGACATCGACTCGCTGACGGCGACGCCGATCTCGGGGATCATCCCGATCGCCGGCGCCCTCGTGCACGACATGCGCCGAGCGACGCCGGAGGCGGAGGCCCCGCAGGCGCACGAGAAGCCCGACGCCAGCGACGACGACGAGCCCTGGAAGCGGTCGGCCTAACGACTGGTTGGCTGCCCGGCTTATCGGGCGCCCGCGCCCGCCGGGCGTGACGGCACTCGGATGCGCGTGGTCTGCCATCCGATCGACCACGTGGAGAAGTTCCCGCCCAGGCGCGTGATCGCGCCGGTGGACCACGCGAGCTTCAGTGAGTTGGTCTTCCGAACCGGCATCGACGCGGTGAGCCCGATGCGCGCGTTTTCCTGCCATGACGACGCGGGCGCGCCGTCGACCACCACGCGACCCCCCGCATAGTAGGTCACGTCCGCCGTGACCCAGAGACGCGGCTGGACCGTGTACCCGACGTGCGACTGGAGCGACAGCATCGAGTGCTGCGCGCGCGTCTTGTCGACCAGGTACGACGAGTTGTCAGTGAAGAACCAGCCGCCGCCGTACAACTCGAACGTCCACGGACCCGCCGGATGCGATACGCCGATCTCCGGCTTGAACGCCCAGCGGTTCGTCCCGATGTTGACGAGCTTGTCGTCGAAATACTGGCCAGTGGGCACGCTCAGCGTCAGGCTCGCGCCAACGGTCGTGGAGGGCGTCCGGCGCACGAATTCCGGCAAGGCCATTGCGCGGCCGCCTAACAAGTTCACCGCGAATCGCACCCGCGCGTCGGCGATCCCCGCGCGCTCGACCGATCTGGCCGCCTCGGCGATGCGTCCGCTCACCTTCCCCCACGCATACGGAAGACCAACACCCAGGCTCGCGGTTCGTCCGAAGAGCGGAAACGTTCCGCCGGCGCCCAGCGTGCCGATGTATAGCTTGGCGCTGACGTCGGTGATCGGACTCGTGGGTTCGAGCACGACGTTGCCAGTGGAATAGATCACGGCGACGCCGGCGAACATCACACCGATCGGGTTCGCGGCGTACGCGCGCGGCTCGAGCTCCTGCGCCGCGGCCTCGCTCCTCGCGCTCACGAGCGTCCAGGCGAACGCAACGAGAACGCAACGACGCGATCTATGCCCGCGCGCACTCGAGCCCTGTCCACTCACGGCGCCTCCGATCGAATTGTGCGGCCGAGCGTGGATGATCGGCCGCGCCGTCATGGCGCTGCATTGGACGTTCGTGCAGAGCGAGCGCGAACGCCGAATCGAGGAATGTTGTGCGACCTAAGGGCAATGTCGACCGCCATGCGACGGGTCTACTCTACCCGTGCGACATCGTGCATCGATGCGCTGCTCGCCGCCGACCGTGGGGTTGAGAGTCTCCTGGGACATGACGGTGAGCTGGGGGAGCCGCGAACAGCGTTAGGCGTCGTGTCAGGCCGCCATTCCAGGATGCTGCGAGCGGTAGAGTCGCCCCCACGGACTGGGCTCGGCTCGCGCCGAGTTCCAGTCCGTCATCGTTTGTAGGCTCGACGCCAGCAGTTGGTGCCCTCCGCTCGTGGTCACGACAGCGGTGGCAACAGCAACTCAACGGCCGTCTGAAGCGTCTTGAGCCGAATCGGCTTCGTGAGAAAGCCCGCGCATCCCTCGGCCTCGGCGCGGTCACCGAGGTCCGGGTATCCGGTGATGAGCAGCACCGGAATGTCACCCGTGAGGCGCGACGCTTTCAGGCAGCGCACCACCTCCCACCCATCGGCGCCCGCGAGCGAAAGATCCAACAGAATCACATCCGGCTGTTCATCGCGCGCTGCGCGTAATCCGTCGATGCCGGTCGCCGCGGTGATCACGCGATAGCCGGCGTAGCCGAGGCCCTCCGAATACACCATTCGCGTATCGTCGTCATCCTCGACGACCAGCACCGTCGCCGTGGCTCGGCGCTTGTCCATGAACATCCGGTGAAACCTTGTTAATGTGTCGGGACCCGATGTTGTCGCGTAGCGGCGCAGCCCGCTACTTGGGCCTAAGTCCGATATCATTGAGCTCGGTCCGGAACGGACGCGCGCCTAACGCGCTAGCCGGCGGCAGAATCCGAGCTACGGCCGAGCGCGCTGGACTCGAGCTGCCATCGCGCTGCCTCGGCAACCGCGACGCTCCGTATGAGCGCTGTCACCCCGAGCACCATCGCGCGCGTTTCATCGCGCCGGTACATCATGTCGATGCCCCACGGGATGTTGAGCTCTCGGACTCGAACCGCGGCAAGCCCCGCCGGCGGATAGCGAAGGCTCGTATGGAACCCGATGCACCACCCTTCACCGCGTCGCGCGAGGGACCAGGTCGTCTCCAGCCCCTCGTACGACTGCGCGAGCCGCGGACGAAAATCGTGTGCGGCGAACAGCGTCATGATCCGGTCGTAGAACGCTGGGTATAGCGAGCGGGGCATGAATAGAAACGGCAGATCGCCGAGCTGCGAGAGTGAGATCTCATCTCGGCTCGCGAGCGGGTGATCGGGCGAGAGCAATGCACAGCGCACCGCATCATTCAGCAGCCGATCGGTCCGAAGCCGATCGAGGTATGGCGTCGCGGAGGTGAACGAGTTGCAGATGCCGATGTCGATGTGCCCCGACACGAGCGCTTCGGGTTGCAGCGGCGTCGGCATCTCAACGAAGCCCACGCGCAGGTCGGGCAACTCGGCGGCGACCCGACGCAGGAGTGACGCGAGCAGGCGCTCGACGACCGCTGGCGGTATGGTCGCAACGACACACCGTCCCGTGGCGCCACGGGCCGCGCGCTGGGCCTCCGGGGCCAACGCGTCGATGCGAGCCAGGATCTCTTTCGCGACGGCGGCAAACTCCGTCCCGGCCTCGGTCGGCACGGCGCCGCGGGCGCGCCGCTCGAGCAACGGGGCGCCAACGATGCGCTCGAGATCGTGCATCTGCCGCGACAGCGTGGGCTGCGTGATCTCGAGCCGCACGGCCGCCTGTCCAATGCTCTCCTCACTCATCACGGCGAGGAGGTAACGCAGATGCCGGAGCTCCAGCGCGAGCGGAACGTCGGCGTTAGGCGCCGACGCAACGGCCGCATCGTCGGGTAACGTCGGAGCCGGGAGCGCAGCGCGCTTCGGCGCGGCACCTTCTACGGTCTGGCGCGCCACTTCCAGCAGCGTCTCGCGAACGGTCCGCACGACTGCTGACACCGGCCCTCGCTTCCAGATCACGTAGATCGGGAGCGGCGCGTCGAGGTCCTCAATGGGCACGACCGCCACGCCCTGAGGCGCCCACTCCGAGAGCGAACGCACGAACGGCGTCCAGCCAACCCCATTGGCGATCTGCGCAAACGCGTCCGCGATCGTTTCCACCAGGATGATTGGCGTGGCCGGCGTTGCGCGGCGCGCGACCTTCACGCACATGCCATGGTGATCGGAGTCCTGGCGGAAGCCGGCGACAATCGGCTCGGCAGATAGCTCCGCCAAGCGGATGCTCGCGCGGCTCGCCAGCCGGTGAGTGCTCGGCAGCAGCGCCGCGTCGAACCGCTGTGTGGCAAGGCGCTGCCACTCGAGGTCACTGAATTCGCGCGTCGGCGCTATCCCGATGCCGAGGTCGGATTTTCCGGACCTGACGGCCATCCATTGCACCTGCGTGACGGCTTCCGACACGTCGACTTCCACCATCGGGTAGTCGCGGCGGGTCGCCATGAGAACTCCCGCCACCATGCCGTTCCAGGTCGGCAGCCTCCCGGTGCAGATGGCACAACGACCGGCAAGGCCTCGTCGCGCTCCCTGCGCACGCTCGATCGCGTGATGGACCTCGCCGAGGATCGCTTTCGCTTCGTGCAGGACCGCTTCGCCGGCGGGAGTAAGCCGCGAAGACCGCGGGTCGCGATCGACCAGCTCCGCCCCAACATCGCGTTCGAGGTCGCGTATCTGGCGCGAGAGCGCCGGCTGCGCGACGTGCAGCCGCCGAGCGGCGCGCACGAACCCGCCCTCCTCGGCGACCGCGACGAAGTATCTGAGGTGGCGCAGCTCCATACCGGCTCCCGCGCCGCAGCGGAACGTGCCGAAGTGCGCTCACGACCCCGCGCGCCGCGGCTGGGCGCGCAAGGCATGACTTCAAATACATCAAAGTCTTTGCCACCGATATTGGCCTCTGGTTACGCATCCATGTGGCCCGGGAATCTGCCCGTCACCGATACGACTTCGACCTAACGTGCGCGCGTCCAAAGGCGCACTTGGACCATACATTGAACTCCACGGAACGACGCCGCCTTCACAGCGGCCTGCTCGACGTGCTCGTCGCGCGGATCGCCAGGAGTACCAATAGCTCCGCCGTCTTCGTCAGCGCCGAATGCCCCGCGACCGGAGTAAGCCTGGTCGCGGAGTTCCCGGTGGCGGCGGCGAGCATCCAACTCGACCGGCACCCATCGGAGGGGGGCGCGAACAGCCGCTGGCCCGACGGGCAGGTCGTCGCGATTCCCGTTCTGTGGGGGAAAGCGGACATAGGTTGGGCCGCGGCGGTCGGTCCGAGTCTCGATCACGACGGGAAAGCCGAGGAGCTGGTCACGCTGCTCGCGCGGTGTGCGACCGTTCTGCTAGGCAGGCAATCGGCTGACGCTCCCTGCGAAGAGAAGACCGCCCCGTGGGAAGACGCCGCGCGCGACGGCTACTGGGAATGGGACTTCGAGTCAGGCGTTATGCGCTTTTCGCGCAGGAGCCTCGCGCTGCTCGATCATCCGGGCGTCGATCGCCCGACGCGACCGGACGTGTGGTTGGACCGCGTCCATCCGGATGACAGGTCCGGCGTTTACGCGGCCCTGCTGACCGCCGCGACCGTTTCCGACAGACCGACGGATCATGAGCACCGAGTGGTGCGGCGGGATGGATCAATCAGCAGGCTCGTCGCGCGCGCCCGGGCAGACCATGACGATGCCGGGCGGCCAGTGCGTCTGGTTGGCTGGCTCTGCGATGTGAGCCGACTGCAGCGGGTCGAGTCGGATCTCAGGAACGCGCAGCTGCTCGCCGACATCGGGCGCGTTGCCGCCGGCGCCGCTCACGACTTCAACAACTTCCTCACGGTCATCCGCGGTCATACGGAGATGGCACTCGGTCTCGTCGCTCCCGACAGCGCGGTGGCCGAGAACCTCGAGCTCATCAAGCATGCCGCCGCAGGAGCAACCACGTTGACGAAGCAGCTGCTCAACGTTCGTCGCCGGCAGACGCCGGTCCAGACCATCGTCGACCTCAACGAGGTGGTGGCTGCGGCGGAGCGCACGCTCCGGTCACTCGTCCGGGCTCGCTGCGATCTGGCGGTGACGCTTCGGCCCAACCTCAGCCTCGTTCGCGCCGATGCCGCGCAGATTCATCGGCTGCTCATCAACCTCGTCGTGAACGCGCTCGATGCGATGCCCGAGGGCGGCAAGCTGACGGTGGCGACCGACGCCACGACCGAGGACACGTTAGGCGGCCCGGCGAAGCCGCTCCTGCTGCCCCGCGGGGACTACGTGACGCTGAGCGTTCGCGACACCGGAGCGGGCATGGACGAAGCGACGCGGTCACGCATCTTCGAGCCGTTCTTTTCGACCAAGCCATCGGGTCATGGCACCGGCCTCGGGCTCTGGATCGTTCGGGACATCATGGAGCGATCCGGCGGAGCGATCGACGTGCGGAGCACGCCCGGGGCTGGTACTGAGTTCGTCATGTACTTCCCCGCCTCGGAGAACGCGCGAGTCTAGCGGACTGACGGCTGGCGAAGCGCCTGATTCGCTAGACGCACCAGCTCAGCGCTTCGAGCGCAGCCCGTGGGAGTGTGTGCCAGTTCGCGGGGTAGTCGCGGACGAGCCGAATCGCGTTGGGAGACTCGAAGACGAGCGCCGGCTTTTGTCCGGCGCGGCGACGCTCGTACGCGCGCCACGCGATGCCGGCGCCGTCGATGTAGTACACCTGCTTCCGCTCACTCGCGCCGTACTGCTGAGCGAGCTGGTCGTTTGCCTTGTCGTCGCGGGCCATCGAGATCCAATCTGCTGAGGCGCCTAATCTATGGTAAGGCGCTCGGGGCGCGACTCCCCCAACGCGAGGGCGCCCCTTCGGTCAATGGCCAGGCGGCCCCTCGCCACCGGGCGGGCCGTCGGCGCTCGTCGGTAGCTTCCTCTGGCGAGACTGCTTCGCGAAGGATGTCGAGCTCGCGCGGACGTTCTACTCCAATCTCGTGGGGCTCGCGGCAACCCAACAGCAACGACCCGACTCGCTCGTGCAGTACATCCTGACACGCACCGGGCCGGGTCCGGTGGCCGGCGTGGTGCCAATCGGCGGCAGGCCGATCAAGCCCAACTGGCTCCCGTATGTTCGCGTGAACGACCCGGCCGCCGTCGCGGCCCGCGCCGAGCAACTCGGTGGACGAGTCATCGTGCGGCCGAGCCCGGAGATTCGAAAGGGATCCGTGGCCGTCATCGTCGACCCGAGCGGTGCTGCCATCGCGTTGCAGAAGTGGCCGTTCTAGCCAATGGAGCGACTCCCATGACCTCCGTGCGACGCGCACGTGTGCTCGTTCTTGCGATGGCGCTCGTGGTGCCGGCTTGTGGCCCGGGCACCTCCGTCAGTGTCGGCGTTGGTGTCGCCTATCCCGGCGTCGGCATGGGCGTGGCCTACCCCGCTGGGTACTGGCCGGGCACGCCGGTGGGCGGCGTCTGGGTAGGCGGGCCGGTCTATTGACCGCTCGCGCTCGGATCGTCCCCTGAGCGAAGGTCCAATCGACGGTCCCGTCAGTGATGGCAACGTCCACCTGGTGCGCATCGTCGCCATCACGCCGCTCGACATCGGAACCGGGCATCGCCGTCTCCCGAGGCGTGATCACCGACGTGCCATACGACGAGGTGAAACACGATGGCTGCCAACGACTCGATTCAGCGCCAGGTGTTGCCGATTCCGGACCGCAAGCCCGTCACGCTGACGACCTACGATGCGAAGGACCCGGACACGAAGTTCCCGCCCATCACGCAGCTGCGCCCACCGACCGGCGCGCCTAACGTCCTGATCGTTCTGCTCGACGACGTGGGCTTCGGCGCCGCGAGCGCGTTCGGCGGCCCATGCCGGACGCCTAACGCCGAGAAGCTGGCAGCGAACGGCCTCAAGTACAACCGCTTCCACACGACGGCGCTCTGCTCGCCAACTCGCGCGGCAATGCTGTCAGGCCGCAACCACCACGCGGTGGGGATGGGCGGCATCACCGAGATCGCCACCTCGGCGCCCGGCTACAACTCGCTGCGACCGAACACCTGCGCGCCGCTCGCGGAGATCCTCAAGCTGAACGGCTACTCGACGGCGCAGTTCGGTAAGTGCCACGAGGTCCCGGTCTTCGAGTCGACCCCGATCGGTCCGTACGATCACTGGCCGACTGGCTCGGGCTTCGAGCGATTCTACGGATTCATTGGCGGAGAGAACAATCAGTACTACCCGTCGCTATACGATGGGACGACACCGATCGAGCCGGAGCGGACGGGCGACGAAGGCTACCATTTGATGGAGGATCTGGCCGACAAGGCGATCGACTACATCCGACAGCAGAAGTCGATCGCGCCCGACAAGCCGTTCTTCATCTACTTCGCGCCGGGCGCTTGTCACGCGCCGCACCACGTGCCCAAGGACTGGGTCGCGAAGTACAAGGGACGGTTCGACACGGGCTGGGACGCGCTGCGCGAAGAGACGTTCGAACGCCAGAAGAAGCTCGGCGTCATTCCCAAGGACTGCGAGCTGACCAAACGCCCCGACGAGATTCCGGCGTGGGACAAGACCGAGCAACGGCTCCG
>DATCGG010000283.1:0-6244 GCA_036509075.1 Gemmatimonadaceae bacterium
GCGAGCACGCCGAGTACCGCCGCGATCGGCAAGCCGACCACCGCGAGGACGAGCGCCGCCGGAATCAGGAAGACGAGCGTAATCGCACTGACAAACAGGAACTTCAGTAAGCCGAACATGCCCAAGCCTCCAGTGAGAGAGCAGAACGACAACTCTCACTACGCGAGGCCTGCCCTCGCGCGTTTCAAAGGGACGAGCACGGCTGGTCGAGTGTCGACGCCACGAGCTGCGTGAGACGGCAGACGGCAGAGAACAGCGCGTTCTGCCATCTGCCCTCTGCCGTCTGCTGTCTGCCGTCTTCAGTTCTCTGCCGTCGGCCGTCTAACAATGCCCTCTATCGGGATGCTCGCGATCCCTCGCTACGCTCGGGATGACAGGTCGCTCGGGATGCCCACTAGGGCGTACAGGCTGACAAATCGTTCGGATTCCTCCCTCCATTCGCCGCATCCTGCTCCGCCACCGTCGGCGTATTCGGATTCGCATTCTCCTCCGCCTGCCCGTAATACACCCGCCCCGGTATCTCCGCCGCCGCCCCCGCCGGATCGAGCACCGGGAAGCACGTCCGGCGATAATCACTCCACGCCTCCACGTTCTGGAACAGCGCGACGTACTTCTCCTCCATGATCGACTGCAGCGTCACCTCGCCAACCGCGAGCGGCGCGAGGCCCACCGCCTGCCTAACGGCATTCACGTGCGGCTCCGCCGCAGCCGCGCCCCCGCCGGTCTGGAATTTCGCCTCCGCCAGGATCAGCTGATTCTCCGCCCACGTGAGGAGCGGCTGCCGATACTCCGGCTCGAGATTGAGCGCCGAGATCTGGTTTGCCGGCGTCGACGTGTTGACATCGAGACCGCCGTAGTCGCCAAGCTCGTTAGGCAGAAAGTACGCGCTCAGCCGTGGATCGTTGCGCGCCTTCATGAGATCGACGAGCCTCGCCCCGGCCACGAGGTCGTTCCCGAACCCCGACGCCGTGAAGAACTGATACCAGATATTTCGCTCGGACGTCGCCGGCCCGTGAAAGGCCCGGAAGTCGCCCTCCGCGCTCTCGATCCCGCTCGTGGCCGCCGTGATCGCGTTCTGATACGCCTCGGCCACGAACGTGCCGCGCGTCGGCCCCTCGGCGGTGTGCATGTAGTACCGCGCCTTGAGTGTGTACGCGGCCGCCTTCCACTTCGCCTTGTCGCCGCCGTACACGAGGTCGAACGCGCCAGGGCCGTTCCCCGCCCCATCCAGATCGGTGATCGCGCTCGACAGCAGTGTCTGCAGCGCGGCGTAGACTTCGAGCTGGTTGTCGAATTTCGGTGACCCGTTGGTGCCGGCCGCCTCGCTGTACGGAATGTTTCCCCACGCGTCCGCACCGAAGCCAATGAGAAACGCCTCGAGCACTTTCGCGACGCCGACGTACACCTTGTCGCCCGCGGCGTCGGCGTTCGCCTGGATCTTTCGCAGATCCACGAGCCCCGCGCCGATGTACAGCTGTGAGAAGTCGTTGTTGTAGTCACTCGTCAGGCGCTGATAGTTCGTCCCCCGCTGCTCGACGAAGCGCCCGCCGGTGCCCGCGCACTGCTGCATCCACATGCACGCGGTCTGCGCGACCCCCGACTCCTGCAATCCGAACAACGCGGTCTGCGCGGAAATCAGCAGTTGATCGCGCGTCGCCTTCGTCGGGTTATTCGGGTCCTGCGCGACGTCCTCCTTGCTGAGGAAGTCCTTGCACCCTCCCGCGCTCGCGCCGATCAACACGGCACCGAGGAGCGCTGCTACTGTCCGTCGCATGCTGGCCTCCTCGTCACTTGGTGAGGTTGACGCTGAACACGAACGACCGTGTCTGCGGCATGTTGAAGTAGTCGATCCCGCGCGTGCCCTGAATGGCGCCGCCGAGATTCGTCTCGGGGTCGTATCCGCCGTACTTGGTCCACGTGAACAGGTTCCGCCCGGCGAAACGCAGCTCCATGTTCTCGACGCCGATCACGCGACGGACGAGCCGCGGGTCGACGTTCCACGTGAGCGAGACCTCGCGCAGCTTCGTGTATCCCGCGTCTTCGACGCACGCCTCACGAGCGCCGCTGAACACGCAGTTGTCGGACGCGCCGTTCACGCGCCACCAGTTCTCGCCGATCGGGACGGCTCTGCCCTTCCCCGTTGCTGGATCGACGCCCGGGCCCACCACCGGACCAGGGTACCAGTTCGACGTGCCCCAGCTCTTCTCGTTGCCGGTGCACGTCAGCACGCCAGCCTGCGTGACGCACGTCGCGCGGCTCTCCGTGTCCTTGTGCGTGCCGTAGCTCCGGAGCGCACCGCGCGTACCGTCGCTCATCTGGCCACCGTGCCGGAGGTCGAACAGCGCGGAGATGCCTAACGTCTTGTAGTGGAACCCGGTGCGAATGCTCCCGGTCCAATCCGGGTTGGGATCACCGATGATTCGCTCGGTCGGATCGAGAATCGGGAAGCCGGCGGCGTTGAGGTACACGGCGCCGCGAGGCGCCCCGGCGCATGCGTCGGCAATGTTCGTCGTCCCGACCACGTCGGGACTGACGCCGCATTTGGCCCAGCCGGTTCCCTGCAGCACGCCGACCGGCTGCCCTTTCTGCACGATGCCGAACGGCGGGTTGTTGTTCGGGTCGAGTCGGATGAAGTCCACGCCGCGCAGCTCGAGCGTCTCGCTCTTGTTCTGCGCCCAATTGAGCCCCACGTCCCACCCGTAATTCGTTCTCGTGATGGGCCGGAGGTTGAGCGACATCTCGAGGCCGCGATTCTGGAGCTTCGCCGCGTTCTGTGCCTGACGATAGTAGCCGCTCGATGGCGACAGCGGCGTCAGGAAGATCACGTCCTGGCTGATGCCGTCGTACCAGGTAAAGCTGAAGTCAGCCTTGTCGCGAAGCAGTCCGACGTCGAACCCGATCTCCGTCTCCTTCGTGCGCTCGGGCTTGAGGTCCTCGGCTCCTTTCGTGATGGCGGAATACAGTCCGCCGAACCCACCCTGGCTCGGCGAGAGCCCGGTGCCCTGCGAGATGCCCGCGAGCAGCACCGTGCCGGTGTAGAGATTCGACGTGAGATACGCCAGCGGCTCGACGCCCGCTTCGCCGTACGCCGCGCGAAGCTTGCCATAGGTGACCCATCGCTGCTGCGGCAGATAGCTCGTGAACGTCCACGCCGCGCTGGCCTTCGGGAACCATGCGCGCTGGTTGTCCTCGCCGAACGTCGAGGAGCCATCGTTCCGAATGGCGCCGGTGAGATACAGCTGATTCGCGATGTCGACGGTCGCCTGACCAAAGTACGACTCGTTGTGAATGTTGGTCTGGACGTCGATCGGCAGGTCGCGGTTGATGGTGTTCGCCAGCCGATAGGGCTGCGGTGCCACGAGACCACGACCGACAACCGAGAACTGGCGGTTGTTGCGGACGTTCAGGTTCTGGCCTAACGTCACCGAACCGGCCAGGTTGTCGTTCGCGCGCCACTCCGCCGTGCCCGTCAGGTTGTGGTCGAGCGAGAAGTTGACGATGGTGCCTTCCGTGACGCGTCCGCCGGCCGTTGGGCCTGTCCCGTCGAGCGGGGCGCCCTCCAGGCGCTCGTCGTTGGAGTAGTCAGCGCCTAACGTGTAGTTGAACCGGAGCCACGACAGGGCCGAGTAGTCGAGGCCGAGGTTGCCGAACACGCGTCCTACGGTGGACGTGTTCTCCGGGACGTTGAGCTCGAACAGTGGGTTGCTGAAGCCCCGATCGGCGGCTTCGTCACCCGCCTGCGGCTCGGGGAACCGGTACGACCGATGCTGCCCGGTCGCCGGATCGAGATACGGATTGTTGTTGAAGTTCGGCGGTGTCCGAAGGAGTCCAAGCAGCAGCCCGTTCGTGTTGTTCCCGCGCTGGGTGAAATGCCCGCGGGTATCCGCGTACGCACCGTTGATCCGGAGCTCGAGGCGATCCGACAGCCGCTGCGAGCCGTTGATGCGCGCGCTCGCCCGCTGGAACTCGTTGTTCGGGCCGACGAACGGGCCGTTGTCCTTGAGGAATGAGGCCGAACCGTAGAACGTGGTTCGCTCCGTGCCGCCCGACACCGTGAACGTGTTGTCGAACGTGTTGCCGGTGTCGAACGCCTCGGTCGCGTGGTCGTACGTCGGGCCGTTCACCGGCAGCCCCCAGCTCCTGAAGCACGCGCCGTTTCCGGGCGTGCAGGTCGTCGTCGGATTCGCGCCGTTGATGCCCTGCGCGAAGCTCCGCTGCAGTGGATAGTCCTTCGACACGTTGTCGAAGCTCACCGCGCTCTGGAAGCCGTACTTTGCCGTGCCGGCCTTGCCCTTCTTCGTGGTGATGAGCACGACGCCCTGCCCTGCACGCGCGCCGTAGATGGCGCCCGCCGCCGGCCCCTTCAGGATCTCGATGCTCTCGATGTCCGATGGATTGAGGTCGATTGCGCGATTCATCTGCGCGGTCCCCTCGATCTCACCGGCCGTCAGGCCATCCGTCGGATTGAAGTTGGTGGTCGAGTAGCTCGAGTTGTCGATCGGGACGCCGTCCACGACGAAGAGCGGCTGCGTGCTGCCCAGGATCGTGCGCGCCCCGCGCATCCGAATATAGGACGACGCGCCCGGCTCGCCCGAGGACTCGGTGACCTCCACGTTAGGCGCCTTCGCCGCCAGCGCCTGGACCACGTTCGGCTCGTTCGACTTCTGGATCTGCTCCGCTTCCACGACGTTGCGGACGCTGCCGAGCTTCTCGGTCTGCGTCGCGGTCCCGGCGCCCGTCACGACGACTTCACCGAGTCGCAGCGGATTCGTCGCCAGGACGAAATTGTGAGTGATGTTGCCCGGCGAGAGGACGACCTGCGCCGTGTCGGCCCGAAAGCCGATGAGTCGTGCCGACAGGCGGACGCGCTGTCCAGTTACGCGCGCCGCGGGGATAATCAGGGAGTAGCGGCCGTCGTTACCCGTCTGGGTGCCGATGCCGAGGGATTCTATGAACACGGTCGCTGCGGGAAGCGCGACCCCGGCGTCGCTCGAGACGCGGCCGGTGATCGTGGCCTGCTGTTGCGCCGCAGCGCTGGCCGTGACGAGCACGAGGCTCGTGGCGGCCGTGAACAGCATTCGGTTCATACGGATCTCCTGATCATTTTTTTCGCCGATCCACGAGCGCGGCGGTGCCGCGGTGGACATACGGTCATACCTGAGTAGTTGGCCCTCCTGGCGTGTGGCGTGGAGACTGAACCCGAGCCTGGCGCGTTAGGGAAGCAGCGTTAGGCGCTCACCATGGCCCACGGGCGCGGCGCAGGCACCACATCGTCGCGACTGTCCGCGTACGGCGCGGTCACCGGGAGGCCAAGTTGCTCGCGCCACACGAGCCACAGGTGCGCGAGGAACAGCTTCTCGGTCATTCGGAGCGCCGTGAGGTGGCGACGCCGCGGAATCCACTCGGGTTTCGACGCGTCGAGACGGGCCCGCTGCTCGTTGTAGTACCGCCGGTACGCGTCGCCCTGCCGAACGAACGACGTACCGATGAGATAACAGAGCTTCTTCGCCTCACGATCGTACGGCGCGTTCTCGCCGCGCGATGGGCGTGGCTGCGCGACGCGGCGCGCGCCGTCGCCGATCGGCGCGAGCGTCCCGCCGCACGGCTGCCCGGTGCCCGGAATGCGATGCGCCGATCGCAGGTGCCGCCCATCGGGCAATGAGAGCTCGTACCCACACTCCGGGCATCGATAGACGTGCGCGGCAACGGTCGCGAGACCACAATAGGACCAGAACGACGATGGCGTTGGCGCACGGTCGATCTCGAGCCGCGCGAGGAGTCGTGCCGAAAGCGATGGACCGAGGCCGCGAACCCGCACGAGCCATGGCCACGCCGGATGCAGCGCGATTCGCTCCGTGAGCAACCGCAGGAGGTCGCGCTCCTCGTTCCACTGACGCCGGTACGTGTCAGCGAGGCCCGGAGCGAGCCCAGAGGGGCCACCCGCGCGAATGCGCGCGAGGAGTGCCTCGATGTCGGCGGCTCCGCCACCCCGCCCCGCGCCGTTGGCTTGTCGATTCCCTATTCCCGATTCCCTATTCCCGAGCAGTAATCGGATCTGCTCACCGGTCCTGAGTCGCTGTGCCTGCGCCGACTCGAACGCGGCAGCAATCGAGCGAAGCTCCTGCGCTTCCCGCAGGACGGACATGGCGCTGACATCGCGCGCGCTGGACGAGGAGGCCACCTGAATCACGGACGCATCTCGACTGAGGTAGGTAGCTGGGTGCCGTGACCGCAACGTAGAAGT
>DATCGG010000284.1:0-7981 GCA_036509075.1 Gemmatimonadaceae bacterium
ACGAATCTGTTCAGGGTCAATCAGAACATTCAGCCATAGCGCTGACACCGCGTTAGGTGTTGCCTCGTCGGCTGGCATCGTTCGCGCCACGAGCCGTGTGAGACGGCGGACGGCAGACAACTGAAGACGGAAGACAGCAGACCGCAGGTTGCAGAAGGCAGAGGGCCTTGTTTCTCTGCCATCTGCCTTCTGCCCACTGCCGTCTCCCGTCTTCAGTTGTCTGCCGTCTCCCGTCTTCGGTTTGCCGCTCCGCGGTGTTCGAGAGCCCGCCCCAACGCGCCCGAGTCCGGAGACGTAGATTTTTCGTCTCCCGTCTCGAGGCCGATCCATGCACAATCGGCGCGTCCACCTCGCGCTCTCGCTCGCCATCCCGGCCGTCTTCCCACCGCAGCCCGCGATCGCCCAGGGCGTCTCGCCGGCCCGGACCGTCTTCAGCCGTCCAGCCGCACCATTCAACGGGACGCTCGACCCCAAGCTGCTCACCGGGCTTCGATACCGGAGCCTCGGTCCCGCCCGCGGCGGACGCGTCACCACGGTCACCGGTGTGCCGTCCCAGCCGTTCACGTTCTACATGGGTTCAACGGGCGGCGGCGTGTGGAAGACCGTGGATGCCGGCCAGACGTGGATGAACGTGACCGACGGCCAGATCGGCGTCGGGTCTATGGGGGCGATCGACGTGTCCCAGTCGGACCCGAACACCGTTTACATCGGCACCGGTTCCGACGGTCTTCGCTCCAACGTCTCGATCGGCGACGGGGTCTACAAATCCACCGACGCCGCCAAGACCTGGACGCACGTCGGGCTGCGCGATGCTGGCAACATCGGCGGCCTCCGCGTGCATCCGTCGAACCCCGACGTCGCGTTCGTCGCCGCGATCGGCAACCCGTTCAAGCCTAACGCCGACCGCGGCGTCTTCCGCACGAAGGACGGCGGGAAGTCGTGGCAGAAGGTTCTCTTCGTGTCCGACAGCACCGGTGCCGTGGACGTGGAGTTCCAGCCTGGCAACCCGAACGTGGTCTTCGCCGCACTGTGGCGCGGCGAGCGCAAGCCGTGGACGATCATCTCCGGCGCACGCGAGGGCGGGATCTACAGGAGCACCGACGGTGGCGACAGCTGGACGAAGGTCACGAATGGCCTACCTGACGAACTCGTGGGCAAGGCGAACATCGCGGTCTCGAACGCGAACCCGAACCGCATCTACGTGCTGATCGAGGCGAAGCCGGGCAGCGGACTCTATCGCTCCGATGATGGCGGCCAGTCGTTCCAGCTCGCCAGCACGTTCGCCCAGATCATCACTCGGCCCTTCTACTACACGACCATCACCGCCGACCCGAAGAACGCCGACGTCGTCTACGCGGGCTCCGAGGGCTACTACCGGTCGTCCGACGCGGGCAAGACGTGGCAGACGATGCGCGTGCCACACGGCGACAACCACGACATGTGGATCAATCCGAACAACTCGGACGTGATGATCCAGTCGAACGACGGCGGCGCCAACGTCTCGCTCAACGGCGGACGCACGTGGAGCACGCAGTACAACCAGCCGACCGCGGAGATCTATCAGGTCTACCTGGACAACCAGTTCCCGTATCGGCTCTACGGCGCGCAGCAGGATAACTCGACACTGGTCGTGCCGAGCCTGCCGACGTGGAGCGGAAGCCTCGATGACCCTGCGCAGGCGTGGCGCACGGGACCCGGATGCGAGACCGGTCCGATCACGCCACACCCGACGAACGCCGACACCGTCTACGGTTCGTGCAAGGGACAGTTCTCCCGCATGAGCCTCAAGACCGGGCAGGAAAAGCAATACTGGGTCGGCGCGCAATCGCTGTACGGGAACCCGGGCAAGGATCTCATCTTCCGGTTCCAGCGTGTGTCGCCGATGGAGATCTCGCCGCACGACCCGCGTACGATCTACTACGGGTCCCAGTACGTGCACCGCACGCGGGACGAGGGGGTGACGTGGGAGAAGATCTCGCCGGACCTGACGGCGAACGACCCAAAGTACCAGGACCGCCCATCCGGTGAGCCGATCACGATCGACGTCACGGGCGAGGAGTACTACAGCGTCATCTACGCGATCGAGGAGTCGCCGCTCGAGGCGGGCGTGATCTGGACCGGCGCGAACGATGGTCCGTTTTACGTCACGCGCGACAACGGTAAGACCTGGTCGAACGTCACACCGAAGGCCCAGCCGCCGGGCTGCCGCGTTCAGAGCATCGACCCGTCCCCTCATCGCAAAGGGTCGGCGTACTACTCGGTGCTGTGCTACCAGTTAGGCGACTTCCAGCCGTACATCTGGCGGACCGATGACTACGGCAGGACGTGGACGCGCCTAACCAATGGCACGAATGGCATCCGCAACAACGAACCGACGCGCGTCGCGCGAGAGGATCCCGACCGTGAAGGCCTGCTGTTCGCGGGCACCGAGTTCGGGATGTACGTGTCGTTCGACAACGGGAAGCGCTGGCAGCCGCTGCAACTCAACCTGCCGGCGACGCCGGTGACGGACCTCAAGATCCACAAGAAGGACCTGGTGCTCGCGACGCAGGGACGGGGGTTCTGGATTCTGGACGACCTAACGCCGTTGCATCAGCTGAGCGACGTCGTAGCGGGAACAGGGAACCGGGAACAGGGAACCGAGACTCCTCGAGGAGCCACAGTTCCCGGTTCCCAGTTCCCGGTTCCCGGTGTGTACCTCTTCAAGCCCAGAGAAACGCATCGCTTCCGCTACACCTCAGGCTTCGGTGGTGTCGAATCCAACCGCTCGAACCCATCGGACCCGCAGTATCCGCCGCCGGGCGCCATGATCGACTACTGGGTGCCTAACGGTACGACCGGACCGATCACGCTCGAGGTCGTGGACGCGAGCGGTACCGTGATTCGCCGGTTCTCGAGCGAGGGCGCCGGGCAGCGGGAGCAGACGCCCGACCAGCCGGGAATGCGCGCGCCGGAGATGGTGACGGTCGGGACGCCACGTCTACCTAACGTCGCCGGCCTCGACCGCTTCACGTGGGACCTGACGCTCGCCCCACCGATCGACCGCGGCGGCGGTGGCAGCCGAGGAAACGGCCCGGTCATCGTGCCGGGGAGCTACACCGTCCGACTCGCGGCCGGCGGGAAGACCATGACGCAGCCGCTCACGGTATTGATCGACCCGCGTGAGGCAAAAGACGGCGTGACGATCGCCGACCTGCACGAGCAGCTCCAGCACAACATGCGCGTCCGTGACATGGTGACGGAGGTGAATCAGCTCGTCGCGACGGTCGACTCGGCTCGCCAGCGCCTCAAGAACGCGGGTGGCGCCGCCGACACGCTTCGCCGCCTCGACGCGCTCCGCGAAAAGCTCGTGACGCCTGCCGTCCGCTACAGCAAGCCGGAGCTGCAGGCGCACATCCAGTACCTCTACTCGCTGACGACGCAGGCGGATCAGAAGATCGGCCGCGACGCGATCGACCGGTACAAGACACTGAGAGCCGAGCTCGATCGGCGTCAGGCAGAAGCAAAGGAATTGTTAGGCGGAAAGGCGGTCAGTGATAACAGCCACAGGTAATTGGTTACTGGAGCTGGTTATTGGTTACTTGAACCCTCGGGATGCTCATCTCGCTGCGAGAGGCTTCCCGAGGGATCAAATCACCGATAACCAATCCCAGTAACCTTTTACCTGTCGCTGTTTTCAGCGTACCCGGTATGACCTGACAACGGACCGCTGATTCGGGCCATAGCCGAGCGTGACCGCCCACCCCGGCCCGACCCGCGCCTCGGCCGCTATCGGGCCGTTAGGCGGCAGATCGATCCGAATGAGACGCTTCGCCGCAAGGTCGACCGCCACGATCCCCCGGTCGAGCGTCGCTGACGCAACCCGAAGGCCCGGGCCAACCGTCGCCAGCCGAAACTCGCCGTGCGACAGCTCCGCGACCTCCTGGACTGCACCGCTCGCGCCCACCGTATAGAACGATGTCGCGTTCATGCGGAGAACCGCGCACGCTGCCGTACCGCCGACCGGCTCGCCACACTGCGGCGCCCCGCGCACCGACGTGAGCGGCCGCGCACTATCACCGTGGATGCGCCAGAGCTCCATCGCCGGCATGTCCACGCCGAGGAACGGCAGCGTCCATAACGACAGGGCCGGCGAGCGCTGCGCGGCCACCAGACTGCGATAGGTCGGCACGATCACCGTCGCACCCGCATCGAACACGATCGGTTCCCCACTCACCGGGATCGTATCCGGAATCGACGACCGCAGCGCGCCACCCTTCTCCCCGATCCGGCCGGTGAACACCGCTGTGCGATCGTTGTCCGGGTCGCTGCCCAGTACCGCCCAGGTGCCATGATCGCGATCGATCATGAGGCGCGGCTCAGACATCGTAGCGTCCGCAAGTGTGTCCGCCCACACAACGCCGCTCGAGTCCGAGCGCTCGAGCCGCAGCTCCAGTCCGCGGTCGACCGTCGCGACAACGAGGAGCCGATCATTATCGACGAACTCGGCGTCCGCACCCGCGATTTCTCGCGGGCGCCCGCCGACCCCTCCCGTCACGAAGTGCGGTCTTGCCCTCACTCCGGGCCGGTAGGCCGTGACCATGGCCAGGAAGTGACTTCCGTCTGGAGACACGCGGAGTGCATACGCCTGGCCGTCCAGCGGCGTCTCGGACTGGGGCGTCGCCCGCGCCGTGACCTCCGCCAGCGCGTGACGCAGCGCCAATGCGCGACGGTCCACGCTGAGTGCCGTGAAGCCCGACGCCGCAACCAACCCGACATACGCAGCCGGCCGACTCCACCGCGCTTGCACCGTGAACAACGCCGCGGCCAGGCCGAAGAGAGCGGTAGCGAACGCGCCTACAACCGAAGCGCCACTCAGCGGCACACGCATCTGAACGGCCTGCGCGATCATGGCTCCGCCGGTGACGATCGCCAATCCGGCGAGCACGGTCATCGCCAGCCGCATGTTTCTGTACGCCTCGCCGGATCGTACCAGCCGCCACGCGGTGTAGATGGCAAACGCCCCGACCACCGCCATTGCTGCGAGTCCGATACGAACCAGGTCAGCGTCGAGCCAGCTCGTTCCCACGAGTGAGCCGATCGCCGCGCGGACAACGCTCATCACGCCCAGCGCGGCCAACGCCGCCGCGCTCGGCTTCCACATCGCGAGGACGATCGGCACGAGCACGACCCCAGCCTGTCCGCCGAAGAACGCCACCGCAAACGCCGCGAGGGCGATCGCTTTCGGCGCCGCGGGGGAAGGCGCCGGACTAGCCTTTCCCAGCCGCAGGTCGACGACGTCGAGCGCCCGCTGAATGCGCGCCACGTCGTCCGCCGCGATCGGCACGCTCCAGCGATCTCCCGCGCGCGTCCGCGCCGCGATCGTTCTGGCGTCGCCCGCCGCCGAAACGCGAAGCTCGACCAGATCCTGATAGTTCGCCGCACGGTAGCTCGACGCCGCGTCACGCAACGCCGGCAGCTGAGCCTCGGTGCCGTCCGGCACGCCGTCGAGCCAGTACGACCGCGTGTCCTCGAGAACGACCCAACTACCCTCGCGCGCCGATCGGATGACAGTCGCCGCGCCAAGCTGCTCCACCGCTGCCGCGCCTCCGGCACGGATGGCTTGGATCCGGCGGACCAGGCTCGGATGCGACGCGACACGCTCGATGTCCACGTCGTACCGTCGCGGGATCCGTGCGTGCAGGTGCAGCTTCACGAGCCCGCGCACCAGCGCTTCCGGATCACCGCATAACGCCGCCGCCCGCAGATCGCTCTCGGTCTCGTATTGCTGACTCTTCGCCGCGCGACGGCCAACGGCGACGAGCACGACGATCGGCCACACCCATCCGATCCACGGCGCCCATCGCACTCGGGCGAACGCCGCCAGGACGGGCAACACCACACCCACCACGATGAGCGCGCGGTTCAGGAGCTGAGCACGCCGCACGTATCGCGGCGTGAAGTGGTCGAAGTGCGCCACCTCATGCGCGAAGATCGCGGCTGTCTCGTCGGCGTCGAGGAGCTCCAGGAGCGCGTTGCCCATGGCCACCGACGGCCGGCGCACCGACGGCAGCGCCACCGCGTTCACGAACCGTGACCCTTGGGGTCCCACGCGATAGACCGACGGGACGATCGTGCCCGCTCGTCGCACGATGTCGTCGAATCTCGGCGTGAGGTCTGCGCTCGCGAGCGGCTCACCCGCATGTGTCCAGAGCCAGATGCGCGGATACCACGCTTCCCACGCGATGAGCAGGGCGGCCAGGATCGACGCGAGCACTCCAATGAGCCAGGGTCGCTCGGTGCCGACCCACTCGATGATCCAGCGCACGATGCTCGGCGCATAGCAGACGCCGATCCAGAAGCCGAACCCGCCCACGATGGAGGCTGCGGTGCGCCAGAGATACACGCCGAATCCCCACGTCTCGCCGAGCACGCGCGTGCGGAGTGGATACGCGGCCGCGATCAGGAAGACGAGGAAGAGCGGGATGCCCCACGCGGCGTCGGCTCCGCCGAGCACGATCATCAGCGCGGCGGCGACGGCAATGATACGAACGTTTACTCGGCGGCGGTTCGCGAGCAGCTCGGGCAGCGCCGGATCGTCTGCTTTGCCCAGCAGGTGCCGATCGTTCCACCACGCCACGACGGCCGGCACGATGGCCAGCACGAACACCAGCATCGCGGAGCCAAACAACTGACCGCTGAGTAACGGGATTGGCATCATTTAACTGGCGCTGCCTGACGCCGGGACATCGACGACCCCGCTGGCATGAGACCAAGGGGAACTGGCGGCTGTACGTTGTGGGCGTCTCCCGCGTTATGACAAGGCGTCCGTCGCGGGGGCGCAGCTTAACGGCAGGTTAACGACGAGCGGGCCGGCCACGGCGTTTCCCCGTTAGGCCGTTAGGCTGTTAGGCATCGCTATTGATTCGACGCCAGTTGACACTATCTTAGTCGTATGGCTACCACTACTCGCAAGCGCGCCGCGTCAGGCGCCAAGCGCCCCGGCATCAGCCGGATCGACCAGGAGTCCACTCGCACCCACGGGTTCTTCGCACGCTTCGGCTATGCGCGTGACAAGAACGGGACGTGGCGCCCGAAGCACCGCGCGTTCTTCGGCGACGCGAGTCACGGCAGTAAGAAGAAAGCCCTCGCTGCTGCCGAAGGCTGGCTCGGGAAGATCGAGCGGGCCGAGAAGCGCGGCAGTAGCGGCGGCGCGAAGAAAGCCGCGAAGAAGAAGTAGCGACGTTCTTCGAGTCGACGATCCCGCGCTACTGACACACACCGGTGGCGCGGGGGACTGAGTGCCCCCTCCGAGTTCGCAGGATCCACCAGCGCGAACGGCCTCGGAACGCGTCAGCGTCCGAGGCCGTCGTCGTTCAGCGTCGGCGACACGCTCATCCCTGCTTCGACCGCAGATCCTCCGCCGCCTTCCGCCCGTTGTCGAGATTCACGCGCACGTCGCTCAGGAACTTCCTTACGGACTCCTGACGTACGCCGCCATCCTCGAGCGCATCGTCGATCTCGTCCATCAAGTCCTTTCGTACCTGGATTACACGGTCCAGATACGCACGGTTGAAATCGGCCCCGCTCCTCGACTCCAGGTCCCGCATCGTCTCCGGCTGATCACGGATGACATCGCGGTCCGGTAGCACCGGCGCGATATTCAAACGGTCGGCCGTCGCCTTGATTCCGCTTTTCGTCACCGCGTTCTCGCTCACCGCCTTGGACGCGAAGTCGTTCACTGCACCGGTCGTCTTTCGCTGCGCGAGTCGGTCGGTGGCGATCATTGCCGAGAACGCGGTGTCGAGCAGGGCAAAGACGTTCTCGTCGGTGAGCACCGCCGACACCGTCGGCGCCACCGCACCGGGCGCCGAGTCGATGACGCCCACCGAGCCGGCCGACGTGTCGACCTTGGGCGTGCGGCGGTCACCGCCGCACGCCACCACAGCGGACGTCATGGCGAGGAAGCCGAGTGCTCGAACATTCACCGAATACGGCATGG
>DATCGG010000285.1:0-4889 GCA_036509075.1 Gemmatimonadaceae bacterium
TCGCCAAGCTTGGACAGGAATTCCGTCACACGCGGCTTGGAGCCAGGGCGCGTATAGACATCGAGCTTCCGCGTGTCGATCACCCATGCAATCACATTGCCCACTTCGTCGACGTTCTGCGGGAACGGCAGGCTGCGCGAATCGGGCCCGCCATGGAGAGCGTTCAGGCCGAACTCGGTCGCGACGACCGGCGGCGACACGAGAGAAACCGTGACGCCCGGCGCCGATTCACTGAGCTCCTGGCGAATGTTCCACGTGATCGCGCTCAGGAAGTGCTTCGCGCCGTTGTACGCCGAGCGGAACGGCGTCGCCGGCATGCGACCGAGTATCGAGGAGACGTTGATGATGTGGCCGCCGCCCCGCTCCTTGAAATGCGGCAGGATTTCCTGCACGCCATAGATCACCGACTTGATGTTGATCTGGATCATCTCGTCGATGTCGTCGTCCGTGAGTGCTGTCGGCAGACGCGTGATCCCGCGTCCGACATTGTTGACCAGGACGTCGACATGACCGAAGTGTTCGATCGCCGTCTGAATGGCGCGTCGGACATCGGCTCGCCTGGTGACGTCCGCGACAACCGGCAGGGCGTTCGTTCCGCAGCGCTCTGCGACCGCCCGCAGCTCGCCTTCCCGGCGAGCGACGAGCGCGAGGGAACCTCCGCGCGATGCGACGGCGCTCGCCGCGGCAGCGCCGATGCCCCCGCTGGCTCCGGTGACCACCACCACTTTCCCGTGCATTGACACTCCTTGGGTGACGACGAGCAGATTAGTCGATCGCGTTCCTGTTCGCATGCCCGTGAGACTCGCAACGATCGACGACATTCCTGCGCTCGCGCGTGTGATCAACCGCGCTTACGTGGTAGAGGCGCATCTTTTCCACGGCGATCGCACGGATGAGGCCGAGCTGCGTGAGCGCCTCGAGAAGCCGAACGCGTGCTTTCTCGTGATCGACGCCGTCGACAATGCGCCAGCCGTCGGCACGCTGGCCGGCGCCGTCTTCGTGGAGATTCGCGGCGAGCACAGTTATTTCGGCATGCTGTCCGTCGATCCCGACTGGCAGGGACGGGGGCTCGCTCGCGAGCTGATATCGGCCGCCGAGGCGCATGCGACGGCGGCGCGGTGCGGCGTCATGGAAATCGACGTCGTGGACCTGCGAACCGAGCTGCCAGCGTTCTACACGCGTTTCGGGTACGTGGCGGCTGGATCTACACCGTATGCGAGCGAGACCGCAAAGGTCCCGGTGAGGCTGGTCCGCATGACCAAGGCATTGTAGGCCTACCCGCGAGCATCCCGCAGCAGTTTCCGTTGCATCCGCGCCGGCAGGGTCTGGATGCCCGGCATCAATTCTCCGCTCGGAGCGCGACCACAGGATCGACTCTCGAGGCTCTGCGCGCCGGGACCCAACTCGCGCCCGCCGCCACGAACATGAGCAGCACCGGCACACCGAGAAAGATCACGAGATTGATCGGCGCGCCGCGCATAACGTGAATCGCGACCAGGAACGCCAGCGCAAACCCCACCGTCGCGCCGATGCCGACGACGCGCAGCGTCTCGCGCACGATCTGCCTAACAACCCGCGCGGCCGTCGCGCCAAGCGCGATGCGGACGCCGATCTCCGCGGTCCGATGCGAAACCGTGTACGCCACCACCGCATAGATCCCGATCGCCGCGAGCACGAGGAGCAGCGGACCGAGCACGACGAACATCCGGGCCGGGATCTTTCGCAGGAACAGGTTCTTGTCCACGTGCTCCACGAGCGTCCGCACATCATACACGGGCAGCGTGGGGTCGAGCTCGCGCACGACCCGCTGCAGCTGCGGCGCGAGCAGCGTCTCCGATCCCACACGCGTGCGCAGGTGAATCTCGCCGGCGCCGGCCGGCCGGTCGCGATACGACAGGTAGATGATCGGCTTCGGCTTCTCGCCGAACGCGTCGTAGGTGGAAGTCTTCACGACGCCGACGATCGTGTACGTCCCGCCTCGCGTCGTGAGACGACGTCCGAGCGGCTCGCCGCCCGCCACGTACTGTCGCACGAACTCATCGTTCACCACCGCCTGAGGCGGCGCGTCCGCGTCGGTGAGATCCACGAACGTGCGGCCCGCTCGAAGCGGAATTCCCATGGTCCGGAAATAGTCCGGTGTCACCGTGTTGCTGAGCGCGAGGTCCCGCCCGGCGTCCGATCGCGCACGCCCCTCGAGCTCGAACGCGCGCACGGGCAAGCCATGGATGTCGAGCGGTACCGACATCGCGATCGCGGCCGCTTCCACCGACGGCAGCGCGCGTGCCTTGTCGAGCAGCCTCGCGGCGAAGAGCCGGGCGGCGGTCGAGTCGGCGTTCCGCCCGCTCAGGTCGTACGCGGCGAGCAGCACGCCTTCCCGGCGAAATCCGGGATCCATTCCGCGCGTTTCGCTGAAGCTTCTGTAGAAGAGCGCTGCCGCCACGAGCACGATGACGGCGAGCGCCACCTGCGCGCCCATGAGCGCGTTCCGCAACCGTCCCTTTGGCGCCGCGCGTGGCCCCGAACGCAGCTCGCTGTACGCATTGACGCGCGAGAGCTGAAGCGCTGGCGCGGCGCCGAAGATGAGACCGCACAGCAGGCCGAGCCCGATCGCGAAGGCCAGTCCTGTTCCGTCGAGGCTCGACTGAAACCGGATGGGAAAGGCACCGATCATGGGAACGGCGCGCAGCGCGTTCGTTCCCCAGGCGGCGATGAATGTCCCGAGCACCGCACCCAGCGCTGCGAGCAGGAGACTCTCGGTCAGGAGCAGGCTCACGATCCGCCAGCGGCTCGCGCCTAACGCCTGCCGGATGCCGACTTCCCGGCGGCGCGCGGTGGCACGCGCGAGGATGAGGTTCGCCGTATTCGCGCACACCGCCAGCAGCAGCACGAGCATGATGCCCTGCAGGATCGCGAGCGCGCCAACCAGCATCTGCTGTGGCCCGCGTGGCGTCTTCCAGAACGGGAAGAGATCGATCGAGACGGCGCCGTTCGTCGCCGGATAGAGCCGTCCGAGCGCCGCCATCGCGGTCGTTGCCTCGCGCTCGGCCTGCTCGCGCGTCGCGTTAGGTCTGAGCCGCGCCAGCATATCGTATCCGCGCGAGGCGCGGTCCTCGAGCTCTCGCGACCCTGTGAACAGCACCGGCGCCATCGTCGCCGGGATCCAGAGATCGAAGTCGAGCATCGTCACCGTGCCCTGGAACTTGGGCGGGGCGACGCCAATGACGGTGAGGTCCTGCCCGTTGACCACGATCCCGCGCCCCACGACGTCCGATGCGCCGCCCAGCCGCGTCTTCCAGAACCCATCCGAGACGACCACGACGGGCTGGCCTCCCGGTACCGACACCTCGTCGGGAGTCGGGAACCGGCCTAACGATGGCTCGAGCCCGAGCGCCCGGAAGTAGTTGGCGGAGACGAGCTGTCCGTACGCCCTGACCGTGTTCGGCGGCGTCCCGATCGTCAGCGGCACCATCTTGTACGCCAGGATCTCGCGGAACGACGTCAGCCGCTCGCGCAGGTCACGGTACTCGAGCCATGACGTGCCGACGTGCGACCCGATGTCGCTTCGCGGCTCGATCAGCTGGAAGCTCGCCGCGTCGCGAACGCCCGGGAGCGGCTTGAACACGAGCCCCTGGATCCACGAAAAGATCGCAGCGTTGACGCCGATGCCGATCGCGAGCGATACCACCACGACCGTGGCGAGCACCGGCATGCGGACGATCGCGCGCGTGGCCTGCCGCAGATCGCGGCCAAGGTAGTCGAACCAGGTCATGAGCAACGGGAAGCGGGAAGCAGGCGACAGGCGACAGGCGACAGGCGACAGAGCGTGTGTCATCCCGAGCCGTCAGGCGAGGGATCGCGATCTTCCCGGTAGAGCACCCTCGGTCGGGACAAGCGCGATCCTTCGCTTCGCTCAGGATGACAAGGCTCGTCCCGACGAATTGTCAGAATTCGATAAGACCCAACCCCCGGAGGTACTGCTTCGAGATCTCGGCCGACTCCTTCGGCGTCCTCGCGCCGTCAGGCACCTCGTCGAGCTCGACCACGGCCCATCCGTCGAATCCGACCGACTTCAGCGCCTGGAACACCGCCGGGAGATTTACGCGGCCACGCCCAAGCTCGACGAACCGATACGACTCGGGCCCGCGGCCCGTTACAGGGCTCTCGACATCCTTGATGTGGAGGAAGAGCAACCGACCCGCATAAGTACGCACGCCCTCCGCCGGGTCACCGCCGCCCTGGGCATAGTGCGCGACGTCCAGCTCCATCCTCACGAGCCGAGAATCCGACGCGTCCATCACTCGGCGGATGTCGCCAGGCGACTGACTCAGGGCACCCATGTGTGGGTGCAACGCGAGGGTTACGCCAATATCCGCGGTGCGCCGACCAAGCTCGGTGAGCGCCCATCCCATGCGGCGATAATCGTCCGCGGACGGCTCGCGGCCAGCGGGCCGCTCATCGGTCACCTGCAGATAAAGTCCGCCGACCTGACGCAGGAAACGCGCGTTGCTCACGTGGAGCGCGAGGTTCGCGTCGAGCTTGGCCGGATCGAGTGTCACGCTCCCGCTCGACAGCGCGACGAGCGTGAGCTTTCGCGCCGCCAGCAGGGCCTTCAGCTCGTCGGGCTTTTCGCCCCATCGGCGGACGGCGGAATCCCGGAGCTGGATCCCGCCGAAGCCCAGGTCGGCGATGTCGTCGATCGCTTGCGGGTCGTTGCCGCCCCACGTGATCGCCGCGCATCCGAACTGGATGCGGGCCGCCGCGGCTCGCGACGCGTCTAACGCACGCCAGATCCGTGGACTGCTGCACGCGAGCGCGGCGAGTGAGCTGCCGTCGCGAATGAACGTCCGTCGATCGACTGTTCGGGGAGTTGGAGGGGTGGGCACGATGGG
>DATCGG010000286.1:0-4822 GCA_036509075.1 Gemmatimonadaceae bacterium
GCCGAGTCTGGTCGAAGAGCGGCTCGCGCGTGCGTTTCGCCGGGTCCACGATGATGAACGCGCTTCCGGTCGCCACAGTCGTCCGATACCAGAGCCGCCCATTCTCCAACCATGTCGGCCGGAATCCCAGGCCCGCCACCAGCGGTACCGTGTTGGTGCCCAGGAACTTCTCGGCCCGGGCATAATCCTCTGCCGTGAGCTTCTTCGGCTCCTGACCAGCAGCGGGTCGGGCGGTGAGCGACGGGAAAGCGGTCGCGGCGGCGACGAGGGCAACGTGACGGAGGCGCATAGAGGGAGGGCAACGTGGTGAACCGCTAGCGATCGAGCACGAACAATACGAGCGACGCGCATACTACGTTAGAAACACGCACCTCGACACGACCAAACCCGTTATTACATACTGGACCGGTCGACGAGTACGAGAGCGATGCAATGGTAGCCCCCGAAGAAGATGGCAACCGAATCGTGAGCGATCGTCGTGACCCGCCAGCGGGTGACCGCGGGACGGACGTGCCCGTACGCGAGGATCCGCTTCAGGAGCGTATCACCAGGCTCGAGGCGCGGCTCGCGGACATGCCGCCGGATCCCGACGCCCACGTGAACGCGTTGTACACCGGAATCCGGTCGCTGATGGGGGAGTTGATCCGTCGCCGGCGGCAGGCGGAGCAAACGTGTGAAACGCTGACGCGGGTGCTCGAGGCCACGAGCGATGGGTTCGTCGCGCTTGACGCCGCCTGGTGCTACACCTACGTGAACGCGCACGCCGCGCAGATGTTCAACCGCGATCCGGCCTACCTCATCGGGAAGCACATCTGGACGGAATTCCCCGAGGGTGTCGGGCAGCCGTTTCAGCAGGAATACGAGCGGGCCGCCGCCGACGGGACACCGCATCAGATCGAGGCGTACTACGCGCCGTATGGCAAGTGGTTCGAGAATCGGATTTATCCGTATGCGGGCGGGCTCGCGATCTTCTTCCAGGACGTCACCGAACGCCGCACTGTCGCGGCCCGGTTGCGGGAGAGCGAGCAGCGGTATCGATCCCTGTTCGATCACCACCCCGACGCGGTGTACTCGTTCGACCGCGAAGGCCGCTTCGTCAGCGCCAACGCGGCCTGCGAGGGACTCACTGGTTACTCACCCGAGGAGTTGATCGGAAAGCCGTTCGCGCCGCTCATCGTGCCGGAGAATCGCATGAAGACGCTCGAGCGATTCCGCCGGGTCATGACCGGCGTCGGCACGAGCTACGATGAGACGATCCTCCACAAGAGCGGCCGTCGCATCGAGGTCGCCATCACGGCCCTCCCGATCGTGGTCGACGGCAACGTCGTCGGCATGTACGGGATCGCGAAGGATCTGACGGCGCGACGCGAGCTCGAAGCCCGGCTGCACCAGGCCGAGAAGATGCAGGCGGTCGGGCGCCTGGCAGCCAGCGTCGCGCATGATTTCAACAACCTGCTCACGATCATCCAGAGTTGCGCCTCGATGATCACGACCGATCTGCCGGCAACCAGCCAATCTCACGCGGATGCGCAGGAGATCCTGAAGGCGTCGCGGCGAGCCAGCGAGTTGACGCAGCAGCTGCTTGCCTTCAGCCGCAAGCAGGTCCTGCAGCCACAGCGCCTCGACGTGAATCACCAGATCACGTCGTTCCTCGGAATGCTGCGGCGCGTCATGGGCACCGACATCCGGGTGGAGACCGAGCTGGCCGCCGAAACATGGCAGGTGTTCGCGGATCCGGGTCAGCTCGAGCGCGTGCTCATGAACCTCGGCGTGAATGCACGCGATGCGATGCCTAACGGGGGCACACTTCGGCTGCGCACGGGGAACATCGTGCTCGACAGCGGCCACGCAAGCGCGTCCGTGGGCCTCTCTCCCGGTGCGTACGTGCGCATCCTCATCGAAGACACGGGGACGGGCATCGATCCGTCCGTTCTGCCGCACATCTTCGAACCGTTCGTGACCACGAAGCCACAGGGTCTCGGCACGGGCCTCGGCCTGTCGACGGTGTACGGCATCGTCGAGCAGACCGGTGGCACGATCCGCGTGGACACGACGCCAGGCCGAGGGACTCGCTTCTCGGTGTATCTGCCGCGGGCGGAGGATGATTCGTTGCGTAGAACTGCCTAAATGCAGGCGACTGGCGCCTGCCGCCTGCCGCCTACTTTCGCAGAAACGAAATCAACAGCGGATTCACAACGTCTGTCCGCTCCATGTGCGGCAGATGCCCGGCGCGCTCGATCGGAGCGTACTGCGCCTGCGGAATGTCCTTCCGCACGCTGTCCGCGTACTTGATCGGCACCGTACTGTCCTGCGTCCCCCAGATGAGCAGCGTCGGCTTGCCTAACGCGCCAACACGCGCGTAGACGGAGTCGAGCGGCGCGCCGGCGGCGCCCTCCGTCAACGTGGATAGCAGCGCTCGGCCAAAACCATGGTATTGCATCTGGACGCGATAGCGGTCCGGCCAGTCGGGCCACTTCGCCGGCTCGACGAAATCCGAGAGCTGGCCGGCCGCCATCGGTGGCACCGCGTACCCCTGCCAGAGGGTTTGGCCAACCAGCGGAAGACGGAACATCAGCGGCGGTGCATCGCGCGATCCCATGGCCGGGTCGACCAGGGTGAGCGACCGCACGCGCTCCGGATGGCGCCCCGTGAACTCCGCGGTCACCGGACCGCCCATCGACAGCCCCACGATGTCCACCGGTCCTGTCCATCCGAGCGAGTCGAGGAGCTGCAGCATCTGGCGGTCGAAGAGGTCCGCCGTATACCGAACGTTGGGCCGATCGGAAAAGCCCCGCCCGTAGTAGTCGTAGCGCGCCACCCGGAATCCAGCACCGACGAGCGCCGTGACGGTCGAATCCCAGATGTATGACGGCACGGAAAAGCCGTGTGCGAGGAGCACCCGCTGCCCGCTGTCCGGTCCCTGCACATCATAGTGCGTGACGCCGTCGCCTAACGTCACGAACTTGCCTGGCACGCCGCGCCGCGCGGCCGCGTCGAGGTCCGCGTGCTCCGGGTTCCGGACGGCGGAGGTGATCGCGACACCGCACACGGCGGCGGCGAGCAGCAGGACAACCAGCTTTCGGATCGTCATTCGCTCCGTTCGAGGTAAGAGCCGAGACGAAATTGCAGTCGGTTGCCCTCGCCGGCTACCTTGACCCATGACTCGCGATGATCGCCTCTGGGGCATTGACCTCGGCGGCACCAAGATCGAAGGCGTGGTGGTCAGCGCGGCGGATCCCGATCGCGTCATCGCCCGAACGCGCGTTGCGACGGAAAGCGCCTCGGGCTACGCCCACATCGTGGGCCGGGTACGCCTCGTCGTCGAGCAGCTCGAGGCGGCGTCGCGCGGCGTGAGGCCGGCTGTGATTGGCGTGGGTACGCCGGGGGCCATTGAGCCCGCCACGGGCACCTTGAAGAACTCGAACACGACCTGCCTGAACGGGCAGCCATTGGGCCGGGACCTGGCCGCCGCGTTAGGCATGGCAACTCGCCTCGCCAACGATGCGAATTGCTTTGCGCTGGCCGAGGCGACCCTTGGCGCCGCGCGTGGCCGCGACGTCGTCGTCGGCCTGATCCTCGGCACCGGCGTCGGAGGCGGCCTTGTCGTGCACCGCCGGGTCCTCGATGGGCTGCATGGCATCGCGGGCGAGTGGGGCCACAACCCGATCTGCGGTGAGACCGCACCGTGCTACTGCGGGCGTGCCGGATGCGTCGAGACAGTCATCTCGGGCCCCGCACTCGAGCGATTCTACGAATCGCGAACCGGCGCCCGTCGCGCACTCGCAGACATCGTGGACCGCGCCGCGCACGATGATGCTGCCGCAGAAGCGACGCTGCGCAGACTCACCGACAAGTTCGGCGAGGCCATTGCAGCGGTGATCAATATCCTCGACCCCGACGCGATCGTGATCGGCGGCGGCGTGGGCAACATCGAGCGGCTGTATGACCCTGTCACACGCGACGCGATCCGCCGGCAGCTCTTCAACCCCGACCTCCGCACCGAGCTTCTCCGTCCCACGTTGGGTGACAGCGCTGGCGTGTTTGGGGCGGCGCTGTTGAGTCGGGAATAGGGAATCGGGAAGCGGGAATCGGGAATCGGGCAGTCGCCTGCCGCCTGCCGCCTGCGCCTGCCGCCTATTTACTCCAAGGCGGCGCCACACCGTTCATGCGCGCGTAGGCGATGAGCTGCCCGAGATGCTCGTGGAGGTCGTCGGTCATGATGAACGACGTCTCGATGATCGTGTGGTCTCCGCCGAACATCTTCTGCGTGCCGGTGATCGCCGCCGGATCCAGCCCTTCGATCGTCTGCTTCGCGTAGGCAAAGCCTTCCTTGAGATGCTTCTGCACGTCCGCCTTCGTCGATTTCGACTCGAACGTCTTGAACGAGTCCTGCCCGCGAGGGATCACTGGCGATCGCGCTCCGCCATAGGACATCGGCGCGTACACGTAGTACTCGCTCGCGACGTGCATGAACACCTCGCCGACCGATCGCACGCCAGGCCCCGGACGCCACGCGTACTTATCGGCGGGAATCGCGTCACTGAGCGCGAGAAATTTGCTCTGCAGCGTGTCCAGGTCCATCACGAACCGCTTCCGCACTTCGAGCGCCGCTTCACGGTTCGGGACAGCCTGCGCGGCAACGGGTCGCGCCGCCGCGGGAGCCACGACGACCGACGCGACGAGCACTGCGCGCCGCAGCGCGTGTGATGGGCTACCAGTGACGAGTGCGTACCGCATGTGGTGCACCTCGAGGTGGCGGGATGAGGACTGCCTGCACTGGTCCAAAGAATGGTGGTGCCCGCCAACTTCGATACTCCCGAAT
>DATCGG010000287.1:0-6782 GCA_036509075.1 Gemmatimonadaceae bacterium
CACTCCGAGCCCATGTCGCGCACTGACGTGACGCCGGCCGCGATGTACGTCGGGATCCATTCGATCTGGTGCAGATGCGCGTGGCTGTCCCAGAGGCCGGGGATGATCGTCTTCCCCGCGACGTCGATTCGACGAGCGCTCGCCGGCACCGTCGTGCTTGCGCTCGGGCCGGCGGCGATGATACGACCCTTCTCGACCACGACAGTCGCGTTAGGTAAGGCAGGTGCGCCGGTCGCGTCCACCAGGGTCGCGCCGACGAGCGCGAGGCTCCCCTCAGCCGACGGCTTCGTTCGCGACGTGATCTCCAGGAGCTCCGCCATCTGTGCTCGCGTGGCGACTTCCATCAGCTCGTTTCGCAACGGCATCAGTGCAGCGCGAATCGTCTTGAACGACAAGCCGGCCCCTCCGCCGGTCGCGAACATGGCAAGGCGTCCGTTGCCGTCGAGCCACAGGTAATTGATTCCCCACATCACGCCATCGATCGTGTATCGCGTGAGCACGGTGCGATTCGCCCCGGAGCCAACGGTGTCGATGCCTCGTTTCTTGATCGTCACAGGATTTGGATCTCCCGGAACGACCGCGATCGTCTTCGGGCTTCCGTGCGACTCCCAGTAGCGGACGAGTGCGAGATGCTGCGCCGTAGGGAAGTACGAGAATGCGGCGTACGCGACGGGAGGGACGGGGACATCCGCGGCTTTGCCGTTCCGAGTCACCTTCGCGCGCGCCCCATCGAGCTCGACCGACGCGGTGACAGTGCGGCTGGTGTCGGTAAGCCGCACCGTCTCGAACGTCCTCAACGCATAATCCTTCCCGGTGGCGAGGGTCAGCTGCGTGTGATTGCGTCGGCCGCGGTCGACGTAGTCGTAGTCCGACGTCAGCTTCATACCGCCATCGTTTGGTGCGAGCTCGTAATGCTCCCAACCCGCGGGCCGGCCGATGTAGAGGATTCTCAAGGAATCGTCGATCGTGGTCGACGGCAGCCGAGTCCGTTCGTGGCCAACACCGCTCGGCGCAACTGCCGCAGGCGCGGTGGTCGTGGCTCGCGCGACGCCAAAACCCGCGAGCGCTGCGATCATGGACAGACACGAAATGCCGGTGCGGATGGACATCGACGATTCTCGGTGTGGCTGGGTGGCCGAATTCTGCGGGCGACGCGAATATGCTACATCCCAAGCCAGAGAGGAAAATGCCCGACCTCCAAGTAAAGCCACGGTTGACGTCGTTCGCTCCCCAGTTTCTGGTCGATGACCTCGAGCGGGCGATGACCTACTACCGGAAGCTCGGCTTCACCTTCGGTGAGCCGTGGGAGGGGTTCTACGCGATTGGGGAGCTGGACGGGCTGGAGCTCCATCTGAAGGAAGCGCCGAAGAGGCCCGCCGAACGCCAGTATCGACGCGACGAAGAGCATCTCGATGCTGCGGCCGGCGTGGCAGGCATCGAAGCGTTCTACGAGCAGTGCGTAGCGAACGGCATATCGATCCTCAGGCCGCTCACCGCGACGGAGTGGGGCACGAAGGACTTCTACATCGAGGACCCGGACGGCAACGTCATCTCTTTTGGCGGCCGCCCGTCCGCATGACCCAGGCGCTGCGTGAACCTGTCGACGCAGCCGCCATTCCGACCTGGTGCCGGCGCCTTGCGGCCGATCTCGACGCGGCCGATGCGCGCGCCATCGCGCTTGCCAGGGGACTCACCATCGGGCAGCTCAACTGGCGATCGCATCCTGGGACGTGGAGCATTGGCCAGTGCCTGGAGCACCTCTCGCTGGCGAACGAAGTCTACGTCGAGCCATTGACAGAGGCGTTAGGCGTCCCAGCGAGCGGACCTGTTGCGGAGATCACGCCGGGCTGGCTCGGGCGCTGGTTCATTCGGGCGTACATCGAACCGGCGACCCAGCAGAAGCGCGCCCGTGCGCCAGGCAAGATCGTGCCTCGGGCGAAGGAGGTCGATTCGACGATTCTCGACCGGTTCATCGCGAGTAACGCGAGGGTGCGCGGCCTCATCACCCGCGCCCGGGGCCACGACATCAATCGCGTGCGATTCCGGAGTCCGTTCCTGCCACTGCTCCGATTCACCGTCGGCACGGGACTCCAGGTCATCACCCGCCACAATCACCGTCACCTTGGTCAGGCCGAGCGCGTCAGGCAATCGCCTGAATTTCCGCGTTAGGCCCCAGGGCCGTGCAATTCATCCGAGCGCTCCGCGACCGCATTCGCCGAGGCGAGATCACCACCACCATCCGTCTGTGGCAGCGACCACACGTGAAGGTCGGCGGTCGATACGCGCTCCCGCCCGGCGAGATTCTCGTGACGAAGATCTTCGAGGTCTCCCTGGCCGATGTCACGCCGGAGCTTGCCCGTCGATCGGGGTTCGTGGGCATTGTCGATCTCCTCAAGGTCGCCAAGCATGGCCCGGGGAGACGGGTGTTCGTGATCGAGTTTCGTTACGTGGACCGGCAACCGGTGCGTGGTCGTCGCTGAGCCGCGGCGTATATCGCGACGGACTGGTAGCGCCCCAACCGACGCCACCGTGCGCGTAAACGAGCCGGGCCTTCGTCAGATCACGGCCGCGACTCTACCTGAACCCCGAGCCGCTCGAGCTGACGGGGAACGCCATCGGACCCCAACACGTGCAACTGCCCAATCGCGATGAAATGGGTTCCTCCGGTCGCGAGGAGCTCGTAGGCCTTTCGCGCCCACCAGCTGTTCCGCTGCGGCTGCATTATTTGATAGAGCTCGGGCGTCTTCGTCCGCATGCGATCGAGAGACCGCATCGGACCCTGTCCTGGATTCCCAGTGATCCAGCTGAATGCCTCGGTCGAGTCGTTGCGCCCTTTGCCGTAGTCGTCGAGAAAATCCAGGAGCCAATCGATGTACTGGCTCTGCGCCCGGTCCGGCATCACAGCCATGAAGGTCGCGAACGCCTCCCTGGTCGGCATCTCGTACTCGACGCGCTTCCCAGCGGCCTGCGCCATCTCCAGGAGTACCGCGTCGACGTCGACCGGCGTGTAGGACATATGGCGCGTGGACCAGAATGCCGACACGAGGACGCTGAAGGCTCGCCACGGGCGCAGTGTCTCCACCGAGTCTCTCTTGATTCCGAGCTCCGCGAGCCAAGTTAAGGTCCGTCTCCGCACCGGCGGCTCCAACACGTCGAAGAAGGTGCGTCCCGATTCGTGAGCGAGTCGTTTCATGCGCTCGGCAGCCGCCTCTCGTTCGGCGGGGGTCTGGGTGCCTGGCGGCGCTGATCCGGCCGTCTCCAGCCACAGCTGGGAGCTCTGGTCGAGCGCACGACGGATGGTAGGGGTGAGCCACGAGGTGTCCTTTGCCTCTCCGAAGCCGAAGATGAACACCCGAGCGTTGCCGTTTCGGGCGACCCAAAGCCGCGGTTCCCGCGAGGTCGGTGAAGGTTCCTGAGCCAGTGCTCCGGTGAGGGGAAGGGCGATTAGGGCCACGCGAAGTCCACGTCTCAGCACTATTCGGGTCCTCGTTAGGCAACGATCCACACGCGCGATCGGATCTCGCCGCATTCGGGTGCAAGCGAACCATTTCGTCGGCGACCAGTGGTCCCGCAGTCACCCCTGAGACAGACGTTGTCCCGCCAGGGTTGGCCGCGTGTCAGCGGTGGGGCCTTACAACCGCCTTGGCCTTCACGCGATGACTCCGATTGGGCGACGGATGCCACCTAACGCCAAAGGTCTCGTCTCCGTTACTCGCTCGCCGTTCCGATCGCGGCGCGCTGAAGCTGGCCTGAGGGTTCGGACGTCCTTCACATTCTCGATGCCGAGGATGAGCTCGGTGAGTCGAGCGCAGCGAATTTGTCCGGCATCTCGCGGTTGTTCACCAGGGCGGCTTCGCTCGCGGCGCATCGGACGGTCACCTGACTTCGTGGTTCGCGTCGAACGGCTGGCAGCTCGGTGGCCATCACGCCGCCGCGCGCCCTTCTCGTCGTTTGGAGACGGCGTCATCCTGACCCGGTGTCTCAAGGTGGTGCGATCGTAGAACTTCTGCACCCGTGCCGTCCCGGCGAGGTGGTTTGGAGGCGACCCGCGCTGCATAATTGGCCTCAATGTCACAGCGAACAGCCAATCTCGGCCCCGGCCTTCGGGTGCTCCTAGGCATCATCGGGACGGCGGCGCTTGGATCGGGAATCGTCGTCGCCGCGACCGAGCTCCACTCCGCATACCTCGGCTCGCCGCTCCTGCCGACGTTGCTCGCATCGCTCGTTGCCGGCATCGCAGCGCTCGGCGGCGCCCTGATCCTCCGCGGCGCCGTACGCGGCCGGGTCACGGTTCGCGATCCGCGTGGCCACAGGTGGGACGAGAATGCCTAACGTGATCGTAGCACAGATGTGAAGCGCGTCTCGGCGATCTCGCTGCTGCTCACGTGCGCGCTGTCCGGCACTCCGGCCTGCGCGCAGGACACGGCTGCTCGGCCCGTTCCGAACATCGCCGAGCTCCAGAAGCTCGACACCGTGCTGGAGTTCGTCCGCCGGCGCAACGCAAAGGATTACGCCATCACCGCGCCGAATGGCATCGACGAAGGCAAATACGTGGAGATTGGTGGGATCGAGCAGTGGATCACGATTCGCGGCGAAGATCGCGGAAACCCGGTTCTTCTTTTCCTCCATGGGGGACCGGGCGATGCGACGAACCCGTGGGGTTTCGCGGGATTCCGCACGTGGCTCAGGTACTTCACGGTCGTGCAATGGGATCAGCGCGGCACGGGCCGCACACTGGGCAAAACCGGACCAACGATTGGCCCCACCATCACCATCGACCGCATGACGCGCGATGGGATAGAGCTCGCGGAGATGCTGCGCCGGACGCTGAACCAGGACCGGATCATCCTCGTTGGCCACTCGTGGGGCTCGATACTCGGCGTCTTGATGGTGAAGACCCGGCCGGACCTCTTTTACGCGTACGTCGGGACGGGTCAGGTGGCCGCCGATCCGACGAGAAACTATACGGTCGCCTACGACGAGGTCTTGAAAGCCGCCAAGCGCCGTGGTGACCAACGCGCGGTGACGGAGCTCGAGCAGGTGGGTCCGCCGCCATGGCCAGACGGCCGGGGATATGGCGTACAGCGCCGATGGGCGAATCTGTTCGAGGGCGCCGACAGGTTCCTCCCGTCCACGTTAGGCCTCGCCCTCTCCGCGCCGGGCTACACGGCGCGAGACGTCAACGACTGGCTCTCGGGGCAGCGCTTGAGCGCCGAGCGGCTCGTTCCCCAGACGAAGGCGGTCGACTCGGCTGCCCTCGGTGGCGAGTTCGCGATCCCGGTGTTCGTGATCCAGGGCGCCGAGGACTTCACTACACCCACGAGTCTCGCCCGAGGCTTCGTGGCCTCGATTCACGCGCCGCGAAAAGCGTTCGTCACCATCGAAGGAGGCGGACACTTCGCCGTGTTCATGAAGTCGGACGCGTTCCTCAACGAGCTCGTCGCGCGAGTGCTTCCGCTTGCGAAGCGGCGCTGACGTCAGTCGTGAGCCGGTAGCCATTAGTCGGCAGCTACCGACTAATGGCTACAGGCTAACGACCCCAATCAGTTCGCTTTGGGCCGTGGAAGCGCCGTCGGCGGCAAGATGTTGTTCAGCCGCATGTAGTTCGCGAGCTGGCTGTAGTGGTCCGCCATGTCGATCGAGTGGCCGATCAGCATCGACACGCGCGGTCGTTGCTGCGATTGGCCGCCGAACGTCAGCGTTATGGTTTCGGCCAGCTTCGCGTCGTCCAGCTGAGCGAAGGCATCTTCGCAGAACTTGAAGGACGCCTTGAGCTTCGAGACCAGCGTGTCCTTGGGCCACTTCGCCTTGACCGAGTCGGCGGTTGTCGTGTCTGCCGCGGATCGGGTGCCCTTCATCGAGCCAAAATTGTTGCAGAAGAAGTAGTTGTCGTCCGCGAGGTGCTGGGCGATGTAGCCAATCGAGAGCTGGGCGGGCGTCGGTTTGTAGCTGAACTTCGATTCGGGAATCGAGTCGAACGCCTGGGCCAGGTTCTTCTGATACCGCATGGTCGGGTTTTTAAACGCGTTCGTGATCGGATTGGCGGCTCCGGCACCGGACGGCTGCTGCGCGACCAGGCTCACCGGCAGGGCGAGCGCGAGGATCGCTACATAAGAGGTTTTCATACGTTCTCCCGGGAGGGGGGCAAGGGACGGCTGGTGATATGCGAGGCGTGCCCGATTTACGCAACGGTAAGCAGGCGAGCGCGACCTGAGAGTTGCCATTCGCTGACGTTGGGACGGATCGTCGTATCGAACTTTTTCGGGCCGGCTAGCATCATTGTGGTATGCAGCACCTCTTGGGCCTCGCCCGTCCGGTTGCCACAAATGCCGAGCTGGTGGCTGCCGCCCGAGGTGGCGATCGCGCCGCGCTCGGACTCTGCTCGAGCGCCACCGGCCACGCCTCTTCGCGACCGCGGTGCGCCTCGTGGGGGGATACCGCTCGGATGCTGAAGACGCCGTTCAGGAGACGTGCCTTGCGGCGATCCGCCATATCGGGTCGGTGCGTGATCCCGAATCGATTGGCGCCTGGCTGCAGGCCGTCGTGCGTCGAGCGTGCCTGCAGCACGAGCGGCGGCGACGGAACGGCCAATGAGCGCGTTGAGGTAGTGGAGCCCAAGCCCGAGCGCGGCGCGATCGCCACCTCGGGCGGCAGCCACCAGCTCGGCATTTGTGGCAACCGGACGGGCGAGGCCCAGGAGGTGCTGCATACCACAATGATGCTAGCCGGCCCGAAAAAGTTCGATACGACGATCCGTCCCAACGTCAGCGAATGGCAACTCT
>DATCGG010000288.1:0-15363 GCA_036509075.1 Gemmatimonadaceae bacterium
TTCAAGGTGCTCGAGACGGCCCCGGCCGCACGCTGACCGCGAGCCCGCGCATGGAAGACCCACAGCAGGCCTCCGCTCCCAACGCCCGCCATGCGGCCACGTGGCGACGCTACCTGCGGTTCTGGGGACCACGCGCCGAGGCGGACGTGGACGACGAAATCGCGTTTCATGTCGACATGCGCGCCCGCGACTACATGGCCCGCGGTATGTCGGAGGCCGACGCCCGCCGGGCAGCGACTCGCCGACTCGGCGACGTCGCCCAGGCGCGCGCCGAATGCATCGCCATCGGTTCCCGGAGGGAACGCCGCATGACTCGGGCCCAGCTCGTTGACGCGTTCGTGCACGATGTCCGGTTCGCCTGGCGCACGTTAGGCAGGCAGAAGGGCTGGACCGCCGTCGCCATCATCACGTTGGCACTGGGCATCGGGGCCAACACGGCCGTGTTCAGCGTCGTCAACGCACTGCTGCTCCATCCGCTGCCGTACCCGAATGCCGACCGCATCGCGTACGTCTATCTCGAGCCGGCGCAAGGCAACCACACCGGCATGAACGTGATGGTGACGCCGAGCATGCAGGTCGTACGCGCCTGGAAGGAGAATGCCCGATCCTTCGAGGCGTTCGAGGCATACGCCGACGAAGACCGTTCGCTCCGATCCGCGGACGGCACACCGACGAGCGTCAATGTGGCATCGGTCCTACCGTCGTTCAGCGCGTTTACCGGGACCAAGCCGACCATCGGCCGCGCGTTCACGTCGCGCGACGTCTCGGACGGCGCGCCTGTCGCGCTCGTGAGCGAGTCGTTCTGGCGCGGGCGCTTCGGGAGCGACCCCGGGATCATTGGTAAGTCGATTGTGCTCGACAATCAGCCGTACTCGGTGATCGGTGTCATGCCGGTCGGCTATCGGCTGCCGCAGGTCACGGGAACCACCGACGTGTGGCTGCCGCTCGATTTGCGCAACGACAGCACCTTTGTCCATCTGGTAGGACGGCTCCGTCCGCATGTGTCGATTGCCGCAGCAAAGCGTGAGCTCGACGCCATCTACGCGGGACAGAAGGCGACGGCGTCCGACGCGGGCGACTTCGCGGTCAAGCTCACGACGCCGAGCGAGGGGGTGAGCTTCCGTCAGTCGCTGCTGCTGCTCTCGATTGCCGTGGCGTTCGTGCTGCTCATTGCGTGCGGAAATGTCGCGCATCTGCTCCTTGCGAGGACGGCGGCGCGCCAGCGTGAGCTCGCGATCCGTGCGGCGATGGGCGCGAGCCGCGTTCGGATCGTCAGGCAACTACTCACGGAGAGCCTCCTGCTCGCGGGGGCCGGCTGCGTCGGCGGTCTTCTGACAGGCTGGCTCGGAATGCGCGCGCTGGTCTCGATGTCTCCGGATGCCCTCGCCGAGCTGGCGGAAGCGCGAATGGACGGGACGACGCTGCTCGTGACGGCCGGTCTCGCTGCGCTCACCGGGATCATCGTCGGGCTCCTCGGCACGTTCCAGGCCGCGCGATTCTCGGCGAACGATGCGCTCAAGGCAGGTGCGGTCTCGGCATCGCAGTCCAGGCGCCAGCGCCGACTTCGCTCGGTGCTCGTGGTGAGCGAGATGGCGGTTTCCACGGTGCTGCTCGTCGGCGCGACGCTTCTCATTCGCAGCATTCTCCACCTGCAGACCGTCGATCCCGGCTTCGACACGTCACGGCTCTATGCGGTCCAGGTTCCGCTGAGGCGGGAGTACCCCACGACCCTGGCGCGGCAGGCTTTCCTCGCCGATGTCACGGCGAGGATGCGTCGCGTGAGCGGCGTCGAGGGCCTAACGATTTCCACGGCCGTTCCGCCGTGGCGGAGCTTCCTCCTTGGCGCGCTGCAGGTCGAGGGCGAGCCGCTCCCCCCGGCGGGGACCACCTCGTTCATCGATTACAACCGGATCGAACCTGACTATTTCCGTTTCATGGGGATTCGACTGGTCGAAGGCTCGACGATCACGGACACCTCGAAGGCCGCGGCACAGGTGGTGGTCAACGCCGGCTTCGCGAAGAAGTACTGGCCGCGGGGATCCGCGTTAGGTCGCCGGATCCGCGTCGTGTACAACGGCCAGGGCGACTGGATGACGATCGTCGGCGTCGTCGGGAACGCGCTCACGTCCGGCCTCATGGACGAAGCGAGTCAACCCATGATGTACCTGGCGGCGATCGATTCGTACGAGCCGGCGGTGCTGGTGCGCGTCGCCCCCGGCGCCGATCCCATTCCGTCGATCCGCACCGTCGTTGCGCAGGCGGACCCGCGCCTGCCATCGCCTAACGTGACCAACGTCGAGAGTGTCATGCAGCGCTCGATCGCCGGGCCGCGCTTCACCATGACCCTGCTCGTGATCTTCACCGGGCTCGCGCTCGTGCTGGCGGCAGTCGGGCTCTACGGCGTCATGGCGTATGCGGTCGCGCAGCAGACTCGGGAGATCGGCATTCGGATCGCGCTTGGTGCCACGCGGTCCGCGATCGCCTCGTCGGTTCTTCGCCGGGGCGTACTCATGGCAGCGACCGGCGCTCTCGTGGGTGCGCTTGCCGCGCGGTGGGCATCCAAGCTGCTCGAGAGCATGCTGTACGGCGTGGGCCGAACGGACCCAGCCTCGTTCGCCATCGGCGTGGCAGTGCTGCTCGCGACGGCACTCGCAGCGTGCCTGGTTCCCGTGCGTCGCGCGGTGGCGGTGGACCCTTTGACCTCCATCCGCGCGGACTAGTAGTGCAACGACTGATGACCGAAAAACCAATGACCCACGACCGATAACCGACGACTGGCCGGACATCGCGACAAGTCCTGGCCAGTCACGAGTCATGAGTCGTGGGTCATTGGTCATCGGCTCTGAGTCAACGGGCCACGAGTCTCACGGCCGTCCCCCAGGGGTCCCGCGCGAGCACGCTGCCGTCGCCCGCACGCTCCACGGTGCCGCCGGCTGCCTCGACACTGGCGGCAGCCGCCGACACGTTCGCTGCGTCCGGCATGACGAGCTCCCATTCGATGAGCCGCGCATCCTCGTCGGTCGCCGGCTGCGCTCCGGCCGCCCAGGTGTTCGTCCCCAAATGGTGATGGTAGCCGCCCGCCGAGAGAAACAGCGCGCCGGGGTAACTCCAGGTGACCTTGTCGAACCCGAGCGCTTCGTGATAGAACGCGGCGGCCTCCTCCAGATTGCCAACGTGCAGATGGACGTGGCCCATCCTGGTGCCGTTAGGCATCCCGGCCCAGCGCTCTGACCCGCCGGCGGTCACGAGATCCTGCACGTTGAGCGGGTTGGTCGCCATCTGCAGCTCGCGGCCCGCATAGCGCCAGTCTGCACGAGGCCGATCGGCGTACACCTCGATGCCCAGTCCGTCGGGATCGGTGAGGTAGAGCGCCTCGCTCACGAGGTGATCCGACATACCGGCGTACGTGCCGATGTCTGAGAGGTGGCGCACGAACCGCCCGAGTGATGGGCGATCCGGAAGCAAAATCGCGAAATGGAACAGTCCGAGCTGCCCGCGCCTCGGATGCTGCCGGGACCCGGGTCGTTCACGCAACTCGATGATTGGCGAGTCGTCGCCGACCGTGCCGAGCGCTGCACGAGAGGCGTCGCGCCGCACGACGCGAAATCCGAGGACGCGCTCGTAGTAGTCGAGGGACCGATGGATGTCCGCAACCTGCAGGCGGACGACGCCGATGTGTGTGGCAGGTGGCAGCCGGAAACGAGGTGCCGCGACGCCGCGGTCCTCCGCTTCCGCAGTCTTCCCGGCCGCGCCGATGGGTTCAGGTGACATACCTTGTCCTCAGCCTTCACTGCCCCGCTGGGCGATGGCGTGATCGATCGAGAATGCCCCCGCGCCGAGCGCCGCGAGCGCGAGACCCGATGCACAGTTCATCATCACGAACTCGATCCCCATGGGTACGAAGAACCCATGGTGGATGTGAAAGGTAAGGATCGCGCCCAACATGTCGCACGCGATCGCGAGTCCCGCGAGCCTGGTGAGGAGTCCGAGCAGGACGCCAACTCCGGCCAGCGGCTCGACAAAGCTGAGAAGGGGACCGATCACGGCGGCACCTGGAACTCCCATCTGCGTGAGCATACCGCCCGTCCCGCTGGGGCCCATCTGGAAGAGCTTCTGGCCGCCATGGATGATGAACACCGCGCCGAGCGCGATCCGGAGAATGAGCAGTCCGAACGCGAGTTGCCGTTGCGTTGGCGTGGTCGAAAACAGGTTCATGATGGGCTCCCGAAAGTCCGAGGTTGGCCGAAGGTTCGATGGCGGACCCTGCGGTCGCGCGGGTAACACGTTATGGGCTGCTCGACGCTTGCGTGTATGTTGGAGCAGCCGCGACGAAAAAGCGAACCAGTTACCGCGAAGCGATCGACATGACTACCGCGCCCGCGATTTCTCCCGCCACCGCAACGCTCACCACGCTTCCCGAATGGCGCGACCTTGCCGTCCACGCCGAGGAGATGCGATCGGTGCACCTGCGATCCCTGTTCGACGCTGACGCAACGCGAGGCACGCGCCTCGTGGCCGAGGCGGCAGGACTCTACATGGACTACTCGAAGCACCGAGTGAGGAGCGAAACGCTCGAGCGATTGTTCGGCCTGGCCAAAGCCTGCCGCCTTCACGATCGCATCGAGCAGATGTTCCGCGGTGATCGCATCAACGTGACCGAAAACCGCCCGGTGCTCCACGTGGCGCTTCGCGCGCCGCGATCGGCCTCGATCCTCGTCGACGGTCGCAATGTGGTCGAGGATGTACACGCGGTGCTCGATCGGATGGCCGACTTCTCAACTCGCGTCCGCAGCGGAGCGTGGACAGGCTTCACCGGGAAGCGAATCCGAACGATCGTGAACATTGGCATTGGCGGGTCCGACCTCGGTCCGGCCATGGCCTACGAGGCCCTCCGGTACTACGCGGATCGCTCGCTCGCGTGCCGCTTCGTATCCAATGTCGACGGGGCGGACTTCTACGAGAAGACGCACGATCTCGATCCGGCCGAGACGCTGTTCATCGTCGCGTCCAAGACGTTCACGACGCTCGAGACGATGACGAACGCCCGCACGGCACGCGCCTGGCTGCTGAAGGCGTTAGGCGACGAGCGGGCCGTCGCGAAGCACTTCGTGGCCGTGTCGACGAACGCCGCCGAGGTGCAGAAGTTCGGCATCGACACGGCGAACATGTTCGGCTTCTGGGACTGGGTCGGCGGGCGGTATTCGATGGAGTCGGCGATCGGGCTCTCGACGATGATTGCCGTTGGCCCGGAACGATTCCGCGAGTTGCTCGACGGCTCTCACCAGATGGACGAACATTTCCGCACGGCACCGCTCGACCGGAACCTGCCCGTCCTCCTTGGTTTGCTCGGACTCTGGTACACCGACTTCTTCGACGCGCAGACGATCGGCGTCATGCCGTATAGCCAGTACCTCGCGCGGTTTCCGGCCTATCTGCAGCAGCTCACCATGGAGAGCAACGGCAAGCACGTCACCGTGGACGGCGCGCGCGTGAACTACGAGACAGGCCCGATCTTCTGGGGAGAGCCGGGCACCAACGGGCAGCACTCGTTCTACCAGCTGATCCACCAGGGGACGAGGCTCATCCCGTGCGACTTCATCGGCTTCGTGCAGCCGCTGGAGGATATCGGCGATCATCACGATCTGCTGATGGCCAACATGTTCGCGCAGACCGAGGCGCTCGCCTTCGGCAAGACAGCCGAACAGGTGAAGCGCGAGGGGGTGCCGGATGGGCTCGTCCCGGCGAAGGAGTTCGACGGCAACCGGCCCACCACGACCATTCTCGCCGAGCGACTTACTCCCGCGACGCTCGGCGCGCTCATCGCGCTCTATGAGCACGCCGTATTCACGCAGGGCGTCATCTGGAACATCGACTCGTTCGACCAGTGGGGCGTCGAGCTGGGGAAGGTGCTGGCGCTCAAGATCGCACCCGAGCTGACCAGCAAGGAGGCGCCTCAGCTCGGGCACGACAGCTCGACCACCGGTCTGATTCGCCGGTACCGGCGCCAGCGCGGCCGAGCCTGAGCCTAACGGTGCATCATCGGCTCGCCTCGCGCCAGGGCGATGTGGTGCGGCGTGTGATGGTCGCCTAACGTCAACAGCCCGGCGAATCCAAGCCCGCGGATCTTCGCCACGGTCCTGGCATCACCGGGGTTGGCCGCCGTCACGACCCAGCGGACGCCGCCCGGAATGTCGTCGACGCTCGTGCGGTACGGTCCCTCCATGGCCAGCATTGCGGAATGATTGCGCAGCATCGTGCGGATCGACCCGGCAACGTGGCCGTCACCCGTGACGTCCATGGAGGCGCCGCCAGGGATGCTGGTTTGTCGCGCACGCGCCCCGATCGTCACCTCGTTCATTACGATCAGATGCTGCCGGAGCGCTTCGATGTTCACCTTCGACCAGTCCGTCGTGGAGTCGGCCTCCAGCATCGCGACGATGGCAGCCATTGTCGCGTAGGCAGCCTGGCCTGATGGAATGGCGCCCGACGAAGCGGCGCCCGAGTGGCTCGCGTGGTCCATGGCGCTGGCGTTTTGGGCCCGACCCTGCGTACCCATAACGGCAAGGCCCAGGGCGATGGTGCCGCAGGCGGTGATCGCGCGTCGCATAAGTCTCCCTGATCTGGTACCGCAACGTTAACGCGTTATCCGAGGGGCGCGTGGGACTTCTGTCACTTCGCGTGGCGCGGGGTGAGCCTATCGTGGTGGGCGTTCGACCATCGACCAATGATCGCTCCAGACAGACTGAAGGCCGTCTCGTTCTTTGCGGAGTTCCCGCGAAGCGCCCTCCGTATCATCGCCGACCGCGCCATCGAGCGTCGGTTTGCGACGGGAGACATCCTCTTCCACGCGGGGGAGACCGCCGCGGGGCTGCTGGTAGTGCTCGAAGGCAAGGTGCGAGTCGTACGGAAGGCAGCCGACCGCGCGCAGGTCGTGCACGTCGAACGTGCCGGGGGAACGCTTGGCGAGGTCCCCGTGTTCAGCGGCGGTGGCTACCCGGCAACGGGGTTCGCTGCCGAGCCGACGGTATGCGCGCTCATCGCCCGCGACGTGCTCCTGGCCGCGGTGAAAACGAATCCGGAAACCGCCTTCGTACTGCTCGAACGGCTCAGCCAGCGCGTGCGGGAGCTGGTCGAGCGACTCGATCGGACGTCGCTGCGTCCGGTTTCGGCACGTCTCGCGGAGTATCTGATCGCGCGTGCCGATGCGCGCCGCCGGGCGGTGATTGCCATTGGCATGACGCAACAGCAGCTCGCCGAGGAGCTGGGCACGGTGCGCGAGGTGGTCGTACGCGAGCTCCACGCGCTGCGCACCTCGGGGCTCCTGCGTGCGCTCGGCAGCGGACGATTCGAGATCGTCGACGCGACGGCGTTGCGCGCACGAGCTCGTGAGGGCGCCGGCCGTCGTCGAAAGGCGAAGATCTAACACACCGATCCTGCCGACGCGTCCGTATCGATAGCGTCATCGCCTGGCTCTGCGCCGCGGGATAGATTGCGTGCGGAGCCGGCAGGATGTGGCAGATGCGCATGATCGCGCTTGGCAGTGTGGCGGTGCTCCTGGCCGTCGCGCCCGGCCGTCCGTCAATGGGACCGGCCGCGGCCTCGTACCTATTTGGCGGCCGGATCATCGCGGCGGACGACGGCTCGCTCGACGGCGTGCACGTCATCGCGACAGACGCGCGCGGAACATACGAGGCGTTGATCGACTCGTCAGGCACCTTCGTCGGGTCGTTCCCGACCCAGCCCTCGAGCCGCGTCACGTTGCGCGTCTTCAGCGATTCAGCTGCGCCGCGCTATCACACGAGCGTGGTCACGCTCGCGCCCGAGGTCCCGGGAGAGGCCACGCGAATCGTTCTCCTCCCGCGGCAATGGCGTATTCGGGGCGGGCCGTTCGACGGTCGAGAGGTGCCGATCGACCCGGCGCGTGCAACTACGCGCTACGGCGATGGTCCCGGCTACTGGCGTTTGAGCCGGCGCTCCGGACGTGCTGTGACCTGGGTGGCGGACAGCTTTCCAGTCCGCGTCGCGTTCCGTCACGCCTCCGCCGATCCGTTCGTCTCGCCGAACGACTCCATTCGCTTCTGGGACATGGCGACGAACCTCGAGCGGGTCCTCGGCCGCCGGCTCTTCCGTCCGGCGTCGTTCGAGGACGTCGATGCGGGAGGGGACGGGATCTTCGTGGCGGTGAACCCGCGAATGCCCGCCGCGGGAAAGACGTTCATCACCTACGACGGCACGGGTCGCATCTACGAGGCCCTCGTCACCGTGAGCCGGAACGCATACCTCGGCGACTCACGTGTGGCCGTGCACGAACTGCTTCATGCGATCGGTTTCGGCCACACGAGGGGATGGGGCTCGATCATGGGGCCTAACGCCGATGGCATAGACTCCCCGACCGCCGAGGACGTGGCGTACGCCCAGCTGCTTTACGCCATCTCGCAACTGCAGCGCGACCGGGAAGCGCCGTTCGGCATCCCGGAGGTCACGCGTTAGGCGCTGGCGAAGCGGCGCGAAGCTCCTCGATGAGCTGTACCGCCAGGTCGGCGCGCTCGCCGTCGAGCATGGGCTTGGCTGCCTGCAGCAACGCGAGTGCGTTGGCGACACTCCGCGCCGCCCGGGATTCATCGCCATCGGCGCGGGCCCGAAGCGCGTCCATGTGAAGGAGCGAGGCCACGGCGAACGAACGGCGGGCGTCCAGGACCGGGCTACCCAGCAGCATCAACAACGTCGCGGGGTCGAGCGCGTTGGCCATCGCGAGGTCGAGGCCGACGTTCCGCATCTCCTCACGGATCTCACTGTCGGCCTGTGCGGTGGCACCTCCGACGATGAGCTCTCGTAGGCGGGAGAGGATTCGTCCGAGGGCCTCGATCTGGCGGAGCAGGTAGTCGCGTTTTTCCATGTTCCATCCTGCGCGGGGCGTCGCAGCGGCGCAACGGTCGTAGGAACTGGCACAACCCTTCCACCTACTCTGCCGTCGTTTCAGCTTTAGACCATGGCGATACCGCAACTTCGCCCACCGGCCGAGCCCGATCATCCTGCTGTAATAGAACCGGTTGGCGGCGCGAGCGTGGCGCCGGTGCCGGCGGTACCGCGGGTTCCGGTACACAAGGAAGACCCAAACAAGCAGATCCAGCTCGACCGCATGAAGCGGCGGGCGACGGGTCTGCTCGTCGGCGCCACCGTGATCTTCGTGGTGTCGCTGCTGCTCGAGCGACAATTCCCGTGGCTCGGCTTCGTCCGCGCGACGGCGGAGGCGGCAATGGTCGGGGGGCTCGCGGACTGGTTCGCCATTACCGCGCTGTTCCGGCATCCGCTCGGCATTCCGATTCCCCACACGGCCATCATCCCGAGCCGCAAGGACCGCATCGGCCGCAGCCTTGGCGGGTTCGTCCAGAACAACTTCCTGTCGCGCGAGGTGATCGCCGCCCGACTGCAGGGGCTGCGAATCGCCGAGCGGATCGCGAAATGGATCAGCGACCCCTCCAACAGTCGGCGGATCTCGCACCACGTCGCATCCGGACTCGCGGGCACGGCGCAGGTGCTGCGCGACGAAGACGTGCAGGCGATGATCGATCGCGCCATGGTCACGCGCGTCCGGAAGACGCAGGTTGCGCCGGTGTTAGGCAACGTGCTGTCGCTGCTGACAGCGGACAACCGGCATCAGGAGCTGCTCGACGAGGCGCTCCGACTGATCTCCGAGGGCGTCGCGCGGAACGAGGAGCTCATTCGGCAGCGCATCCGCGAGGAGAGCCCGTGGTGGCTCCCAGAGGCGGTGGACGATCGAATTCACGACAAGGTCGTGTTGGCGATCGAAAACACGCTGCGCCAGGTGGCTGCGGATCCGGGGCACCCGCTGCGCGAACGTTTCGAGAGCGCACTCACGGGCTTCATCGAGAAGCTGCGGACCTCACCCGAGGTGATCGCCCGGGCGGAGGCGATCAAGGAAGACATGCTGGCCAATCCGGCCGTTCGTCAGTTTTCGGCGGCGATCTGGGGCGACGCCAAGGAGGCACTCGCGCGCTATGCGGATCGCAAGGAGACCGACCCGCCGGGCGCGGTAGAGCAGGGCCTCATGAAGCTTGGCAACGCGGTGCTGAGCGACGCCGATCTGATGGCGAAGGTCGATCACTGGATACTGGACGCCGTGCTATACGCGGTCGACCAGTTCCGAGGGGAGGTAGCGCAGCTCATCTCGTACACCGTTGGCCAGTGGGATGCGGACGAGACGTCAAAAAAGATCGAACTGCAGATCGGGAAGGACCTGCAGTTCGTGCGCATCAACGGGACGCTGGTAGGCGGCCTGGTTGGCCTGTTGCTGTACTCGATTTCGAAGTTCTTCTAGATGTTACGACGGTTGGGCCTCAAAAAACGAGTTCAACTGCAAGTGACAAGTAGGCCAGTCATCAGTTTGAGTCATCAGGCATCAGAGCCCGTTTCCTCGAGGTGGAGAGCACCGCGGGACCGCTTGCGCGAACCCACTGCAGGAAACGGGTTCTGATGCCTGATCACCGACCGCTGACCCACTGACGTACTTGGTACTGGCCACGTCGCCGCCGGATGGGCAGCCTCTCGGCCTGCCTACTCGGCTCGCATTGCGCTTAGGGGGTCGACCTTTGCAGCTCGACGCGCGGGGATGTAGCAGGCGAGCAGCCCCGCTATCGTGAGTAGGGACACGACGCCCGCGAACGTCGCCGGGTCGCGCGGCTGCACCTCGAACAGCACGGCGGCGAGGCCCTGAGAAACCAGGGCACCGAGGCCGAGGCCTAACGTCATGCCGATCGCAAGCTGGATGATCCCCTGGCGGAACACGAGGCGAAGCACGTCCGCCGTCCGCGCCCCCAGTGCGATGCGGATTCCCACCTCGCGTACGCGACGGCTCACGGAGAACGCCATCACGGCGTAGAGCCCGATCGCGGCCAACAGCAGCGCCGCGACACCGAAGGCCATGAACAGGCCACCGAACACGCGAATGTGCCAGACGCTCCGATCTACGGTCTCCGTCATCGATAAGACTTCGAAGATGGGGACGTCGGGATCGAGCGACGCGACGGCGGCGCGCACCTGCGGCGTCAGGCTCATGGCGTTAGGCGCGCGAACGGCGATGCTCACGAACTTCTGCGGATCCTGGGTCAGCGGGATCAGGATGCCGGAATCGTGCGGTTTGCTCGGGTCGCCGGTGAAGATGTCCGGAATGACGCCGACGACGGTGCGCCATGGCTGCGTCGACTTGGCACCACCAAGGCGGATCCGTCGCCCGATCGGGTTCTCGGTCGCGAAGTGCTTCCGCACGAACGACTGGTTCACGATCACGACGGGGACCGCATCCGCCTTGTCGTCGGGCGAGAAGACCCGGCCCTGGAGCGCGGCGACCCTGTACGTTGGGAAGAAACCAGCCGACACCGACTGCGATTGCGTGGTGGGATAGTCGCGGTCCTTCTCGTACTGCTTCCCTTCGATCGCGACGCTCGCTCCCCCGCAGCAGGTGGTCGGTAAGTGTGAGGAGAGCGACACTGCCTGAACGCCCGGCAACGCGGTGAGTCGTGGTGCGAGCGCCTCGAAGAAGCGCGTTTGCGCCGCGGTGTCGGAGTGCGTTTCCGGGAACCCGACTCGGGCCGTGAAGATGTTCTCGGTCGTGATGCCGGGGTCGAGCGTGCGGAGCTTGATGATGCTCTTCACCATGAGCCCCGATGCGATGAGCAGCCCGCAGGAAAGCGCGATCTCGAAGACCACGAGCGCGCGACTCAGGCGTCCGATGCGGAAGCTCGACGCGCCTCGCGACTCGTCCTTCAGGATCTCGTTGATGTCCGCGCGCGACGCCTGATACGCTGGGATCGCGCCGGAGAACAGGCTCGCGACGAATGCCGTTGCCACAACGAATAACAGCACCGGCGGGTGCAGCCGGATATCGAGCCAGAAGGGCGGATTCGTGTCGACGATGGCGCGATTGAACAGCATGACGCCGACCTGCGCGACGCCCGCGCCGAGCGTGGCGCCGATGACTGCAAGCACCAGCGCTTCGCTCAGGAACTGCCTAACGACGGCGAGCCGCGACGCCCCGAGGGCCGTGCGAATGCCCACTTCCTTCGTCCGGTGCGCCGCGCGGTCGAGCAGCAGGTTGGCCACATTCGCGCACGCGATGAGCAGCACCAGCGACACCGCTCCGAGCATGGTCCAGAGCAGTCCGCGCGCCTCTGGACCGATCTCGCTCTCGATGATGGGCCGCGCCGAGGCGGTGATTCCCTCGTTCGACACCTTGTACTCGGTCGCGATCCGCCGGGCGATTCCGGCGATGTCGGTGTTCGCGACGTCCAGCGACACGCCTGGACGAAGTCGCGCGACGACCTGAAGTCCCGGGCCGCTGCCGCGCTCGAGCTTGGTAGCGTCGAGCTGCAACGGCATCCAGATCGCCTGACGACCCGGGTAACTGAAGTTCGGCGGCATGACGCCAACGACCGTATACGGCTCGCCATTCGCGCGAATGGCCTTGCCCAGGATCTGCGAGTCTTCCCCAAACCGATCCTTCCACATCGAGTAGCTCAGCACCGCGACGTTCCCGAGTCCAGGCGTTTCTTCGTCACGGCGGAACGTACGGCCGAGCTGCGGTCGGACTTGCATTACGTCGAAAAACTCGGCGCTGACCCGTGCGCCATCGTAGCGCTCGGCTTTCTCGGCTCCGCTGACGTTGACCGTGCTCTGGTAAAACGCCGCGATCCCGGAGAAGCTCCTCTGCTGCGCGCGGTAATCGAGATAGTCGTGGATTGGCGTCGGCATCCAGCGGAAGCCGCGCGCCAGGTTCTGTCGCTGGACGGCGACCAGTTCGTCGGCGTTGGGGAAGGGCATTCCCTTGAGCATCGCAGCGTACACGATGCTGAACATGGTCGTCGTGAGGCCGATGCCGAGCGTTAGGGCGAGAATGGCGACGAATGTCAGGGCGCGACTCTTTCGCAGCGATCGGCCCGCGTACCGGATGTCTCTGAAAACAGCCTGCATGACCCTGGGGTGTGAGGTTTCCCGCCGTACGGGGGGCTGGAAACATCGGTTTCAGGTGGTCCCCGGGCGCGTGGCGCGCATCTTCCTACGCGTCCGGGGCATGACGTCGGCTGGCCATTCTCTAAACGGTCAGACCGCGGGTTCGGAGGACGCGAACGTCCCTGGACCGCGGACCGTCCTCGTTGCCGACGACCGCGACGACAGTCGCGAGGCCATGACGGTCTGGCTTCGCCACGCAGGATTCGAGGTCCATACGGCGGCTGACGTCGATGAATTGATGCAGTGCGTGGAGCACCATCCCGACGTGATCGTGCTGGACACGCAGCTTTCCGGGGGGCCAGGCTTCGAGCTCGCGAACCAGCTAAAGGGCGATCCGGCCACCGCGGGGATTCCGATCATTCACGTGGCCCCCGGATTCACGACCGGCGAGTGGCGCGCCCAGGGCCTCGATGCCGGCGCGGACGCGTTCCTCACGCGTCCCGTTGAGTCACAGGAGCTGATCGCGATGGTGCGCGCGCTGCTTCGGGTGCGAACCGCCGAGGAGAACGTTCGCGCGGCGGCCGATCAGTGGGAGGCGACCTTTGACGCGATTACGGATGCGGTCTGCATCATCAACGCGGACGGCGCGCTGGTTCGGTGTAACGAGGCAGCGGACCAATTGCTCGCTTTGCTCCACGCCGGACAGGGCAACTGGAGGTTCCACGAGCTGTTCCCGCCAACAGGCGGCTCCGCGACCGAAACGATCGCCAACGTTCTCGCCACCGCGCAGCCGCTGCAGTACGAAGTGCACCGCGCGGATCGCTGGTTCTCGGTGAGGCTGGACCCCGTGCTGCCGCGCGAGCAGGTCGCTCCGTCGGTCGTTGCGGTCATTGCGGACATCACGGAGCGGCGACAGGCAGAACAGGAGCGCACGCGATTGCTGGCGAACACCGAGCGCGCGCGAAAGGAGGCAGACATTTCACGCCTCGAGGCGGAAGCGGCTCGCTCGGAAGCGGAGCAGGCGAGCCGCGCGAAGTCGGAGTTCCTGGCGATGATGAGCCACGAGCTTCGTACACCGCTCAACGCTATCGACGGGTACGCGGAGCTCATCGAGCTGGAGGTTCGCGGGCCCATCACGCCGGCGCAACGAGAGGACCTCCAGCGGATCCGTCGAAGCCAGAAGCAGCTGCTGTCGTTGATCAACGATGTGTTGAACTTCGTTAGGCTGGATTCCGGCACCGTTCGCTACGAGATCCGTGAGTTCGAGCTCGCCGACGCCATCCGCGGGGTCGAGGACGTGACCACGCTACAGCTTCACGCCAAGGAGCTCCATTTCGTTCGCCGCAACGGCGGTGAAGGTATGCGCGTGCGGGCGGACCGTGAGAAAGTGGAACAGATCCTCGTGAACCTGATGACGAACGCGATCAAGTTCACACAGCCTAACGGCGAGATCGCGTTGGAGTGTGCGTCGGCGGCCGACCACGTGACGGTGCGGGTGAGCGACACCGGCCGCGGCATTCCGGCCGACAAGCTGTTCGAGATCTTCGAGCCCTTCGTCCAGGTCGCGCGCTCGGCCGGCGCGCCAAACGAAGGTGTGGGGCTTGGCCTGGCGATCAGTCGCGATCTTTCGCGCGCCATGGGCGGTGACCTCGTGGCCGAGTCGGTGATCGGGAAGGGAAGCACGTTTACCCTGACGTTGCCCGCCGCATCGACGGAGGCGACCAAAGGGGTCAGAGTCGTTTGAATGCAAGGACCTCTGCTTTACAGAGATCTCGAATTTCAAACGACTCTGGCCCCTTTGATCCGCTAGTGGTCGGCCGACACGCAGAAGGCCGCGCCGAGGAGGGCGACGTCGGGGGCCATCACGACGTGGATCGGCATCTTTCGCATGGCCTCCGCAAAGCGGCCCTTCGCGGCGAAGGCGTCCAGGAACGGACCGTTCGTGAGCCGCGAGAGGATCTTTGGCGCAATCCCTCCACCCAGAAATACGCCGCCCACCGCCAGCGAGGTGAGAGCGTAGTTGCCGGCGGCCGCGCCGTAAATCCGCGCGAATCTCGTTAGGGTCTCGTCGCAGATGGGATCCGAGTGGTCGAGCGCCGCCTCCGCGATCACGGGCGCCGCGTCGCCGAAGCCGATGCGCGTTGTGAGCCACCCGGGTTCCGGCACCTTTCGATACGTCCGCAGGAATCGATAGAGGTTCACCAACCCGGGACCGGACACGATGCGCTCGTAGCTGACGTGACCGAACTGGTCGCGCAGCCACGCCACGAGGGCGTCTTCCACCTCGTCCTGCGGCGCAAAATCACAGTGGCCGCCCTCAGACGGCGCGACCTGATAGGCGTGACCGTTCCACCACATCAGTGCAACGCCCAGCCCAGTTCCGGCGGACACTAACGC
>DATCGG010000289.1:0-17075 GCA_036509075.1 Gemmatimonadaceae bacterium
CGCGGCGTTTCAGATGGACGTGAGCGACGAACAGCAATTCAGCGACATCTGCGCGTGTTCGGTGTCCGGCGGCGCGAGCCGGCGTCGAGGCGTCGAGCTGTCTGGCGAGGCCCGCATCGCAAAACCGGTGACCGTGTCCACGGACTGGACAATCAACGATGCGAAGTACCGCAGTTTCACGACCGAGGACGGCGATGTCCTGAAGGATGAAGTCCGCGTGTTCAACACCGCTCGTTATGTCGGCATCGCGGCAATCGCCGTCTCGCAACCGACGAGCGGCGTGTGGACTGTTCGGCTCTCAACGAACGTCGTCGGTCCATACACGCCGTTCGACGAGGAACCCGGGTTCGAGGTACCGGCATACGCGCTGCTGCACCTGTCGGGGCGCGTGCGGTTCGCGAAGGCGGACCTCGAGGTCGGCGTGCGGAATCTGCTCGATCGCGACTACCCGGAGCTGCGCGCTGGCGGTTTCGTCGCCCCGGGGCAGCCCCGGTCGATCTTCGCGAATCTGCGGTATGTGTTCTGAGGAGCCGCCAGACTCAGTTATTACAGCGCCGCGCGAGTCCGGGCGTTGATCGGTCCCTCGACGCCGATCGGCACGCCGGCCGGCACCACCGCCGGCGAACTGGCCGGGCGCAGCGCCTCGTAAACGCGCATCGCGACCATCATCCCGAGCGTCGGCGCGAGCCAATACATCCAGTGAGCCACCCACCCGCCACCCGCGAGTGCCGGCCCAAGGCTGCGCGCAGGATTGAACGACCCGCCGGTCAGCGGCCCCGTGACAAGCGCGCCAGCGAACACCGTGGCCCCGATCGCACACGGGGCGACGCCGGCGGGCGCGCGCTCGTCGGTGGCCACACCCATGATGACGAACGCGAGGATCGCCGAATACCCGAACTCTACCGCGAACGCGCGGCCTAACGATAGCGTCGGCACCGTCGCGCCGAGCGCACCGACTGGCCCGAGCAGCCAGCGGAGGACGAAGGCCGCCGCGGTCGCACCCGCACACTGCGCCAGCACGTACGGAGTGACCTCACGGCCCGGAAACCTCCGCACCGACCAGAATGCGATCGTCACCGCAGGGTTGATGTGGGCGCCACTCAAGTGGCCGACGGCCGCGATCACAAAGGCGATGACCAGGCCGAACGCCAGCGCCACACCGATTTGCCCGAACGCGTGCGTCGCCGCGCTGACCATCACGGCGCCGGGACCGACCGCCACGAGCGCGAACGTGCCGATTGCTTCGGCGGCATAGCGTCGCCAATCCGAACGGTGGCTGATCGATCCGGCGATGTCGTTCATCGGCCGACTTCGGCCACCGGCTTCCCGCCGGTCCGGAGGTACTCGGCGAAGTCGTGCGGAAGGTCGCTCGACAGAATCCCCCGCACGGCTGCGTCGATGTCGTACTCCACGCGGACGAGCTCGACCCGTGTAGCGTCGCCTACTTCGAGCAGGACGTATCCTGCTCGCCAGTCGCCGTCTTTGGGCCGTCCGACGCTCCCGGTGTTTACGAAACGGATGCCCTCGATCTCCCGATGCCACGGCTTGTGCGTATGGCCGAATGCGATCACGTCGCCGGCCTTCGCGCCCGCGTGCTGCGCCATCTTGAGGCAGAACGAGTCGGGCCGGTCTTCGGTCCAGTAGAGTGTGTTGAGCGTCGGCGTGCCGTGCACGAGAACCACGGTCGGTCCCGCGCCGTGCCCGCCTAACGGGCGCAAGTCCATGCGGAACGGGAGGGTCGCGAGGTACTGTTTCACCTCGGGCGAGGCGTGCGCCTTCGTCCACTCGAACGACAGGTGCGACTGTTCCTCCTGCTTCGGGTCTTCGTACTTGCAGCCGCAATGCTTGTAGTTCGTGCCGACGGTTGAGTCGTAGTTGCCGGAGATGCCCATAATGTGGGCGTCGTTGACGAGCGCCACGGTTTCATTCGGCCACGGCGCGTATCCAACGAGATCGCCCAGGTGGTAGGTCTCGTCGACGTCGCGTCCGGCGATGTCGTGCAGGACTGCCTCGAGCGCCGGGAGGTTGGCGTGGATGTCGGAGATGAGGGCGTAGCGCATGGATGACAACGCGTTAGGCTCGCGGTTCACGAACCTCGTGAGCTAGAGAAGCAGCCTTAGTCGCACGGCGAGGCGTCTCGCTCGGCGACGCGCCGCTCGGCCGCCCGACGTTCGCGGTCGAGCGAGCGGATGCCGACGAAGCATGAGCGCACGCAGGTGATGAGGTTCCGGTGCACTGCGTGCTCCGGTTCGGCGAGGCGGTAATGCGCGTATCGTGTTGAACGCGTCACTTCCACGAGTTTCGTGCGCCGCAGGTACGCGAGGTGTCTCGAGACGAGCGGCTGGGGAAGGTTCAAAAGCTCGACGAGGTCGCACACGCACAGCTCGCCCGCGGCGAGCAGGTTCAGGATGCGGAGTCGCGTCGGGTCGGCGAATCCGTTGAAGAGTGTTTCAAGATCCGAGACGGCAGGAGCGGCGACTGCGGGGGTCACGGCGGTGTATTTCCTATCCGCTAAACCAGATCAAATGTGTGTATACGCATGTTATTTGCCTAGCCGCATACTTGACGGCACGCTGGAGCGTGACAGGGTCGTTACGGGCTGCGTTACGTCAAAGAGGCCTTCCATGCATCTCGCGTGGATCGCTGGCGGGGCGCCATCGTGCTCGGGACACGTGTAGATCGTCCCGTGCCCGAGGAGCACCGCGACCAGCCAGAGCTCCACGACAGCAGCCAGCGAACGGAACCAACCCGCGCGTCGCATCGGGACGAATCTATGCGTTGCCCGGCGAGGCGCCACTGCCGCGCTCCCGGCTCGATCCCGCGCCCTCACTCGATGTCGGCGCCGGACGCCAGCGCCTAACGCCAACGATGCGGCGCACCAACGGCGTCCGACAACGCCTAACGCCGATACCACGTCACCCACAGCTCGGGATCCGGTCATCGATCACCGTCGCCTTTGGGATCGCTGTTGCGGCGGAGCGGGCCAACGGTTAGCTTTGATTCAAAGCGACACACGCGCCCAGCGCGTGGACAAGTTCCGAACGGATTTGGGGCCTGCCGAATTGCGAGCAGGCCCGTTTGCGTTCCGTCGCGAAGCCCCGCGTTCGCGGTGCAGCCATCGTGAGGCGTCGTTCACGAGCACGTTGTGTCGGTCGGTACGGCATGCCCGCACTCCCCCACACAGCAAAAATCACCAAGGAGTAGCTCATGCGTACCACCGGGACCGTCAAGTGGTTCAACGATGCGAAGGGGTTTGGCTTCATCACGCCCGAAGACGGCAGCAAAGATCTCTTCGTGCATCACTCGGCCATTCAGGGCGGGGGCTTCAAATCGCTCGCCGAGGGCGAGCGTGTCGAGTTCGATGTCGTGCAGGGACAGAAGGGCCCAGCGGCTGAAAGCGTGACGAAGTTGGCTCGTTGAGCCAGAACCCGTCGCCCCACGGGGGGGCGGACTGGCGCCGCGTGGTCGGACCGTATCTTGGTCCGAGCGCGCGGCGCGCGTCGTTTCAGCTGGCGACCACGCTCGTGCCGCTCGCGGCCGGGATGTGGGCTATCCACACGGTGCGATCGTGGTCGTTGATTGCCGCGCTGGTCATCGCCGTGGTGGTCGCCGCATTGCTCGTCCGAACGTTCGTGCTCATGCACGATTGTGCACACGGATCGTTCTTCCGCTCGCGCCGGGTCAACGACGTGGTCGGATTCGTGACCGGTGTGTTGACGCTCACACCATTCGCCCAGTGGCGGCGCGATCACGCGCTGCACCATGCGTCATCGGGCGACCTCGACCGACGCGGTCACGGCGACGTCCCGACGCTCACCGTCAACGAGTATCGGCAGCGCTCGCCACGCGGACGCCTGACCTATCGGATCATCCGACACCCGCTGAGCATGCTGCTCGGCGGGCCTATCCACCTGGCGTTAGGCCAGCGCTTCCGAGACTCCAGCATCGCGACCGGTGGACGCCAGATCGCGAGCGTCTGGGGAACGAACGCCGCCATCGCGATCGGGCTGGCCGGGGCGGCGTGGGCCGTCGGATGGCAGAGTGTGATGCTCGCCTACGCCCTGCCCTACTACCTCGCGGGGCTCATGGGCGTGTGGCTGTTCTACGTGCAGCACCAGTTCGAGGACGCGTACTGGGAACGACACGATCGCTGGGACTACGCGAACGCTGCCCTGCTCGGGAGCTCACATCTGCAACTGCCGCGGCCGCTGCGCTGGTTTGCAGCGAGCATCGGTCTGCATCACGTCCATCATGTCGCGCCGCGCATCCCGAACTATCGGCTGCAGCAGTGCCACGACGCGAACGCCGTGTTTCACGGCGCTCCCACGATAACGCTTCGCTCCGGAATGGCAGCCTTTCGCCTAACGCTGTGGGACGAGGACCAGCAACGGCTCGTCCGCTTTCGCGATGTGACCATCACCTGAGTCCGCACAGCCATGCCCGAAATTCATCTCGAAGATACCGACCGCATCGACTGGGCGCTCAAGAGCTTCAAGAAGAAGATGCAGAAGTCAGGTATCCTCGCCGCTCTGCGTCGCAAGCGGTACTACGTGAAACCGAGCGAAGCACGCCAACTCAAGTCGAAAGCGGCGCAGCGCACACGGCACAAGGACGCGGCACGGGCCCGCCGGAGTCGATGAACCTCGCGGCCGTGCGCTTTCTCCCATTCGAGAGGTTGCCATGAAGGAAGAAGGGATAGATCTCGACGGCATCGTATCCGAGGTGCTCCCGAGCGCCATGTTCCGCGTGGCGCTCGAGAACGGGCACAAAGTCCTCGCCACGACCGCCGGCAAGATGCGCAAGTTCAAGATTCGCGTGCTCGTCGGCGATCGAGTCACTGTCACGGTCTCGCCATATGACTTGTCGCGAGGCCGAATCACGTTCCGGCACAAATGAACGGAGATGGCATGGTCGTCCCAGATCGCGTGACGGCGGATTGGATCGCCACGCTCGCCAACGGTCAGCTCGAGACCGTGGAGTCTCGGTTGCACGGCGCGTTCCTCGACGAAGAAAGCCGGGAAAAGGAACGATGCGGCGACCGATACGCGCTGCTGCAGGGTCCCGCCGCGCTCGTGAATGCGTGGCTGAAATGGCAGATGGTCAGCAACGAGGCACGCTCTCGTGGGGTTCCGGTCCGTCGGGAGTCGCGACGCGGCGCCACGTACCGGCCGAGTCGAGGCACCGAGGGCTGACTCGAACGCACACGACACACGAGGCGGCATGCCCCTGGAGGTCCGATGACCCACCGCTATACGACGCTCGGGGAAGCACTCGCCGCGGTCGACGCCGGCGCGGTTCCGAAGGGAAGTCGCATCGTCGTGAGCTGGGCGTGGTGGGACGCGCTGTCCGAGGCCGAGCGGAACACGTACCAGTCGCGTTGTGACACGCTCGGCGTTAGGCTGAGCACCGACCACCGGATCTCGCGCCACTTCGTGGAAGTCAGCGGTCCCGAGACGCTTCCGCTCTCCAGCGAGCACCGCACCTAGACCGGTGGTTGCGCCGGCTGGACCGACGCCCGCGACGATCGTTGGAACGAGACTGGCGTAGCAAAGCGCAGCACGGCGGCCGACTGGCCGCGCTTCGCTCGCGGCGCGGGTCGCCCGCCCCGGGTTCGGCCATCGCGTGACCGCCCTGGCCCGATGGCGCGCCTAAAGATCCTCATCCCAGAGGGCTCGATGCGTCAAGCTCGCCGCACCAACACGAGAAACCGGCGGGACACGCTCGCCCGCCGATGGAGACCGTGGCTCCCGCAGGATGCCCCGGACCCTCTGGCCCACCGCGCCACCGCTGCCGGTCCGCCACTCCCGGCCGAGGGGAGCAACGTACCGGCAGATGACTCTACAACCCGTATGACCGACGTCGAGCGGCCGCGCTAGGATCCCGCCCGTCGCCCCGTGGGGCGTTCAGTAGTCTCGCGACCGTCCGCCCCCACCGCCTCGGCCGCCATACCCGCCACCGCCGCCTCGGCCACCCGAACCGCCACGGCCACCGCCCGGGGTGCCACCGCCCAGACGCACCACGTTTTCCGCGGCGGGGCCTTTCTGCCCCTGCACAACGTTGAATTCCACACTCTCGCCCTCGTCGAGGGACTTGAAGCCCCCGCCCTGGATCGCCGAATGGTGGACGAAGAGATCCTTGCTGCCGTCTTCGGGCGTGATGAAGCCGAAGCCCTTGTCATTGTTGAACCACTTCACTGTTCCCTTCATTTGGATCTCCGGGTTCTCCATCCGATGTGATTGGGGTTGGTGCGCTCGACCTGGCGCGTAAGACTAATGCCATGACGCGTTTTCCGCTCCATCCAGCAGGATTCCTCTTCTCATTCCCCGGCGCCGGAGATTCGGTCGGCGACGGCCAACAATGCCCTGAGCGTTGCGTCGTCGGCCGAATCCCAGCCGTCCGGAATGGGGCTCAGGCGTCGACGCTCGCGCGCCGTAGTGAATGTAAGCCATCCACCCTCTCGCTTCCTGGAGATCCGCGCGAAGTCTGCAATACCCGCCGAAGGCGGCGCCGCGGAAGGGGCCGCCGCCGAAATCGCATCGGATGCGTCGACGTTAGGCGACGGCATCGTCGGCCGCGTGTCCCAGACCTGCCAGTCGCGTCCGTCGTCTCCGATAAATCCGCGCAGGGCCATCGCCGCCTCCGGCTACACCTGACCAGCCCGCTCACGTACCGGGACTGAGAACCGCGAGCCTCGGGGTCGGAGATCGCGCCAGTCCAACGGATAGTGTGTCACCCGCGCGATGTCCAGCATCGTGGGCACTCTCATTGCTCCTTAGGATGTCGACGTTTGTTTGCCAACCTACTGCTGTGGAGATCAGATGGAACTCGAAACACTGCGCGCGCTCTACGTCGACGAGCTGAAAGACCTCTACAGCGCCGAGGGCCAGATTCTGAAGGCGTTACCCCGCATGATCAAAGCCGCGTCGAGCCGGCCATTGCGAGACGCCCTCACCGAGCACGAGCGGGTTACGCGAAAGCAGGTCCAGCGCCTCGAGCGTATCTTCAAAGACCTGGACGAGAGCCCACGGGGCAAGAAGTGCCACGGCATGGAAGGGCTGCTCGAAGAGGGAAAGGAGCTCATCTCCGAGAGGCCGGATCCGGATGTTCTGGATGCCGGGCTGATTTCGAAGGCACAGCACGTGGAGCACTACGAGATCGCCGGATACGGCACGGTCCGCGCCTGGGCACAGCAGTTGGGGTACGATCAGCACGTGGAGCTGCTGCAGCAGACGCTCGACGAGGAAGGCGAGGCGGACAAGACGCTCACGCAGCTTGCCGAGAGCTCCATCAACATCGAGGCCGCCAGGATGGACGACGAGGCCGACGACGAGCGAGAAGTCGCCGTCGCGACCTCGCAGGAGCCTGGATCCCGCGGTCGGCGGGCGAAGACCTCGGCTCGCCGAGGATCCAGCGAGGCAGGCGCGAGATAGGCGGGCCACACCCGGCCGTCACTGGCGTTCGAATTGGACATCGGCGCGCCGGGTCGTAACATCTAGGGTGGGCCTTCGGATCGAAGTCGCGTTGGACCCGGAGGCCTGCAATCGGTCGCCCGACGAGTTCACGTCCCGAACCGTCAGGCGCCCGTACATTCTGTTTTGCGCGTTGTTCTTCTCGCCGTAAGCGTCGCGAGCGTGTGCCGTGGCCAGGAACAAACGACCCAGGCGGAGCGAAATCGGCAAGCTCGACGAGCCACGGCTGCCGCCGTTGGTCCGCCGCGACGCGGACCAAAGCGTGGAGACAGCATGGGTAATCGGCCCAAATGCTCAGTTCGGCGCGGGCACGACACCGGACCCTGTCGGCGATGACCGCTCGAACGTCCGCCCGTCATCGCCCACCATCGTGGGAGTTGGCGCTTCCGCCGGCGGTCTCGAAGCGTTCTCGCGTCTGATCGGCGATCTCCCGGCAAATACCGGGTTGGCGTACGTGCTCGTCCAGCATCTCGACCCGCGGCACGAAAGCATGCTCGCCGAGCTGCTCGGACGAACGACCGCCGTCCCGGTCACGCAGGCGACCGACGGGTTGAAGATCGAGGCAGACCATGCCTACGTCATCCCGCCTAACGCGACGATGACGGTCGCCGACGGGCATCTCCGGCTGGTCCAGCGGGCGCCGACGGGCGGCCCGCACCTCTCGATCGACGCGTTCCTCTGTTCGCTCGCCGAAGTCCGCGGGCCCGGCGCAATTGGCGTGATCCTCTCGGGCGCGGGATCGGACGGCTCGCGCGGCATCGAGGCCATCAAGCTCGAGGGTGGCATCACGATGGCGCAGGACCCGGCGACGGCGCGTTACGCAAGCATGCCCACGAGCGCAATGGAGACCGGGTACGTCGATTTCATCCTCTCGCCCGAGGAGATCGCCGTCGAGCTCACGAAGATCGGGAGCCACATTGCCGAAAGGGCGGCACCGCCGGTCTTAGGTGGGAACCAGGTCCCGGACACATCGGACGCCGTGAACAGGATTCTGGTCGCCCTCCGAAATCGTACCAGTGTCGATTTCCGAGGGTATCGGCGGGAAACCGTCGGCCGGCGCATCCTGCGGCGTATGCTCGTCCACCGCCAGGATACCCACCAGAGCTATCTCGAGTACCTGCGTGGCAACCCCGACGAGATCGACGCGCTCTACGACGATCTGCTCATCGGGGTCACGAGCTTCTTCCGAGACCCCGAAACATTCGAGACGCTCCAGCGGGACCACTTCCCGGCAATGCTGGCGGGTCACGCGCCCGGCCGACCCATACGCGTCTGGGTAGCCGGATGCGCGGGCGGCGAAGAGACGTACTCCATTGCCATTGCCCTGCTCGAGACGCTCGGCGAGGCGGCTGCCGAGACACCAATTCAGATCTTCGCCACGGACCTCAGCGAGAAGTCGATCGCCAAGGCCCGGGCCGGCCTCTACCCCGATGGCATCGAAACGACCGTCTCGGCGGAACGACTGCGCCGGTTCTTCACCAGAGAGGAGACGGGCTACCGCATCCACAAGTCGGTTCGTGACCTGTGCGTGTTTTCGCGGCATGACATCGTGCGAGATCCGCCGTTCGCGCATCTCGACCTCATCACATGCCGGAACGTGCTCATCTATCTCGAGACCGGCACGCAGCAGCGTGTCTTTCCGATCTTTCACTACGCGCTCGACCCGAACGGCTTGTTGTTGTTAGGCACCGCCGAGTCGGTCGGGGCGGCGGTGGAGCTGTTCGTCGCGCTCGACAGTCGCCATCGGATCTTCGGGCGCCGGGCATCGGCGTCACGGCTCGTGGACCTCGAGCTGACCGTTCCGGCGTTCGACGCCTCGAAGCGAGGCTCGGGTCGCGTGGCCCTGGTCCCCGAGGCATCACCGAGTGAGCTCGAGACCGAGGCGGACCGCCTCGCGCTTGGCCACTACGCGCCGCCGGGCGTCGTCGTGAACGACCGCCTCGAGGTGCTTCAGTTTCGTGGGCGAACGGGGGAGTTTCTCGAGCACCCGGCAGGCAGAGCGAGCCTCAACCTCCTCGCCCTCGTCCGACCGGCGCTGGCGACGACCATTCGCACCGTGATCCAGGCGGCGCGGCTCAGCGGTCAGCCTGAATCGCAGAAGGACGTTGTAATCACGCAAGGGCCGACCAGGCAGTGGTATTCGGTTGACGTCATGCCGTTCCGTCTCGCATCGGCGCCGGGCCAGTATTTTCTCGTCAACGTTACCCAAAGCAATCCTGCAGCTGACGCGAGCCCGCCGAGCGCCGGTCGCTCCCGCGGTCCGCGATCGCGACGAAGCGAGGAGAAGTCGACGGCGCTTCGTGATGAGCTCGAAGCGCTCAGGCGCTACGTGCACGTGATGACGGAAGAGTACGAGGCGCTGAACGAGGAGCTGCGTGCGGCGAACGAGGAGGTGCTGTCGAGCAACGAGGAGCTGCAGAGCACCAACGAGGAGCTCGAGACGACGAAGGAGGAGATACAGGCGGCGAACGAGGAGCTGTCCACGGTCAACGAGGAGCTCCGGCATCGAAACCGGGAGCTGAGCGCGCTCTCGAGTGATCTCGCGAACGTGCTAGCCGCCACCCAGGTCCCGGTCGTCATTGTGGGAAGCGACCTGAGGGTGCGACGCCTGACGCCCGCGGCGAGCCGCGTGATGAAGGTGATCGCCACCGACGTCGGCCGGCCGCTCGGTGACATCAAGCTCCGTGTGCCGATCGATGACCTCGAGGTGCGCATCGCACGCACGATCGAGACGCTCGAGGTCCACACGGCGAACGTCCGCGACGAGGACGGCCGGTGGTGGGACCTCACGATCCGGCCATACCAGACGCCGGACCGGAAAGTGGACGGCGCGGTGCTCGTATTCGGCGACGTCGATGCGAGCACGCGCCGTGGTGACCGGATGGCGGAGATCTCCGCAGCGAGGGGCGAGTTGCTCGCGTCGTCGGAGTCGGCGCGCGAGATCGCCGAAACCGCGAAGGTCGCCGCCGAAACGGCTAACGAGGCAAAGAGTCGATTCCTCACGAGCATGAGCCACGACCTGCGGACGCCGCTCAATGCAATCGCGGGCTACACCGACCTCTTGGAGCTCGGCATCCGCGGTCCGGTGACGAATGAGCAACACGCCGATTTCACGCGCATCAAACGGAGCACGCGCCATCTGCTCTCGCTCATCAACGACATCCTGAACTTCGCGAAGCTCGAGGCCGGCCACGTCGATTTTCGCGTCGAGGACGTGGCGATCGACGCGGTACTCGCCGAGGTGGACGAGATGATGACATCACAGTTCCGGCAGAAATCGATCCTGGTAGAGCGAGTCGGGTGCTCGGCCCTCGTGCGCGCGGATCCGGATCGCCTTCGACAGATTCTCGTGAACCTGCTCACCAACGCGTCGAAGTTCACTCCGGCCGGCGGGCGCGTGCGGATCGTGTGCAGCACTGGCGACGATGCCGTGACAGTCGAGATCCTCGACACCGGCATCGGCATCGCCCCCGAGAGCCTCGAGCGCATCTTCGAGCCGTTCGTCCAGGTCGACCGGAGCCTGACGAGCGTGGACCGCGACGGCGTTGGCCTTGGTCTCGCCATCAGCCGCGACCTGGCTCGAGCGATGAACGGCGATCTGACGGCCGAAAGCGTGCTTGGCGAAGGATCCCGGTTCGTGTTGACACTGCCACGCGTGACGGAGACGCCCGTCGAGCGTTAGGCAACGGACGGCTGGTACTGACGTTGGCCTCGACGTGATCGACGGGGCCCCGCATTTGAAGCGCGGTGCTACGCAGCCTGCGATGTGACCAAGGGACGAACGGCGGGGTATGGCTTAGGCACCACGACTCCCTCATGAGGTGTCGGGATGACCTACCGACTCGCGCTTGCGCTCGTTGCCACCCTCCCGGCCGCGCTAGGCACCGCGCGCGGGCAGGTCATTGCGGTGAAGACCGCACCGGTCGCGGACGGAGGGCAGTTCGCCTTCCTCCCCTCGGCCAATCTCGGCATGGGCGGTCTGTCGATCGCCCTCCCCGACTCCGCCCTCGACCCGTTCATCAATCCAGCCACGGGCGCACGCCTCAGTGGTGTGCGCGTGTTCGGCGCGCCGACATTCTTTTCCGTCACCCGGAAGGCCGGTGGCGGGCTCACCCTGCCCCTCGGCGCCAGTCTATCGAAGGGCCGTTGGTTTACGCAGCTGCTCGTCGCCATGCAGGACATCGACCGCACGGGCAACGACGGGGCCGTGATCTCGCCCCTGGCGGCCGCCGCCGACTCGCGCGCGCCGCAGCCCACGAACGACGTCGCGCCGCCGCCAAATGAGGAGAAAGCCTCGCGCGAGAATCGTTATGTGCACGGCATGATCGGCCGGCGGCTGGGGCACGGGTTCTCTCTCGCGTCGAGTGCGTCTTGGTGGCACCTCAACATGGTCGACGGGGTCGAGCTGTATTACCCGGCGAACGACCAGGTTCGGCAGCACGGCGAAGCGTCGGATGTGCGAATCGGCGTCCTCAAGGAGTTTGGCCCAGGGCACTCGATCGAAGCGGTGGCACTGCACAATCGCTTCGCTATGAACCAGGACGTGGCGTCCACCGAAACACTCTGGGACCCCACGCTGAGACAGTTCACATCCCGGGCGCGGATCGAGCCTAACGCCGACGAGACGGATACCTGGGGGTTGCATCTCAGCTACCTGCGACCACTCGCGGACTCGACGTGGCACATCGGAGCCATCCTGACCGCCAATCGAATCAACCAGCCGAGGCTCCCCGCCTACGACATTCCCGAGGTTCCCGCGGACGCTTCACGGGCCCAGGCGTACAACATCGGCGCAGGCATATCACGCTCGACCAGTCAGCTCGTGGCGGGGTTCGAGGCCATCTACGAGCCGATCTGGCGCCACTCGTGGGTCCGTGCGGACGAACCGACCGAGGCGCGCGACGGCACCCCGATCGACGCTGGCGCGAATGTCCTCGAGAACGACTTTCGATTCCACAACGCCATCGCGCGCCTGGGCTTGGGCTTCGCGGTGCCGATCGTCGGAGAACACGCACTGACATTCGAGGCGGGGGGTCAGCTCCGCGCGATCCGCTACCGGCTGGAGCAGCAGGACGTGATTCAGGGCGCCCGTGTCTCCAGCACGCAGGGCTGGAACGAGTGGACCCGCAGTTGGGGCGTGAGCTACCGCTTCGCGGGCGCCGCGGTGCAGTACCGTGGGAACCTGACGACCGGCGCGAGTCGACCCGGGTTCGATAACGACGGAGGCGTCGTGTTCGCTCCGGGGATCGATTTGCGCCCCTGCTGCGGACAGCCGGTCCCGTTCGGTCTCAAGTTCGACGACGTTCGCACGACCACGCACCAGATCTCGTTCTCCGTCCCGATTCGGTGAGCCCTATGCGCACGCGTCACCTAACGCGACTCATCGCGCTCGTACTGGCGGGCATTGCGGGCTGCAAGAGCGAGTACACCATCGCCGACCCGCCCGAACAGCCCACGCTCGACACGCAGGTGCGGCAGAACATCGGCGGTTGGGGTGTCGTGCCGATCCTGCCCGTGGCTCAGCAGAACCCGGCGCTCGTCGAGCTTGGCCGTTCGCTCTTCTTCGACAAGATCCTGAGCGGCAACCGCGACGTCGCCTGCGCCACGTGTCACACGATGGCCGACCACGCGACCGACGCCCTTTCACTGCCGATCGGCACGGGCGGCGTGAGCGATGGTACCACGCGCACGCTCGGCGCCGGCCGCCAGTTCGTGCCACGCAACGCGCCATCGCTGCTCAACCAGGGGCTCGGCCTCTTCTACCTGTTCTGGGATGGCCGAGTGAACGAGGAGGGCGGCATCGGGCAGTTCCGGACGCCCGCCGGTGTGACGATGCCTCCACAGGCGAGCAGCCTCCTCGCCGCGCAGGCGATGCTGCCGGTCCTGAATCGCACCGAGATGCGCGGCCTCTCGGGCGATCGCGATGTCGCCGGCAATCCTAACGAGCTCGCGACGATTCCCGATGAGCAGCCGCCCCAGGTCTGGGCTGCTGCCATGCGCCGGTTGCTGGCGATCCAGGAGTATCAGGCGAAGTTTGCCGCGGCGTACCCGAGCATCCCGGCGAGCTCGCTGGGCTTCGCGCATGCGGCGAACGCGATCGCCGCGTTCGAGATCCAGGCGTTCACGCACAGCAACTCGCCGTTCGACCGGTTCCTCGCCGGCGAGAACCGCGCGATGTCGACCGAGGAAAAGCGCGGCGCGCTGCTGTTCTTCGGCAAGGCACGCTGCTCGACGTGTCATTCGGGCCCGCTCCTGGGTGGTCAGAGCTTCGCGAACGTCGGCGTGCCGCAGATCGGCCCGGGCGTCGGTGCGGCAGCGCCGCTCGACATCGGCCGCGGCGAGGAGGTGCAGTTCCAGGAGTATCGGTTTGCGTTCCGTGTCCAGCCGCTTCGGAACGTCGAGCTGACGGCGCCGTACTTTCACTCCGGCGCCTACGCAACGCTCGAGGCGGTGGTCCGCCACTACAACAACGCCGACTCGGCGCAGAAGAACTATGACCCAACGAACCTGACGCCGGCCGTCCGGGCGGAGTACCATGGCGATGCGGCAACGAAGCTGGCGGTGCTGGAGACGCTGGACTTCCGCCTTCGTGAGCCGTTGCGCCTAACGGCTATCGAGCAGAGTCAGCTCGTCGCGTTCCTCAAGTCGTTGACGGATCCGGCCGCGCGAGACTTGAGCTCCATTGCTCCGTAAGCGGTTACCGCGATTGGTAATTGGTTACTGGAATTGGTTATTGGTTATCAGAACTGTCGGGATGCTCATCTCGCGCAGAGAAGCATCCTGAAGGTTCAAATAACCAATTACCCATACCAGTAACCAATTACCAGTTCGGTTGCGCCGTTATGCCGGGCAGCTTGGCCCGCGCCGACCTCCCTGAGCCTGGGCCGGCTCGGCAGGAGCAGCAGAACGCGGCCAGAAGTTGTCCGACGGATTGCGATCCGGGAACCGGCACGATGGATCCAGTCGAATCCGCTGAATCGGCCGAGTCCCGAAGTCGAGCACCGCGTCGAACGTCTTACTCCCCGCGAACCACACATCCACTGGGTAGGTGACGATCGCCGTGAGGCTGTCCTTCATCACGGCGTTCTTCATCGGCCGGATGACCTGCGAACCCGGCGCGAACTTCACCTCCAGCACCACCGGTGACGGCATCTGGCCGTCCTGCCTAACGGTGACCGTGGTCTTCCCGGCCGGCGACCGGCTATTCTGGATCGAGCCGTCCACACTCTCCGTCGTGAACAGCCAGTAATACCAGAACCACCCGAGGTCACGCTTCAAGGCGTGGCTCATGAAGAACATGTAGTCCCACGGCGACGGGTGCTTGAACATCCACGTCTGCGCCCACTCGCGGTGCGCGCGCTGCACCGCGCTGTCGCCGACGATCCCACCCAACATGGACAGCATGAGCGGCGTCTTCGAGTACGTCGTGAAGCCGTAGAATCCGGGGCCGTCGTAGTTCGCGTTCCACATCATCGGCGCCTCGGCCTCGTTGCCGCTCGTGCGACCGTACGACTGCCCGAGGCCATTGTACTCCGGCGTCTGCCTGGCCGCATCGGCATCGGACAGGATGTTCATGTACTGATTGAAGCCCTCGTCCATCCAGCCGTACCACGTCTCGTTGTTGCTCACGGTCATCGGCCACCACTGGTGACCGGTCTCGTGATCGGCCGCGCCCTGGTTGGAGTTGATCACCATCGGGTACTCCATGCCGGCGCTCGGGCCGTCCTGCAGCGTGAGCTGCGGGAACTGATACGGGAACCACTGCTTCGAATAGAACTCGAGCGCGTGACGCGCGACGGCTCCCGCGCGCACATAGAGCTGCGCTCGGCCCGGGAGATAGACCATGGTGATGGGCACCGGCCCCTTCCCCGGGATCGTTGCCCGCGTCATGTCCCACACGTAGTTCTTCGCCGTCGCCCACGCGAAGTCGTTGACCGTATCAGCCACGAAGTGCCAGACGAGCCGGTCGCCATCCTCGCCGGCGATCGGTGCGCCGCGCTGCGTCGCCTGGCCAGGCCCGACTTCGTCGGGGCCGACGATGCGCGTGATGTCGTCGGTCGAGAGCACCTGCTTGATCCGCTCGCGGGCGTTAGGCGTGAGCACCTCCTCGGGATTCTGGAGCACGCCCGTGGCGCTGACGATCCATCCGGCCGGCACGTCGATCCTCACGTCGAACCGGCCGAAGTTGTTGTAAAACTCCGACGGGCCGAGGTACAGCTCACTGTCCCAGCCGCGGAGATCGTCGTACACCGCGACCCGCGGATACCACTGCGTTGGCTGGTAGAGCGTATCCGCCCACCGCTGCGTCATACGATGGCCCGCGCCGGGGCCTCCTGGAATCTTGTGGTTCCAGTCGATCTCGAGCGTCGTGGTCGAGTGCGGCGGCAGCTTCGTTGGCAGGTTGATCTGCGCGGATGTCGTTTTCGCGCGCAGCAGCGTTGGCTGGTTAACCGCGTGAGCGCTCTGCGCGGCGGCCGCGGCGGCCGCAGAGCGTGCACCATCCGCGGAGGCGCCGGGCGTCGGTTCGAGGATCACGACGACGCCGTTTACAGCCATGCGCGTGATGACCATGCCGTCGGTCACTTCCGCGGGCACCCACGGCGCCGCCTGCGGCGTGTTGCCGAGGAAGATGTTGGGGTCCAGCCGCAGCACGATCTGGCCGAGCGAGTCGGGGCTGTTGTTGTGCAGGACGACGGTCTCGCGGCCGGTCAGCCGCGACGCCGGCGCGTCGAGTCGGGCAGTGATCGTGTAATCGGTGCGGAGTTGCCAGTAGTTCCGCCCAGGCCGACCGGTCGAGTCTCGCGTGCCCGCCGCGTACGCTCGGCGAATCGAGTTCGTGATGGGGATGTCCCGACGGACCGCTCGCTCGGGGAGACGCTGGGTTGCCTGCGCCGCGGCGCTGAGCGTTAGGCTCGCTGTCGAGGCGAGGCTGAGTAGAAGTAAGCGGCGGACCGACATGGAAGACTCGAATGAGGTTGGTGGTGGCAAGCTAACTAAGCGCGAAGCTGCTGGCTGCGTGCAGCTGCTGGCTGGTGGCCGACGGCTGCGCGCTACTGCCGCTTGCTGCGAGCTGCTGCCAATACCGCGACGAGCCGTGTGCCATCGTCGGCTCGGGATCACACGCCGTTTTCGCCGCCCCCCGTCGTCCGTCGCCCGTCCCCGGCAGTCGCCTGCCGCCTGCCGCCTGCAGTTCTTGACCACCTCCTTCCCCGCATCCTACACTGATCGTCCCACCTGCCGGGAGTGACCAATGTCGACTCGGTCCCCGAGCCCGTGAGTGGTTGGCGGGCTTCTCGCCGTGGCGCTGATCGCGAGCGCGACCTCCACGAGCACTGCACAGCAGTCACCACTCAGACCCGGCCAGAGCCCCGGTCCGCGGTTCGTCATGTCGGCGCTCCAGGGGGTGGGCGACGGTCCTCGTCTCGGCTTTCAGGTCGCGAACGCCGTCCGCGAACGCATCGCCTCCGACTTCGAGATGCGTGCGCTGTGGGTCGTCCCCGAAAGCACCATCACCGAGTACCTCGTCAGGGCGGGCTACCCCGCCGAGCAATGGCTGTCGAAAACGGAGACCCACCAGCTCGCGTCGGACTTCCGCGCCGAGGAAGT
>DATCGG010000290.1:0-11094 GCA_036509075.1 Gemmatimonadaceae bacterium
GAGCCGTATTTGACACTGATCGGGCTCCGCATCGCGCACGAGCTGGTGTCCGCACGGTCGTGAGCGGGGCCGCACCACAGCTGGAGCCGCGCTGGCGCACGTTAGGCGTCGCCCGGCGAATCGGGTACGCGCTGCTTCCCGGCGACACGTTCAGCTACGTCCTGCACCTTCGGCCGCGCGAGTGGCCGATCATGGTCGCCCACACGTCGATCGGGTTCATCATCGCGATCGGCGCTCGTGCGTTCGTGCGCGGCGACCGGATCGGTGCGTACCTCATCATGCTGCTCTCGTGGGTCGGGTGTCTCAACGCGGGAACGCTCGCCCTCAACAGCGCGTTCGACCGCGATGAGGGCGACATCGGGTACCTGGACGCGCCGCCGCCGATTCCAAGGCACCTGGCGCTCGTGAGCCTCGCGCTCATGACCGTCGGCCAGCTGGTCGCGCTGACGTTGGGGACGGGCTTCGCGATCGCCTATGCCATCTGCTTCGCGATGTCGATCGCCTATAGCGTCCCGCCGGTGCGTCTCAAGGCTGTCGCCGGAGCGGATTGGGCGATCAACATCATCGGCGTCGGGGTGCTGACGCCATTCGCCGGTTGGAGCGCATCGGGCTTCGCGCAGAGAGCGGAGGCGGGATGGATCATGATCGGCTTCGGGTGCCTCTTTGGATCGTTGTATCCGCTCACGCAGATCTACCAGTTCGACGAGGATTCATCGCGCGGCGACCGGACGCTCGCCCGCATCTTCGGCGTTAGGGCAAGTCTCCTGATCTCCGCGATCGCTGCGGGGCTCGCGTTTGCCGCGTTCTCGCACGGGCTTCTACTCGCGGGGCCCACCGAGATGTCTCGCAATGCCCTCGTCGTCTCGGGTGCCGGGTGGCTGGCGGTGCTTGGGGACTGGATTGTTCGGCAGCGACGGATGACGAGCGCGGATCATCAGCGCGGGATGTATCGCGCGCTTGCGGCTTGGGCGCTGACGGACGTTGCGATGGTAATCGCCTTCGCGCTGTAAAGTATTGTAATGCAACAATTTGGTTACAGCGATCAGTTGGCCCGCCGGGGCTTGACGGTGTGGGTGGGAGATCGTTAATTTCCGCGCCGTTAGCACTCTGTCTTTGTGAGTGCTAGTAGTCGCGTTCGCCACATCTCCTAACCAACCCACGCACGAGGGGTGCACCCTATGGCCACGAAGAGCGCCGCCTCGACGAAGGTCAGCCCGCTGGCTGATCGCGTCGTCGTCAAGGCACTGGAAGAGACCGAGCAGATGCGCGGTGGTCTCTATATCCCGGACACCGCCAAGGAAAAGCCACAGCAGGGCGAGATCGTCGCCGTCGGCCCGGGACGCTTCGACGAAGGCAAGCGCGTTCCCATGGACGTCAAGGTCGGCGACAAGGTCCTGTACGGGAAATACAGCGGCACCGAGGTCACGATCGATGGCGAGCAGCTCCTGATCCTGCGTGAGAGCGACGTCCTCGCCGTCATCGGCTGAGCGACCGACCCATCCTCGCTCCACCTAACGACACCTCTACCTACCTAACGCCCATATGGCTGCCAAGGAACTCCATTTCAACACCGACGCGCGCGCTGCCTTGAAGCGCGGTGTCGACCAGCTCGCCGAGGCGGTGAAGGTCACCCTCGGCCCCAAGGGTCGGAATGTCGTCATCGACAAGAAGTTCGGCGCCCCGACCGTCACCAAGGACGGCGTCACCGTCGCCAAGGAAGTCGAGCTCGCGGATCCCCTCGAGAACATGGGAGCCCAGATGGTCAAGGAGGTCGCGACCAAGACCTCCGACCTCGCCGGCGACGGCACCACCACGGCCACCGTCCTCGCGCAGGCGATCTTCCGCGAAGGCCTCAAGAACGTCACCGCCGGCGCGAACCCGATGGCGCTCAAGCGCGGCATCGAACGCGCCGTCGCTGCCGTCGTCGAGCAGCTCAAGTCCATCTCGGTCCCGACCGCCGGCAAGAAGGAGATCGCGCAGGTCGGCGCCATCTCGGCGAACAACGACAAGGAGATCGGTGACCTCATCGCCGAGGCGATGGAGAAGGTCGGCAAGGATGGCGTGATCACGGTCGAAGAGGCGCGCGGCCTCGAGACGACGCTCGAGACGGTCGACGGCATGCAGTTCGACCGCGGCTACCTCTCGCCGTACTTCGTCACGGATCCAGACAAGATGGAAGCGGTCCTCGAGGACGCGCTGATCCTCATCCACGACAAGAAGATCTCGTCGATGAAGGACCTGCTCCCGATCCTCGAGAAAGTCGCGCAGATGGGCAAGCCGATGCTCATCATCGCCGAGGATGTCGAGGGTGAGGCGCTGGCGACGCTCGTCGTCAACAAGCTGCGTGGCACGCTCCGCATTGCCGCTGTGAAGGCGCCAGGCTTCGGCGATCGCCGCAAGGCGATGCTGCAGGACATCGCGGTCCTCACGAACGGCCAGGTGATCAGCGAGGAAGTCGGCTTCAAGCTCGAGAACGCGGTCATCACGGACCTCGGCCGCGCGAAGCGCATCGTTGTCGACAAGGACAACACGACGCTCATCGACGGCAACGGCGAGACGGACAAGATCCAGGGTCGCATCAAGGAGATTCGCGCAGCGATCGACAAGAGCACCTCGGACTACGACAAGGAGAAGCTTCAGGAGCGCCTTGCCAAGCTCGCCGGCGGTGTTGCGGTCGTGAACGTTGGCGCCGCGACCGAGAGCGAGATGAAGGAGAAGAAGGCTCGCGTCGAGGACGCGTTGCACGCGACACGCGCGGCCGTGGAAGAGGGCATCGTCCCGGGCGGCGGCGTTGCGTTGCTCCGCGCGCAGGCGGCGCTCAAGGGGCTCAAGCTCGATGAGACCGACGAGCAGATCGGCGTCGACATCGTGCGCCGCTCGCTCGAGGAGCCGCTCCGCATGATCGTGCAGAACGCGGGTGGCGAAGGCTCGATCGTGGTGGAGAAGGTGCGTGGCTCGAAGGACAAGAACTTCGGCTACAACGCCCTCACCGACAACTACGAGGACCTCGTGGCCTCGGGCGTCATCGACCCGACGAAGGTGACGCGCACGGCGCTGCAGAATGCCGCGTCGATCGCGGGCTTGCTTCTCACGACGGAAGCGATCGTCGTCGAGAAGAAGGAAGACAAGCCCGCTCCGGCTGCGCCGGGCGGCGGTGGCATGGGCGGGATGTACTAAGCCAGCACTTCAGATAAACGAAGCGGGGACCCGAAAGGGTCCCCGCTTCAGTCATGGACTGTCATCAGTCAAGCGCTAACGCCAACTGTTGCGCCCGTCCGCCGCGGCGGCCGGCGACGAACGCGCCGTGCACCACGTCCTGTTGTGCCGCAGTCACGCGCCCGCGGAATCGGGACCGCGCCAGCGCCGCCGACACACTCGCCAGCGCGTGATCCGGCGTGTTGCACTGTTCGCTGAGATGCGCGAGCACGAGATGCTGCAGCCCCGAGTGTGCACACGTGCGCGCGATCATCGCGGCGTCTCTGTTGCTCAGATGTCCGGACGCTCCGGCAATCCGGCGCTGCACGGAAATCGGATACGGGCCGCGCGCGAGCATTGCTTCATCGTGATTGGACTCGAGCACCAGGATGTCGAGATCGCGAATCGCGTCGCGCAACTGCGGGGTCATGCGGCCAAGGTCCAGCACGACCGCTGCACGCGCGCCTGAAACGATGTCCGTCGCGACGACACCAATCGGCTCAGTCGCATCGTGCGAGATCGGCACCGTGTGCACGTTCATAGTGCCGAACGTCAGCATCGCGCCGGAATCGAACGTCCGGACGTCCGCGTCCACCAACTCGGGAGCGCCTTGCACGGTGCCCGCCGTCGCGTGCAGCGTCCAATTCCAGCGATGTGCGGACCTTGCCGCGCCGCACATGTGGTCGTTGTGCTCGTGCGTGACGATCACCGCTTCGATGCTTTCGGGCGCGATTCCCGCGGTCGCTAAGCGACGCTTCAGCTCACGCGATGAGAAGCCTGCATCCACGAGCACGCGCGTGGAACCATTGTCGATCACCGTCGCGTTGCCGCGACTTCCCGATCCCAGCACCCAGACCTTCATGCTACCTGCCATCGGGCGGCATGCGCCGCAGTCAGCCATCGTCGCGCTCGGTCGCTGAGCGCAACGTGTCGCCGGCTCATCACGCGTTCGGCGACACCAAGAAATCTATCGAGGTCGTACGTCGGCGCGTCGGGTGTGCCGCCCCACGAGAACGGGGAAATGACCTTCGGCGTCATCAGCGGAACGAACACATTCGCGCCCGTGCCGACGACGCTGCCCGTAGTCAGGCGCGTCCCGATCGCGGTCTTCGCGTGGTCACCGAAAAATGTCCCGAGGAACTGCATCCCGGTGTCGCGCATGCCCCGCGGCGACCAGATCGCAACGGAGCCGTACGTGTTCTTCAAGTTGCTCGTCACGGTGCTCGCACCGAGGTTCGTCCACCGCCCGAGATACGAGTGGCCTACGAATCCGTCGTGGGATTTGTTCGCGTGGCCGAGGAAGATTGTCGTGCTCACCTCACCGTGCACGCGACAGTGGTCACCGATCGACGTGTTGGCGATCTTCCCGCCGCCGAGCGTCGTATCCTCGCCCACGTAGCAGGGGCCCACGAGTCGCGAGAACGGTGCGACGGTCGCTCCGCGCCGTACGAGAATAGGGCCCGCGGTCACATCGAACACGACGTATGGCTCGATCGACGCGCCCCGCTCGATGCGCGCGGCGTACGCCCCCACCACCGCGCCACCGGCTTCCGCACCGCTGATCGTGTCGAGTCCTTCCACTCGACTCGGGATATCCGACGCCAACATCTCACCGAGATGTCGGATGAGGTCCCAAACGTCATCGAGCCACCACCCGCTGATCTCGGTGGACGTCGCCCCGTCGCCGGCTAACGACTCGATGACGGCGCTGCCATCGCGGATCGCGGTCGCTGCGACGGCCCGCGAGAGTCGCACCGCCGCGACGCGTCCATGGCACGTCCAGACGTCCGCCCAGGGATCCGCGGGGGCGAGCACTGGCGCGCATCGCGCGTTCACGAGAATGGTGCCGGCGGCGATCGGGCCGGTGGTGCAGGGCGGCGCGTCCAGCTCGTCGAAGTCGGCGAGATGCGCCGCCCCAATGAACCCGGTGGCCTCCGCGCCGAGCGCGGTCTCCCACCGGCGCCTAACGATTTCCGTGCCCGCGCGCAGCTCCGAGACCGGCCGCGTGAGCGCGAACGGCTCGAATCCGCGTGCCGCCTCGTCATCGTAGAGCACGAGCGTGTTCATTCGCGGTCCCGAATGTCGGGCGGCAGCTTGGAGATCAGCGTCTTGAGATCCGCTGCGGATTCCTTGGTCGTCACGAGCGTGAGACCATCCCGCACCACTACTACCAGGTCGCGCACGCCGTACAGCACGACATCGGTTCCCTCCGCATACACGACGTTGTCCTTCGCGTCCACGAGCACCGCGGAGCCGCTGGCCGCATTGCCCCGCGCATCAAGCGCCCGCACCCGGCCAAGCGCCGCCCATGTACCCACGTCATCCCACTGAAACGCGCCGGGCATCACCACGACGTTGGAGCTCCGCTCGAGCACGCCGACGTCAACCGTCACCGGAGTCGCAGTCTGGAAGAATCGTTCGGCGTCCCCGTTCGCGGCCGCGAGTGCCGGTGCAAGCTCGGGCGTCAGGGCGCGAACGTCGTCGAGGAAGTCGCCCACGCGCCACGCGAAGATGCCGGAGTTCCAGAGCGCGCCCTCATTGATCATTCGTTCGGCCGCCGCGCGGTCCGGTTTCTCGACGAATCGGTCCACGCGGAACGCCCCGACGCCGATCGGCGACCCGGGCCGGATGTATCCGAAACCGGTGTCCGGACGCGTAGGCACGACGCCCACCGTGACCAGCACCGACTCTCGTTCTGCAACCTCCGCCGCTCGGCCCAAGGCGGCCCGAAATCCTTCGTCGTCCCCGATCGCCCAGTCCGCATGTACCGAGATCATCGTCGCGTCAGCACCGTCGCGTCGCTCGATCTCGCTCGCGGCCCACGCAAGCGCTCCGCCGGTGCCAACGGCGCGCGGCTCCGCGATCACGTTCTCCGCGGGAACCCGTGGTGCGTGCTCGCGAACGACATCACGAAGCGATGCATTCGTCAGGATCAGCGTGCGCTCCGCGGGGACGAGCGGTGCCAGCCGATCGAGCGTCGCCACGAGCAGTGGTCGATCATCGACGAGCGGCAGTAATTGCTTGGGACGTGATGGTGTGCTGAGCGGCCAGAAGCGCGAGCCGACACCGCCGGCCAGCACGACGGCCCATCGGCTCACGCGGTCTCCGCGCTGTCGTCCTGCGTCAGCCCCGCGAGCTCCGCCGTTCGCGCGTACAATTTTTTGGGACTGAACGGCTTGGTGAGGAACTCGGTCGCGCCGAGCTCCATAGCCTTCTGATGCTGCGCCTCCTGGCCGGCTGCCGTAAGAATGATGCATGGCAGGTGCTTCAGCCGATCGTTCGACCGAATGCGTGCGAGCACATCCAGCCCGCTGAGGTTTGGCATCATGAGGTCGAGCAACACGAGGTCGATGTCCGACTCGGTTTCCAGAACATCGATCGCTTCCTGTCCGTCGTACGCGAGAGTGACGCGGAACGGCCCCTGCTCGAGCTTCATCTTGATGATGCGGCCGATGTGAGGCTCATCATCGGCGACCAGCACGTGGCGTAGATCCATATCGACGGTGTCAGCTCAAACCAGTGCCGCCATCTGCTCGCGATTCCGCCGGAGCTCGAACAGGAGCTGACCGATGTTCGCCTCCGGTTGCACGAGCACGAGGAGGATGGCGTCCGGCGAAAGCACTGATACCACCGCGAGGCCGCGTGGGTGTTCGAAGACACCGGTGACGAGCGGACCACGTTGGCTGGCGGCACCAAACTCGTCGGCGGCGGTAATGATGGAGGGCACGTGCGCGGCGAGCCCTTCGGCATCCAGGTTCGTGACCGCCTGGCCGTCGATCAGGAGCCCGTCGCGACCGAGGACGATCGCCGCTTCGACGCCGTCGCGCTGCCGAATGGCGGCGACGAGTTCGCGGATCGTCGGCATGCGCGCTCCCGAAGAAAAGTCGTGCGAAGCATAACCAGAGGCAGGGGGTTGTCAAGCGAGCAATCGCTTGAAGTCTCGTGTGTTAGGCGATATGCTTCGATTCCCTTGTACCCCGCTCGACCTCGCTATTAGATGAAGTTCAGACAGCTTGTTTCGTCCGTTGGTCTCGCCGCCGTCGTTTCCGGCGTGTCCGCCTGCGACAATCCCAACCAGACGAGTACGCTCATATCGGTCATCGCCGATACCCTCCAGGTCTTCGCGCTGACCGGCACGCCGCCCTCCTACCCGGCCGCCTTCCTGGCTTCGTCGGGCGCCGTCACACGCGCTGATGGCAACTTCAACTTCGACGTCGCGTTCGACATCAACGCGTCGAACGAGGTGATCGTCTATCCTCAGAAGCTCGTCGGCGTGCCCTGCGTCGCAGGAGCGGTGAACTGCGGAGGCGCGGCGGGCGGGAAGCCTGTCGGGCTGCAACGCATCACCGTCGCATTCGACTCGCTGGAACGCGCGCCGACCGCCGGATATCAGTTCGACTCGACCTTCGTGCTCACACCGGGCCAGGGGCTCGTGATGCAGGTACAGAGCTCGAGCGAGTGTCCGCTGTCGTTCTCGACGGTGATGTACTCGAAGTTCGTCATCGACAGCATCGATACCGGACGTCGGTCCATCTACTTCCGGTCCGTCAACGACCCGAATTGCGGCTATCGTAGCCTCGTCCCCGGGGCGACGCCCAAGAACTGATCTCGCCTCATGCACGATCTCAAATCGCTGCGAGACCAGATCGACGCGCTTCGCGATGCGATGCGCCGGCGCGAAAAGCTCGACCAGATCGGCCCGCTGCTCGATCGTGCCGAGGCGCTCGACCGCGACCGCCGCACGAGCATCCAGGCGGTCGAGGAGCGGAAAGCAGCGCGCAACGCGGCGACGCAGGAAGTCGCTCGACGCAAGAAGGCGAAAGAAAACGCAGACGATCTCGTCGCCCAGAGTCGCGCGTTAGGGGAAGAGATCAGCCGTCTCGAGTCCGAGCTTGCGACATCCGAGTCGGAGCTCGAGCGCATCTTGCTCGAGATTCCGAACATTCCGCTCCCCGAAGTTCCGAATGGCGGAGAGGAGTGCAACGTGATCGTGCGCGAATGGGGAACGCCGCGCATGGAGTCGGGCCTTCGCCCCCACTGGGAGATCGCCGAGGCGCTCGGGATCATTGACCTCGCCCGAGGCGCCAAGATCAGCGGATCCGGGTTCGTCGTGTATCGCGGCGCCGGTGCTCGTCTCGTTCGCTCGTTGATGAATCTGTTCCTCGATGTGCATACCGGCGAGCACGGCTACGAGGAGGTGTGGGTTCCCGTCGTCGTCAACCGCGCGACGATGACCGGCACTGCGCAGCTCCCGAAGTTCGAGGACGACATGTACGCGCTGCGGGATGAAGATCTGTTTCTCATTCCAACGGCCGAAGTGCCCGTCACGAATCTCTATCGCGACGAGATGCTCGACGGCGCCAGGCTGCCGCGGGGCTTCTGCGCGTACACCCCGTGCTTTCGCCGCGAAGCGGGAAGCGCCGGCAAGGATACGCGTGGCGTGCTTCGCGTCCACGAGTTCGACAAGGTGGAGCTCGTGCGATACGCCACGCCCGAAACCTCAGCCAGCGAACACGAGCTCATGACCAAGCACGCGACGACTCTGCTCGAGCGACTCGGGCTTCCGTACCGCGTCAAGCTTCTGGCGGCGGGCGACACCGGGTTTGCCAGCGCGAAGACGTACGACCTGGAGACGTATGCGCCGGGCGTGGGTGCGTGGCTCGAGGTGTCGTCGAGCAGCACGTTCACGGACTTCCAGGCTCGACGCGCGAACATTCGGTATCGGCCCGCGCCGGGCGAGAAGCCGCGCTTCATTCACACGCTGAACGCGTCCGGCCTCGCGTTCCCGCGGATCATCGCGTCGATCATCGAGCACTATCAGCAGCCCGACGGCACCGTCACGATGCCGGAGGCGTTGCGGCCGTATCTCGGCGCCGACTCGATCCGCTGAACCGTGCGCCGCGGCGCGTCGTTCATCGTCGTCGCCGTTGGAGTCGTGCTGCTCCTCGGGTCGTACATCGTGTACACGCAGCGCGTCGTGGTGGAGCTTCGCCGAGAGGCGGAGCGCTCCGGGCGGATGTATGCCCAGGTGTTCGAGGCGCTGGCCGATCCCGCATCCGATCCGTCGAACGCGTTGCTCGAACTCTCGCGCCAGATCGCCGACTCGAAGGTTCCGGTTCTGCTCACCGACGCTGACGGAAAGCTCACTGGCGCGGTCAACACGCCATTCGACAAGTTGGCCGCGAGCGGCGAGCGCACCGACCCGCGTGTCCCCGGAAACGAGCGGCTCAGACGCTACATCGCCACGCTCGATCGGCAGAACGCGCCGATAGTCGAGACGGGAGTCGGGACGGTCCATATCGGCGACACGCCGCTCGTTCTCGGGCTTCGATTCATTCCGCTCCTGCAGGCAGGCACGCTCGCGCTCCTTCTCCTCGCGGGTGTTTACGCGGTTCGCACGCGTGGACGTGCCGACCGCGAGAAAGTGTGGGCGGGCATGGCGCGCGAGTCCGCGCATCAGCTCGGAACGCCGCTGTCATCGCTCAGCGGGTGGCTCGAGCTGCTCAGTGAGCGCGAGGATGATCCGCTCGCGGCGCAGGCGGTCCAGCACATGCGCGGTGATCTCGACCGCCTCGAGCGGGTCGCCCATCGCTTCGAGCGCATCGGCCGACCTCCACGCCGAGATCCGGTGGATGTGCGACAACTCGTCGACACGGTTGGCGGATACTTTCGTGCACGCGTACCGACCCTCGCGCACGCTGTGGATATCGCCGCGTCAGGCGGAGACGAGCCGCTGATGGTTCACGGCGACGCGGTGCTACTCGAGTGGGCGCTCGAGGTGTTGATGAAGAACTCGGTCGACGCGCTCGCCGGGCGTGGGGGGCGCATCTACGTCACGTCCGCACGAGTGCCCGAGGGCGTCCGCATTCGTGTCGCGGATGACGGCCCGGGCATTCCTCGCGAAATTCGCGCGCGTGTGTTCGATGCAGGGTTCTCGACGAAGGACCGTGGATGGGGCGTCGGTCTCTCGCTCGCGCGGCGCATCGTGGAGGAGAATCACGGCGGCCAACTGCTGCTCGTGCCGGCGCCGCGAGGCGCGACGTTCGACGTTATCTTGCACTGATGTCCACGACGGTGTCCCGAAACTGGCTGACCGGTCTCAACCCCGCGCAGCGTGACGCGGTGCTCCACTTCGAAGGGCCAATGCTGGTGCTCGCCGGCGCTGGATCCGGCAAGACGCGCGTGCTGACCACGCGGATTGCGCATCTCATCGATCACCACGGCGTCGACCCGAAGCACATTCTCGCGGTCACGTTCACGAATAAGGCAGCTGGGGAGATGCGCGAGCGGATCGCGCGCCTCCTTGGCACCGAGCCTGTCGGCATGTGGTGCGGGACGTTCCATTCGGTCGGCGCTCGGATGCTTCGCACGGCGGCGCACCTGGTCGGCCGCACGCCGAGCTTCACGATCTACGATGAGGATGACGCCATTGGCGTCATCAAGCGGATCATGGAGCGTTTGCGCATCTCGGCGAAGGACCATGCGCCGCGCGCCATCCTCGACGCGATCTCCGACGCGAAGAATGCGCTCGTGACCGTTGGCGAGTATGAAGCGATGGCGAAGGACCCGCACGCGCGTGCCGTCGCCCCCGTGTACAAGGAGCTCGAGGGCGCGCTACGGCAGGCGAACGCCGTCACGTTCGACGACCTCCTCGTCCTGCCGGTGCGTATCCTCGAAGAGCACGTCCACGTGCGCGCGCAGTATCAGGATCGGTTCCGCTTCATTCTCGTGGACGAGTATCAGGACACGAATCGCGCGCAGTATCGATTCGTGAAGCTGATCGGCGGCCAGCACGCGAACGTGATGGTCGTTGGCGACGACGATCAGTCGATTTACGGCTGGCGCGGCGCCGACATTCGCAACATTCTGGATTTCGAGCGGGACTTCCCGCAGGCCGCG
>DATCGG010000291.1:0-4903 GCA_036509075.1 Gemmatimonadaceae bacterium
GGCGACAGAAAACCCTCGGGATGCCTTCTCGACGTGAGATGAGCATCCCGAGGGTTCTTCGCATCTCGGTCGCCTGCAGCCTGCCGCCTGTCGCCTAAAGCTTCAACGAATCCAGCTTCGCCTTGACGCGCGGGTTCGCCGGGAACTGCGTCGCGAGCGCCTGAAGAACCGCCCGCGCGCTGTCGGTATGGCCAGCCTGACGGAGCGCATCAGCAACGAGCATGTCGCGGCGCGGGCGCATGCGCGGGTCGTTAGGCCCGACCGTGATCGAGTCCAGCGCCGCCAGCGCCGCCGTCGGGTCCTTGCGATCGAGCAGGAGCGACTCGGCCCACATGAGGCGCGTCGTCGTGTCCGTCGGATTCCGCTCGACCAGCATCTGGATCAGTCGGTTCGCGTCGGCTCCCTTGCCGGCTTTTCGCGAGACCTGGGCTTCGTTGTAGAGGCCAGCCACCAGCAGGCGCCCCACGTCCTCCGGGTTGCCCGTGCGAATCCCGATGCCACCGGCATACGAATACACGAGGTCCCCGCCATGCTCGGCGGCCTCGTACAGCACGAAGACGCCGGCGATACCTGCCAACGCCGACACCGCGCGCACCGTTCGCGCCGCCCCTCCACTCAGCGCCAGGGCAATCAGCTCGAGCGCGGCGACACCCACGAAGACATTTCGCGTGCGTTCGCCCCATTCCTCGTGCTCCTCTACGGCCTGCCGGGCGCCGGGAATTCGCTCGACCGGGCCGTGCGCTGCGGTCCCCGATTTGGCCGCGACGTACGCCGCCACGCCACCGATGACGAGAAGCGTAGTCGCTGCCGGGCCCGTCCACTTGAGACGGCCAGTCATGGCCACGACCCGCATGGCGACCCCCACGATGAGGATCCCGATGACGAAGTGAACAACTTGAGGATGGAACGCGGCGAACGAAGGAGGCATTCGGAAAATCCGGTTGGCTTGAGTAGGAAGACGTTTACCGAGGGCGCCTGAAGCGGATGTGAACGGTGCGCCGCTCGAAAAAAATGAGCCGTCCCGGAAAGAAACGACAGGAACGGACTATCAGGGTTTTGCACGCTCGTGGCAGGCTGCTACGAGCGATCCTGCTCGAACGGTAGCCTCGCGCTCCCGGTCGAGTCAGATTACGCGCCCATGAGGAACGTCGCTGAGCTGCTGGTCCCGGCGATTCGCTGGGACACGACGACGGGCTTTACCCGCGAGCGCGACCGAATCGCTCGCGCGTTGGAGCTGGGGGTCGGTGGATTTGTACTTCACGGCGGACCGGAGGCCGAGGTCCGTTCGCTCATCAAGGACATCCGTCAGGCGTCCAAAATTCCGCTGCTCATCGGTGCGGAACTGGAGCGCGGGGTGGGCCAGCAGTTCTCCGGCACCACCGGGCTCCCTCCGCTCGCGGCGATCGCCGCGCTCGGCGACCCGAACCTCGTGCAGCGCGCTGCCAAGTTGACGGCTCGCGAAGCGCGGCCGCTCGGCGTCAACTGGGGATTCGCGCCGACGTGCGACCTGCGGACCAATCCGGCGAACGTTCGCACGTCGCTCGATGGGATCACCGGGTCGCCCGACGACATCGGAGCGATCGCGTCGCTGTGGATCGAGGCCTGTCAGCACGAAGGCATGCTCGCGTGCGCAAAGCACTTTCCCGGGGCTGGCCGAGTGGGCGAGGTCGACGGCACATCGGTTCCACCGGTGGATGTGCCGCGCAGCATTCTGTTCGACCATGAGTTCAAACCCTTTCGCGCCGCAATAAGTTCGCGAGTTGCGTCGATGCTCGTTGCCCACGTGAGCTACCCGTCGCTCGACGCGAGTGAGTCGCCTGCCACGTTTTCGAGCGTGATCCTTCGCTATCTGCTCCGCGAGAAGTACGGGTTCGAGGGCCTCGTCGCGAGCGATGTGCTCCAGGCGCGCGGCCCGCTGTCCCCGGAGGATGAAGCCGACGTCGCCATGCGGGCCCTGGATGCCGGGTGCGATGTGCTGCTCGGTCCCTCGCACCTCGATTCTCTCGTGGACACGCTGGACCGCTGCGTCCGCGATGGCCCGCTCTACGAGGACCGAATCGAGCAGTCGCGCCGCCGTCGGCTCAAGTGGGCGCAGTGGGCGGCGCCGCAGACGGACTATCGTCGCGTCAGTGGGTCGGATGTCGCCTGGGCGCACCAGCTGGCCGAGCGGGCGGTGACTCCCATTCGGGGCGCGGTGACTCGGCCGGACCAGGAGGTCGAAATCGTGATCGTCGACGACGACGAGCCCTGTGTGCCGGCGCATCCACGTACCGTGTTCGCGCAGGCGCTCGAGTCATCGCAGCTTGCCACGTCGATCGTTTCGGAACCGACCGCGGACCGCTCTGTCCCCGTGTTCGTCGCTGTGTTCGGCGAGCTTCGAGGCCGTCGCCACGACGTCGCCTACCGTCCCGAGACACTGGAGAAAATTTCGGAGGTGTGCCTCGCGGCTGCGCGCGAGCGTCGTCACGCGGTGATCGTGCTCTTCGCCCCGCCCGTGCTGGCGTCGCAGATTCTGGGAAGCGCACCGATCATCTGCGCATGGTCGAGCGATCGGTGCATGCAGGAGGCGGCGGCGAGGTGGGTGCTTCGATAGGCGCCTGCCGCCTACAATGCAACCATCCGCCCCGATGGCCTATCCTAGCTGACACATGGGTCGACCGCGGGTGACGGTCCCGGACGCGGGATCGCTCGAACGCTCTAGCAGCTCCGAAGGAGAGGCGGCAGGAGATGACGCGTCGGATGTGGCCGCCGCCGCGGCTGGAGACGTGCGTGCCTTCGAGCGCGTGTATCGAAGGCACGTTGCGCGCATCCATAGCACGGCGGTCCGGATGCTCGGGGCAGAGGAGGCCGACGACGCCACACAGGACGTGTTCGTGCGGGCCTGGCAACGACTCGGCCAGTTCCGAGGCGACTCCGCCTTCGGCACGTGGCTCTTTCGCCTGGCGGTGAACGTCATGCTCTCGCGCCGCGAGGTCGTAGCGATCCGGCACAAGCGGCATGTCGACGACGCAGAGCTCGTCGAGTCCCTGTCGTCGGCCGAGGCCTCGCCGGAGCTGGGCGTCGACTTCCAGGCGGCGATCGCGCGCCTGCCTCCCGGCATGCGGCGCATCTTCGTGCTCCACGACATCGAGGGGTACAAGCACGACGAAATCGCCGCCATGCTGGGGATCGCCCAGGGAACCTCGAAGTCACAGCTACACCGCGTGCGCATGATTCTCCGCAAGTACTTGAGCGCCTAACGACTGGATGACTCGCATGAACGATGCCTGGACCGACCGCCTGTCGGAGTATGTCGACGGAGAGCTCGACCCCGCGACGCGCGCTGAGCTCGAGGCGCACCTCGCGACGTGCGCGAGCTGCCGCGCCACGCGCGACGAGTTGCAGTGCGTGGTCGCCCGCGCTCGCGGCATCGGATACCGCGAGCCGACCGCCGATCTTTGGGCCGCGATCGAGACGTCGATCACCGCCAACACACCTCGTCGCGGTCGTCGACACGTCACGCTGTCCTGGGCCCGCCTCGCGGTCGCTGCCGCGATCGTCGCAGTCCTGGCTGGTGGATTCGCGTGGACGCTCGCGACGCGGCGCCAGGCTGACGTTGCAACGCTGCCGCCGAGCCGCGACACGATCGTGACGGCCGTCCGCTCGCCGGCGCTTGGAGGGGCTGCGTTGGCGGTCGCGTCCTATCGCGACGCCGCGGCCGATCTCGAGCGTGCGTTCGAGGCAGGCCGAAGTACACTGCGCCCGGAGACGATGCGGGTGATCGAGGAGAATCTGCGCACGATCGACCTGGCGATCGCGCAAACCGACAGTGCGTTGCGCCGCGACCCGGGGAGCGCGTACCTCAACCAGTACCTTGCCGCCACCATGCAGCGGAAGCTCAAGCTCCTCCGCCGCGCCGTCGAGATCACCACCGCGCGCTCATGACCCGTTCCGTCGCCTTCTGGCGTGTCGTCCGACGCTCGCCGGTGGGGTGCCTCCGGCTGCTCGTTTGCCTTGCCCCGATCGTCGCCTGCGCGCAGCAGACGGACACCACGATCGCGGTGCAGCCTAACGCGCGCATCCAGATCCAGAACTTCGCCGGCTCGATCAAGGTGCGCGGCTGGGAGCGGAATGCCGTCCGGATCGTCGCTGGGGAAAGTCGGCGCGACGAGGTCCGCGTTCAGGGCCGCGATGCGGCGGTCTCGATCTCGACGGTCAGTCGATCCGGTGTGCCGGCACCGCTCGACTACGAGGTCACCGTTCCCATCCGAGCCTCGCTGGACATCGGAGGGACGTATACGGAAATCTCGATCGAAGGCGTGCGGGGCTCCGTCAGCGCCACCACGGTGCAGGGCGATGTGACGCTCCGCGGCGGAGACGGAGTCATCTCGCTCAAGTCCGTGGAGGGCGCCGTGACGGTGCAGGACGCGGTCGGGCGCATCGAGGTGAACGGCGTCAACAAGGGACTGACGCTGCGGAACGTCAACGGCGACATCGCCGCCGAGACGGTGAATGGGTCGATTCTCATGGAGGGAATCGAGTCCGATGAAGTCGATGCCGAGACGGTCAATGGCCGCGTCACGTACGACGGTACCATCAAGGACCGCGGGCGATATCGATTCGGAAGCCATAGCGGCACCGTGATCGTGTCCATCCCCGAGCGCGTGAACGCCACGATCGCGGCCGTGACGTATCAGGGGACGTTCTCGAGCCGGTTCGCGCTACCTAACGCGGCGGGGGATTCCTCGGCTGGCGAGGGCGTCCGGCGGCGGGCGAACTTCGCATTCGGCGACGGGAGCGCGCGAGTGGAGGCCGAGTCGTTTCAGGGGAGCATCATTCTGGCTCGGCCGGGTGATGCCGTGATCCGTCAGCGTTAAAACGCGCCAGATGGGGTCAGACTCCTCGCGCATCCTTTTCACGCCGT
>DATCGG010000292.1:0-4493 GCA_036509075.1 Gemmatimonadaceae bacterium
TCACCCGCCGCCGAGACGCGCCCGCCGACATCTTCGACCGCGTGAGCTGTCTTGCAAAATCGGCATCGTCAATGAGACCCATCTCGCGAAGCTTCGTGATCACGCGGTCCGCACGTTCCGCGGTCACGCCTTTTTGTACGAGCCGCCGGCGCAGCTCGCGGGCGGAGCGTGCGCGAAACGTGAGCAGGTTCAGGGCTCGATCGTAGGCGGCGGTGAGCTCGTTGGCTTCGCTGAGGTTCGCCGCCAATCGATCATCGACCACGACGCCGACTGTCGCCTTCGTGGCCGCCAATGCGTCGGCGGTGACGACCGCGAACTGCTTCCCATCGACGTCGATGGCGTACCGCCCTGGCTTACGCGGATGCTCGGTGATCCGAGTAATCGTGTTCATAGGAACTCCGAATCCCGCCGTTCGACTGATGACCGATCACCAATGACCGATAACTCAGAAGTCATCGGTTTCGAGTGAGTCATTCGTATTCAGTCATCAGTTGGAAACGGCGCAAGAAAAAAGAAAGAGCCGGAGAGCAGCCCTCTGAACGCGACGGTGATCCGGGCACCGACTCATCCAAAGAACAACCCTCCGGCCCGATCGAACCGGAGCGCGATCGCGCTTCGCTCAGTCGTCTACCGCGACCTCCGTATCGGTCTGCAAATCGGGGGGCTTCATGCCGAGTATGCCCTTCACCTTCTCTTCCACCTCGGCCATCAGTGCCGGGTTGTCCTTGAGATACATCTTTGCGTTCTCGCGTCCCTGCCCGATGCGCTGCGAGCCGTAGCTGTACCATGCGCCCGACTTGTCGATGATCCCGGCTTCGGCCGCGATGTCGAGTACCAGGCTCGCATGGCTAATGCCTTCCGCATACATGATGTCGAACTCGGCTTGCTTGAACGGCGGCGCCACCTTGTTCTTCACGACCTTCACACGCACGTGTGAGCCGATGACATCCTCCTTCTCCTTCACCGGGCCGATGCGGCGAATGTCGAGACGAACCGACGCGTAGAACTTGAGCGCCTTGCCACCCGTCGTCGTCTCGGGGTTGCCGAACATCACGCCGATCTTCTCGCGCAGCTGGTTGATGAAGATCACCGATGTCTTCGAGCGCGCGATCGCGCCGGTGAGCTTGCGAAGCGCCTGGCTCATGAGCCGTGCCTGCAGACCGACGTGCGAATCGCCCATCTCCCCTTCGATCTCGGCCTTTGGAACGAGGGCCGCGACCGAGTCGATCACGACGACATCCACGGCGCCAGAGCGCACGAGGATCTCGCAGATCTCGAGCGCCTGCTCTCCAGTATCAGGTTGCGAGACGAGCAAGCTCTCGACCTCCACACCCAGCTTCTTCGCGTACTCGACATCGAGAGCGTGCTCCGCGTCGATGAACGCGGCGACACCGCCCGCCTTCTGCGCATTCGCGACGACGTGAAGACACAGCGTCGTCTTGCCGCTCGACTCGGGACCATAGACCTCGGTAATGCGGCCACGAGGGATTCCGCCGATACCGATCGCTGCGTCGAGGTTGATCGCGCCAGTGGAAATCGAATCAATGCGGACGCGCGCCGACTCGGCGCCCATCTTCATGATGGATCCCTTGCCGCAGCTCTTCTCGATCTGTGCGATGGCCAGGTTCAGCGCCTTCTTGCGATCGTCCTGCACAGTTGAAACAGCCATTCATCCACCCATTGTGGTTGTCGTTGAAGCTCTGGCCACGGACCAGAATTTACGCCGGGAGGCGACCCATCCAACACCCGAAGAAAATACGAAGCGGATCGCGAAAACTCAAGCTTTCGACGGAGGGGTGAACGCGTTCTCTATGTGCTTGATTCGCACCGAATTGCCCTCCATGAGCACGCCGATCACGTCGAAGCGGTAGCTCTCGTTCGGGCGACCATGCCGGTCGATCCAGACCGCCGCCGAACGCACCAGCTCGCGCTGCTTTCGCCAGTGCACGGCTTCCACCGGATCGCCGAACTCATACCCCCGCCGCGCTTTGACCTCGACGAACGCGACCAGCCCGTCTCGCTCCGCCACCAGGTCGATGTCTCGATGGCCGCTCCGGAACCGTCGCTGTAATACCCGCCACCCACGCCGACGGAGCCACCGCTCGGCCACCCGCTCTCCCACCTCGCCGAATTCCTGCCGTGCCGCGGACATGGCGCGAACCTAGGCGGCCGCGAGAGAAATACGTCATCGATCGAACCGGCGCGGTGTCATCCGAACGCACGTCACGTCTGACGTGGCGCGCCTAACGCGGATGGCCGACCGACCGAAGGTTACGGACGGTCGCGAGGATCCGGGTCGGCGAGGGCTCTGAAGCGAGGATCGGCCAGCAGTGGCTGCAGCAGAATCACATCGTGCAGAGTGCCGATGTTCCCCGCGTCTCCCGCACCGAAGAACGAGAGTCCTCCTCGTTCAATACCCTTCGTCAGCAAGGTGATTGCGTCATCAGTGCGTCCGAGATGTGCGGCGATTACCGCCCTCGCCATCGTGAAGTGGGAGCCGTCGAGCCGCCTCGGCTCCAGCTGCGCAAACGCGCTATCGATCGCGATTGCCTCCGCTATGTTGCCGAGGTGAATTGCAGTCACCGCACTCCGAAGCCGAACGTGACTCTCGTCGATGCCCGACATCGCGTCCCCGGTACTGCGCTTGGCGGCGTCGACGAAGCGTCTGCTCTCGGCCCAGCGCCCTACGGACGCGAGAAGGTCGACCATGGCGATTTCGTTGCGGGCGGGGAGCGGCTTGGTCGCGTCGGCTCTCGTAAATCGATCTGCCCAAAGCGATGCCAGAGCTCGCCCCTCTTTTTCCTTTCCAGCGCGCATGCGAAGCAACGCGGTCCCTTGGATTGCCGGTCCCACGCCTCGATCGCCTGAGTCCCAGATGGCGTCGAGCTTGTTGCTGAGCGCTTGTACGTCGCCCCGTGCGCCGATAATGCTGACCTCGAGCATGATATTCTTCTGCAACGATGGTGCGCGGCGACGTCCCTCAATCAGTGCGGCCCAGGCGCGATCGTAATCGCCGAGTTGTGCATACGCCTGCGACAGTCGCGACCAATAAGCGGCCGCTAGGGGAATGTTCATGCCGCGGTCGGAGTCAGTGGACGCGAGCGCAGCCACCGCCGTTCGCGGACGTCTCACCAACAACGCCTGACTGGCAATGAGAATCGGAACCCCAGTACGCTGTGCAGCCTCGAGCGCTGCAGCACCGTCGTTGTTATCAGTCGCGGCGGCCAGGTCGAGCAGCGCCTGCTCTTGTTTGGTGAGGCGATCGCCGAAGCGTCGAGCGTCGTCCATTGCCGTTTCGCCTCCCCGCCCGATGAGGCGAGTTGGCGAAATGAACGCAAGAAGCACGGCCGGCGCTGCGTAGGTGCTATCGAGCGACATCGCGCGCATCAGACCGGGAGCGACGACGGACTCCGGACTGGTCCGAATGTAGGCCTGGTAGGCCTCGTGAAATGCAGCGTACGCCGCGAGAGACGGCGGAGGCGATAGCCCAGCCAAGTCTGGCGCGTCCTCGTCAGAGGCCGCTCGCATTGCGGCGACAACGCGCGCAGTCATTGCGGCGACCGCGGATGTCGGCTGGCGGGCCGGCGCTACAGCAGGTTCAAGCGCGGTGCGAACGGCACCAGTTTCCGCGTCGAGGGCTCGTGCCCGGAGGACCACGGAATCCCCCAGCAGATAGTACGTCCCCGCGATGACGACCTTCGCCCCCGTCTCCTGCCCGAGCGCTCGGTCGTCGTTAGGTCGGAGGATTCGCGGGATGCGGCTGAGGAAGTCGCCCGACTGGGTGGCCGTACGCGTGTCGACGACTTGCAGGCTGCCCAGCCGCGACAATCCCTCCGTGATGTAATCGGCCGCGAGCGCACCGAGCGCGGCGAGCCGCGCATCCCCCGTCTCATCCTTGAACGGGGCAACGACCACGCGGTTCACGCGCAGTGTGGCCGGTGGTCGGGTCACCAGCGTGCGGAGGGTGACGCGCGCTTCGGGCGGCGTGAACGCCCACGCCGCGAGCGAGATCGCGGCAACGGCGCCAGCCGCCGTGGCAATCCACGGCCAAGGTCGGCGCCCACGCCGGTCGACGCTGGCCGGTTCGCGGGTCCCGATCCACGTTCGAAGCTCACTCACGATCTCGTCGGCCGAATCGGGACGCCCCGCCGGCTCTTTCGTTAGGCATCGCATGACGAGCGACGCGAGCGCTGGCGGAGCGTCGCGCACTACGCTGCCCAACGGCGTGGGTGTCTCACCGATCTGCGCCGCGATCAGCTGTGCCGGCGTCGACTTCGATGCGAATGGATGGCGGCCGGCGAGAAGCTCGTATGCCATCATGCCCCACGCGTACAGGTCGGCACGGCTATCGACCGACTCGCCCGCGGCCTGCTCCGGAGCCATGTACGCCGGTGTTCCCAGCCAGATCCCAAGTCCCGTCAGTGTGGGTGCAGGGGTGATTGGCGTGTTGCCCGCGCCTTGCGCAGTGGTCGCGGCAGACGCGGCGAGCGCCT
>DATCGG010000293.1:0-2115 GCA_036509075.1 Gemmatimonadaceae bacterium
CCACGCCCGCATTACCGAGTGCAGCGAAGATCGTGTCGGTAATGCGTGTCGACATCTCGACGTTCCCCGCGGCCACCGCAGAAGGCCACCGAGCGTCGATCGCGCAGCCGGCAGGGATCGCGAGGTCGAGCGCCTCGGCAATGCCGTCGTTCGTCGGGACGTCGTCGTCGAGCAGGGTCCGCAGCACAAACACGGCCGCCGCGCGCGTCACCGATCGCGGGCAATTCACGTTGCCACGCACCGCGGGCGCGGTGCCGGTGAAATCGAGCCGCATGCGCCCGTCGCGAACCGATACCTCGACCACCACCGGCACGTCAGCGTCCGACACACCGTCCCCCTCGAGCGCGTCGACGGCGCGACCATGGATGTCGCCGAGTTCCGCGATCCGAGCGAGCGCGCGCCGCCGGGTGTAATCGAGCAGGGCCTCGCAACCAGCATCGAGCCGCGCTGGCGTTTCGCGAAGGCGCAACGCGAGCCAGCCCTCTCGCCCTGCCGCGCAGGCTGCCCGCTGCGCGGCGAGGTCGCCGTGGCGTTCGGCCGGCGTTCGGACGTTGGCGAGAACGAGGCGCAGCACATCATCGACCGGAACACCATGTCGCGCGATGCGAACGGGAGGAATGATGATGCCTTCCTGGAACAACTCAGTCGCCCCCTGCGGCATGCTTCCCGGGCTCAAGCCGCCCACGTCGGCGTGATGCGCGCGAATTGCGGCGAATCCGACGGTATCGCCGCCGTCGCCGATCACCTCGACCATCGTCAGATCAGGCAGGTGCGATCCGCCCGCGTACGGATCGTTGAGCAGGAACACGTCGCCCGGCTCGGGCCGCTGCGCCATCACCGCGCGCACGGATTCCGGCATCGCGCCGAGGTGGACGGGAATGTGCGCGGCCTGCGCGACCATGCGTCCGCGCGCGTCGAACAGCGCCGAGGATGCATCGCGACGCTCACGAATATTGGGCGATAGCGCGCCGCGCTCGAGAACGACGCCCATCTCTTCAGCAATCATCGAGACGGCGTTCGACATCACCATGAGCGCAAGCGGATCGAAGCCGGAGGCCCCGCTCATTGGGCCTCCAGTACCCAGCCGCCGATACCTAACGAGCGCGCCGTCCAGCCATCGGCAACCAGAAGCGTCGCGTCGGGCAGCCCAATCGTCGCGCGGCCAGCAACGACACCCGTGAGCTCGCCGCCATCATCGAGCCGCGTCTCGTCGCTCCACGCAGAGCGGCCGCGGCGGGCCAGCTGCATGGCGCGCCCGCCGACAGACAGGCTGCACCGCACGCTCACGATCTCCACATCGTGGTCGAGAGTGAAGCCGAACCGTTCGTCATGGCGCGCAAGAAAGCGCTGTCGGATCGCATCCAGTCCAAGGTTGGGCGACACCTCGACGTCCAGCTCATGCCCCTGGCCAACGTATCGTGCTCGCGCGAAATGCTTCACTTCGCCACCATCGCCGTTTCGACGGCCATCGGTTCTCAGCATCGTCTCGAGCGATGCGAAGGGCAACGTGTCCGCACCGAGCTTGCCAAGCGTCTGCATGACGCTCGCGGTGGCCATATACCGCTGCGGCGCGATTGCGAGGCCGAGCGCGCTCAACACGCCCGCATAGGGCGGAACGATGACCGTCCGGACGCCGATTCGCTCCGCGAGACCGCACGCATGGAGGGGCCCACCACCTCCGAACGCGATGAGCGCACACTCTCTGGGGTCGATTCCCCGTTCGACGCTCACGCGGCGCAGCGCCCGAGCCATCGATGCATCGACGATGGCAACGATCGCCTCGGCGGTTGCCTGACGACTCGCCCCGATCCGAGCGGACAGCGCGTCGACCGCCGCGATCGCGCCGCGGACGTCGAGCTCCACGCCATCGCTCATGGTTGTGCTGGCGATGTTGCCCAGTGCGATATGAGCGTCAGTGACGGTCGGCTGCGTGCCGCCGCGGTGGAAGGCGACCGGACCGGGCCGCGCTCCAGCACTGCGTGGGCCGACGCGCAACGCTCCTCCGTCATCCACCCAGGCCAGGCTCCCACCGCCAGCGGAAACGGTCTCCACGAGCACGCGGGCGAGTGCGATCGGGACCCCGGCTACCGCGCCGCCCGCCTCGAGCAGCGGCTC
>DATCGG010000294.1:0-3096 GCA_036509075.1 Gemmatimonadaceae bacterium
GACCTGACGGAGCGGTATCCCTACACGCCACCCTGGTCCGGCGGCGCCGGCTGCGAGCGCGTTCCGCCGACGAACCCCGATGCCCCGCCGACCAGGCCGCGATGCCGACTGTCAACCCGGCAAGCCACCAAGCAGCCAGCAGCCAGCCTAACGAGATGCGCGGGCGGCCGCCTCCGACTCCGCGATCATGCGCATGGCCTTCCGCTCGATCGCCTCATCGAGCTCGGCAAGCCGGTCGTCATTTTCGAGGCGAATCCGACAGAAGCGACGCAGTGCGCGCAGCTCATCGAGCGTGACCGCGCTCTCCACACGCTCCAGCATGTGACGGTAGATCGACGGCGCCATGCGCGGCCACACCCCGCGCGACCGGCTCATGCAACCTCCTCCGAGTCAGCCCGAATTTTGCCCATTCCAGGGGACCGAAGATACGCCCGCGGGCCGCCAGACCGGAAGCCAGCCGCCGGTACGGACCGGCGAGATGACAACGGCACACCCAGGCGATACTTTGGAGGCCGAGCGTCGGCCGGACCATGCCTGACCACCCGAGGACCGCCGTGATGACGGACGCATCGCTTCCCTTTGGTTTGGATCGCCCCACCAGCGTTCCCACACATGTACCACCGCCGGTACCGCGAACCCCGGCGTTAGGCCCCATCGCCGACGCCCGGCGTCTGATCGAGAGCTTCGGCATCTCACACACGGGGAACGTCCGGAAGGTGAACGAAGATCACTTCGTCACCGCGGCGCTCCAGCGTTCCGTGCAGATCCGGCAAACCAACCTCGACGACACGCAGGTGTTCGACCGGCTTTCCGGCCCACGTGCCTATCTGTACGCGGTGGCGGACGGAGTGGGCGGGAGCGCGGGCGGCCGGGTCGCGAGCGCCATCGCCGTCGCAACGATCATCGAATACCTTGGCGAGGCGGTCGGGGCGTACCACGGCTACGGCGCGGACCAGCTGAAAGATTTCCCCGAACACCTCCGTACGGCGGTCCAGCGCGCGCACGACCACCTCGTCGAGACGTTCCGGCTTCAGGATCACAATGGACCGGCCACGACATTGACGCTCGCGATGGTCGTCTGGCCGCGCGCGTACATCGTTCATGTCGGCGATAGCCGCGTGTACCATCTTCGTGGAACGGCGCTTCGTCGGCTGACGCGGGATCAGACAGTCGGCGAGGTGCTCGTGTCACAGCACGGCATGGCGAGGGAGAAGGCGGAGCAGGCAGGGCTGTACAACGTGCTCGCGAGCGCGATCGGCGCGCGCGACATGACCCCCGCCGTCGATTTCCTTTCACTCGAGCACGGCGACACGTTGCTCCTCTGCACCGACGGTCTGACGAAACACGTGAGCGACTCGCGCATCGCGGAAATCCTCGGCAACGAATCGGAGGCGGAAGCCGGGTGTCGATCGTTGATCGACCTCGCGCTTTCCGGAGGCGGCTCCGACAACGTCACGGCCGTGGTCGCGCGGGTGCTCCCGGGGTAACGAGTGGAGAGGTCTGGCGCCCCGACAAGTCCAGCTGGTGTCATGGCGCGGTCGTCGGAACCCGTGGGGTCACGGTCCCCGACCGCGAGCTTTGCCGTCGTGGTTCCGGTCCCGCGCGAACGGGGAACGGCGATTCGTTATGCGGCCGCCGTTGGAGCCACCCTGCTCGCGCTCGCTGTCACGCTTCCGATCGCGCCATACCTGCAGCGCGTCATCTTCGTACTGTTCTGGCCCGCCGTCATTGGTGCCGCATGGTTCGGTGGCGTCGGACCGGCGGTGCTCGCCTCCGTGCTATCGGTCCTCGTCGCGGACTACTTCCTCATCGGTCCGCCCGGCCAGCTAACGGTTTCGAGTCCCGAGGACCTCATCCCGCTGGCTGTATTTCTCTTCTCGTCGACCGCGGTCGCCCTGTTGACCGACGCTACCCGCACCGCACGACGAACGGCGGCGCAGGCAGCGGCCCGGAACGTTGAGCTGATCCACGAGCTTGAGCTGCAGGCCGAGGAGCTCGAGCAACAGCTCGAGGAGTCGCAAGCCCTGTCCGAAGAGCTGGAGCAATCGACCGAGGAGCTCGCGGAGCGCACCGCCGCCGCCGAAACCGCCGAGACGTTCACGAAGGGCATCCTCGACAGCATCACGCATCCGTTCGTGGTCCACGACACCGACTGGCGCTTCCGATACATCAACGAGGCCGCCGCGACGGTGTTCCGCCAGTCGCCGCGTGCGTCGCACGACCCACCCATTGGCCGCGTGCTCTGGGAGTTGTATCCCGACATCGTGGGCACCGCGTTCGAGCGAGAGATGCGACGGGCCGCCACCGAGCGCCAACCGGTGACGTTCGAAGCCTTCTATCCGGCCCGCAGCGAATGGTTGGCGCTGTCGTGCTTCCCGCTGGCCGACGGCGGACTCGCTACCCAGTGGATCGACATCACCGCGCGCAGGCGGGCCGAGGAGGCAGACCGGTATCTCACGCGGGCGGGCCAGGTCCTCGGCTCCTCGCTCGATTACGAGACGACGCTCGGACAGCTCGCGCAGGTCGTGGTGCCGGAGCTCGCCGACTGGTGTGCCGTTCACATCGTCGAGGAAGACGGCGTTCCGCGGGAGCTCGCCGTCGCGCACGTCGATCCGGCGAAGGTCGCGTGGGCGAGCGAGATCAGCCGCCGGTACCCGCCTCGCCTGGACGCGCCCACGGGCGTGCCTAACGTGCTGAGGACTGCCAGGCCGGAGATCTACCCGAACATCACCGACGAGATGGTCGTCGCCGGCGCGGTCGACGAGGAGCACCTTCGCCTGTCACGCCAGCTGGGCCTCAAGTCCGCCCTCATCGTTCCGCTCGTGTCGAACCAGCGAGCCATCGGGGCACTTACGCTCGTGTCGGCTGAGTCGGGGCGCCGATATTCAGACGAGGATCTTCCGCTCGCGTCGGAGCTCGCGCGACGCGCGGCAACTGCCGTCGAGCATGCGCGCCTGCATCGTCAGGCGGTGACGGCGGGCGCCGCCGCACAGCGCGCCATGCGAAGCGTGAACCGGCTGTACTCGCTGGCGGCGCGCCTGACGGGCGCGGCGACGCCACCGAGTGTTGCTGACGCCATGCTGGCGGAGGCCGTCG
>DATCGG010000295.1:0-26827 GCA_036509075.1 Gemmatimonadaceae bacterium
GAGCGACGCGATGCCCACTCGCGTCACGGGCAGCTCGCCGTCCGACTCGCCTGCGATGGAATCGGACACGAGGACCTCACTCACACCCGCGCCGCGCATCCGCTCGGCCGCACCGGCGACGAGCAGGCCGTGACTGGCCACCACCACGACGCCGTCTCGCGCCCCGTGGGCGCGGAGCACTCTGGCCGCTTCCACGATCGTGCCGCCCGTGGTGATCATGTCGTCGACGATCACGCACGGACGATCGCGAACGTCGCCGATCACCTGCGTCACCTCGACGCTCTCGCCGTCCATCCGACGCTTCACGCAGATGGCGACCGGCCGTCGCAGGTTCTCCGCGAGCTCCGTCGCGCGCTTCACGCCGCCGAGGTCAGGGGAGACGATGACGGCATCGTCGGTGAGACGCGACTCGAGCGCGCCACACATGATCGGGAGGATCGACAGGTTGTCGATCGGGATCCGGAAAAACCCCTCGATCTGCGGCGTGTGCGCGTCGAGCGTCACGACGTGGTCGATGCCGATGGACTGCATCATGTCGGCAATGGCGCGTGCGGTGACGGGCACGCGACGTCCCGCCCGCTTGTCGGCTCGCGCGTACGCGAAGTACGGGACAATGGCAGTGATGCGGTCGGCGTCCGCACGCCGGCAGGCATCGACGACCACGAGCAGCTCGACCAGGTGGTCATTCACCGGCGGTGATATTGGCTGCACGATGAACACGTCGTGCCCACGCACCGACTGCTGGAGCTCGGCCGCGACCTCCCCGTCGGGGAAGCGCTCGACTCGACACGCGCCAAGCGGGATGCCGAGATGCAGCGCAATGTCGGACGCGAGCCGCGGGTGCGCGGTGCCGGCGAGGACCACGACCGGCTTCGACGTGCCTAACGTCGTTCGCGCGTCCTCGGGCACGGGGTAGATCGTCGTCGCAGTCATGGGTCTAATGAAGCTCCCCGCCCTCGAGGACGTCTAGACCGGCAGTGTGTCCTTCCAGCGCTGCGGCTCCTCACCCAGCCAGTCCGGGTGGGTCGCCGTGGCGTCGTAGATCGAGCTCGTCTTGAACAGCTCGAACTCCCCGCGCGACGCCGCGTCGGCAGTGCGCGCGAGGAGCGCTGCCACTTGCGTGTCGCTCATCGGCTGAAAGGTCCGCACGGCCTCGAACGCCTGGTCGAGGATCTGCAGGGTGTCGCAACCGGTGATGACGACCGACGTGGGCAGGTGCAGCGCGTAGTGGAGGCACTCGATCGCGCTCACGGTTCCCGACTGGAGAATGCGCCCGTTGGCCAGTGACTTCATGCCGAGCACGCCGATGTTCTGCCGCACGAGCTCCGGAAGCACCAGGCGCTCGAAGCTTCGGAAGTGCGCGTCCATCACGTTGAGTGGCATCTGCACCGTGTCGAACGTGACACCGTGCTTCCTCGCGACCTCGAGCGTATAGAGGTGGATGCGCGGGTCCTTGTGTCCCGTGAAACCGATGTACCGGAGCTTGCCCGCCGCACGCGCCTCCGTGAGCGCCGCATGCGCGCCCTCGTCGTCGAACATGCGGTCCGGATCCTCGAACCGGTTCACCTCGTGATGCTGCACGAGGTCGATTCGATCGGTGCGGAGCCGGCGTAGCGATTCGTCGAGCTGTCGCGAGGCCTCTCGCTTGGAACGGCCGTCGATCTTGGTCATGAGGAACACGCGCGACCGATAGCCGTCGCCTAACGCCTTCCCCATCCGGCGCTCGCTTTCACCCTCCCAATAGTCCCACGAGTTGTCCATGAAGTTGATGCCGCGGTCGATCGCGGTCCGGATGATCCGTATGGCACCCTGCTCGTCGAGGCGCGGGAAGGAGAGGTGCCAGCCGCCCAGGCCGATGGCGGAGACGCGTTCGCCGGTATGGCCCAGCACCCGATAGGGCATGGCGGTGGTCGGCGTGCTCGCGGACATGAGTGGCCTCCTCGGCAGCAAGGGATGGTTCGACAGTTGAAGCTAGCCACCGACGTCGTGCTGCCTAGCTCCTCCGCACCCGAACGGATGCGGTCGCCGCCTTGCCACCGCTCGTTGCCGTGATGGTCGCCGTCCCCCTCCTTATGCCAAGGACGCGACCGGTGTTGTCGACGACGGCGATCTGCGTGTCGCTACTCGACCACGTCACCTGCGCTCCGGCGATGATGTTCCCACGCGAGTCGTAGACGGTCGCGCTCAGTCGGAGCGCGTTGCCCACCTCGACCGAGGCACTCGCCGGCGTGACCTCCAGGCGACTGACGCCGGGTGCCTGCACCACGATCGTCGACGTCCCGCTCCGCCCTTCGGTCGATGCCGTGATCGTTGCCGTCCCAGGGGATACCGCGGACACGATTCCAGTCGAGGTGACGGTCGCGACGTCCGACCGGTTCGTCGACCACGTCACGGTCCGACCATCGAGCGGTCGCCCGGACGCGTCACGAGGCTGGGCTCCCAGCTGCACAGTCTGGCCGACGACGAGCGTCGCCGATGTTGGACTCATAGCGACCGATGCGACGGCGGCCGCGGCCACCGTAATCGCTCCGACGCCGACCTTTCGCTCGACTGTCGCCGTAATGATGGCGCTCCCTGGCGAAAGAGCTGTGACGGCACCAGTCGAGCTCACCGTGGCCACGTTCGGGCGGCCCGAGCTCCAGGCGACCGACCGGCCGGCCAGCACGTTGCCCTGCGCGTCCAGCGGCTCGGCCTTGAGTAGGACGGTCTCGCCCACTGTGAGATCGCGACTGGACGGCGAGACTCGCACCGCGACCACGGGGACGGGCAGGACCTCGATCCGGGCGACTGCAGACTTTCCTTCGACGCTGGCGGCGACTGGCACCGTGCCGACGCGCCGCCCGGTGACGACGCCGGCGGGGGAGACCGTCGCGAGGTTCGAGTCGGCGACCGCCCAGACCACCTTCCGGCCAGTGAGCACGGTGCCGGACGCGTCGAGCGCAGACGCCGTGAGACTCACAGTCGCGCCAATCGCCACCGTTGCGGTGGGCGGAGCGACTTCTACGGTCGCGACCGCTCCATGCGAGGGCTCGAGCGAGTCGTTACCGCAAGCGACGCCGGCGACGGCGGCTGCCGCTGCAAGCGCTGCGCAGATCCACGTCGATTGTCGGCTTGTCATACGCAACGGGCTCGTGGTGCAGAAATCGAACCCGTGCGTTCAAGGAACGTGAAAAACCGGCATGCTCGCCGGCGCTTGTTAGGCTTGGGAGCCTTGGACGTCTGCTCACTGATAGACGTGCCCGGCGTGCTTCACCCAGCCAGCCCTGCGCCGCTGTGCCGGATCGTGGTGCGTCCAGTGTACGAGGCCGCCCTGATCGTTCCACACGTACTCGCCTTCGAACTCGATCTCGTCACCGACCCGCAAGTTGTCGACGCGGGGCGCGATGTCGATGTTGTGCACGATCAGGACCGATTGGCCCGTCGGAAGGTGTACGAGAAAGCGCTGGTGTCGTTCTCCCTGATTGTCATCGGCCAGCACGCGCGACACGGACCCGCTGCCGTCGACCCGAACGTCTCTCGCGTGGTTCTGGAACGCGCGCATGATGGCGGCGTTGTCCGGGAGACTGGCCGTCGGTGTCTCGCGGGGCAGCGCGGGCGCGGCCGCAGCGGCAACCGCCTTTGGCGCGGGACTCGTCGGCGTCGTCGAGTGTCGAGCGACACGAACCACCAGGTAGAGCCCGATAACGGCCGCCACGACGAGGAAGAATCGCCTCACGAAATCCTCCCGCGAATGAAGTCCTCAGGTGAGCTCACGACGCGCGTGCATACACGACGACTTCCCAGCCTAACGTCTGGCGCCGCGACCGGCGCTCGAGGCCAGCTCCGCGGAGCTCGGCATCAATGGCGCCCGGGTCGTGCAGGAAGACCCGAAACGTGGAGCGCTTGAGCCGCTGCAGCAGGTTGATGGAGGCTATCGCGATGCGCATCCAGCCGATCTGGCGCGGATACACGGCGCCGTAGAACCGCCCAGCCTTGCGGGCCGAGCGCTGTACGAGCCCGTGCATGTCGTCGAAGCAGCAGATCACACGGTCCAGCGTGACGATGTCGGCCGAAGCGATGGTGTCGGCCAGCGCGACGAAGTCGCCGAACAAAAACTCCACGCGCGAGCTGTGGCCGCGCCGCTCGGTCTCCTCCTTTGCTGCGGCCAGCTGCGCAGTCGATGCGTCCACGTGGACGGCGCGGCTCACGCGGTCCTCGAGCAGCTGGTGATGAATCGCCCCCACGCCTGCGCCGATGTCGAGGAGCACGGCATCGTGAACGTCTCCGGCCGCCAGCGTCGCGCGCAGGTCCTCGATCAGCATCCGGGTCGTCCTGTCCGGTCCGCGGCGACGAAAGTGGCGGAGCTTCTTCCTCGCCTCTCCGCGGTCGAATTGGTCCTCGATCCCCTCACACTGCGCACAGGACATGTCGGATTGGCGGTTGGGGTTCGCTGTATGAAATAGCTCCCGGAGGGCAAAACCGACACAAGCCAGCCACGAGTTGGCATCAACGTAGCGGCTCTGGTACGCAGCCGCGAAACCGGTAGCTTTCCCGGAGCCATGCGACGCCCCTCGCACCTGACCCGCGCCATCCGTTCCCTCACCGCATTCCTTACGGTGTGGTGCCTCGGCTGCAGTGCGTTCGACCAGCTCGTTGCCTGCCTGATGCCTACCGCCGGCCCGACCATGGTGTGCGCGTCGGACGGGACGAGGGCTGACGGGACGGTACGAGCAGGAACGGAAGGTCGCACCTCCGCGGTCATGGCTGCCGCGCATGAGGGTAGCGTCACCGGAGCCGACTGCGACTGCGGGTCGTGCCACGCTCCTGCGCCGACACAGCTGGTGATCGCGAGCCCGAACCCGCCGGTGTCCGACCAGCCGGCCGCCGACCCGGGCGTCGCTCCGAACACGACACGGACGCCGCTGGTCCCACCCCCACAACGCGTCGCCTAACAGGCGACGTGTGTCCGCGCGCGTCACAATCGCGCCCGCGGATGACGATCGCGCCTAACGCCAACGAGGCGTAGGCGCTCGCGGCTTCCGGCCCGTCAGCGGCCGGCCGTTCTCTCAGCCTCATGGCGGGCTGTGTCTTCGCACTCATTCTCGTCGAGTATGCTCGCTCATCCTTCGGAACACTTCTCGCGCTGGCGCATGACGTTCGCCCGCGCGACGCTCGTCGCCCTGGCCGCCTGCGGAGTGGCCGCATCGGCCGCCGCACAGGCCACCCGTTCGCTCACGCTGCGCGACGTGCTCGACACCACGCTCGCGCGCCACCCGCTCGCCGCGGCTGCACAGGCTCGGGTCCGAGCCGCCCAGGGCATGCGAACCACCGCTCGATCGTTTGGGAACCCGGTGCTGAGCTACTCCGTGGAGAACGCGCCGTTCCCGGGCGGCAACTCGGAGCCCGCGATGCCGCGCGAGACCATGGCCACCGCGACGCTGCCCCTCGAGACCATCTTCCAGCGGTTCCCGCGGGCGCGCAGCGCCGACGCCTCGGTTCGCGCGGCGGAAGCCGACGCACGCCAGGCACGTCAGCAACTCGCGCTCGACGCGTCGCGTGCGTTCTTCCGAACCGCGCTCGCGCAGGTGAGCGTCTCCGCCGCACGAGACCTCACCGCGTGGCTCGACTCCGTCGTTGCCTACAACCGTCACCGCGTCGAGGAAGGCGTCACCGCCGAGTCTGACCTCATTCGCGCAGAGCTCGAGCGCGATCGCGCTGCGACGAACGCGACGCTTCAGGAGGCCGATCTCGCACGTGCTCGCGCCGAGCTGGCCGCATTCCTCGACCGAGGCACTATCTCCGGCGCGGATATCGTCGTCGCGATCGACGACGCGCCGCTCGCACTGCCGCCACGCGACGAGACACCATCCCAGCGGCCCGATGTCGTCGCGGCCCGCGAACGTCTCGCCGCTGCCGGAGCAGGGGTTACGGCGGAGCGCGCGATGATCGTCCGCGAGCTCGGCGCCACGTTCGGCGCGAAGCGCACGGCGGGTACGACGTCGATGGTCGCCGGTATGAGTCTGCCGCTGCCCATCTTCAACTCGAATCGTGGTGAGGTTGCCCGCGCCAACGGCGAGCGCGACGCGGCAGCGCTCGAGCTGGCGGCCCGCGAGCGCACTGCCTCCGCCGAGGTGGTCGGCGCGTACGAAGCTGCGCGACTGCTCACCGAGCGCGCCACGCTCCTCGCGCAGGGGACGGACGGCCGTCCGCCGCTTCTCGCCCGCGCCGACGAGGGCCGGCGAATCGCGTTAGGTGCCTACCGCGAAGGAGCAGTGTCCCTGCTGCATGTGATCGATGCAGCACGCGCGTGGAGCGAGGCTCGCGTCACCTTCTATCAGGCGCTGTACGCACAGCATGAAAGCGTCGCCGCACTGCTCGCCGCGCGCGGCGACGACCTCCTCGCCGAACTGCCGCAGCTCGCCGGCGGCGCACACGCCAATCCGTCCCGGTGACCGAGACCACCATGTCATCAGTGTATTCGATCCATTCGATCACGTTGGCCCTGCTGGTCGCCGGGGTCGCCTGCATGGGTGGGCCTCCGGAGAAGGGGGAGGCCACGAAGGGTGCGGGCGATTCGCTGGCGCGCGCCGAGGGAATGGGCGGAATGGCAATGCCGTCCGGGAAAGACTCGGCCGCCACACCAGGCACGGAGGTCACGCTGACCGCGGCGCAGATCCGGCACGGCGGTGTCGCGTGGCAACCCGTGACCATGGCAACCGCGGCGGCGACCGTCAGCGTCCCCGCCCAGCTCACACCTAACGAGGACCGCACGATGCGGCTCGGAGCGCCCGCAGGCGGTCGGGTCGTCACCGTCCCAGTGCGTCCAGGCGATCGGGTGGCGGCTGGCCGCGTACTGGTCACGCTGCACAGCCCCGAGGCTGGCGCCGCGCAAGCCGACCTGGCGAAGGCGCACGCGGAACGTGCCTCGCGCCGCGCGCAGGCGACGTATGCGAAGAGCGCGCGCGATCGGGCCGAGCGTCTGCTCGCGCTCAAGGCGATCCCTCGGCAGGAATACGAACGAGCGATCGCGGACGACGAGCTGGCGCAGAGTGCCGTCACGCAGGCGGAAGCAGAGCTGACGCGAGCACGTACGTCGGCCGAGCAGCTCGGGGCTGACGCCTCGGCGAGTGGCGAGATCGCGCTGCGGGCACCGTTCGCCGGCGTAGTGCTCGCGCGCACGGCGATGCCAGGAGCCGTTGTTGACGCGGGAGCGCCGCTCGTGGTCGTCACGGATCCCTCTGCCCTGTGGCTCACCGCCAGCGCACCTGAGGCATTGGCCGGCGCGTTCAGACCTAACGCGACCGTCCGATTCTCAGTGCCGGCGTACACGGGTGAGGTGTTCTCGGCGCGGGTGGAGGCGGTAGGCGCAGGTCTCGATCCCGGCACCCGTACGTTGCCCGTACGCGCGGTGGTGGACAATCGAACGGGCCGATTCAAGCCGGAGATGCTTGCGACGGTCGTCGCGGACGGAGGCCCGAGCGTTCCCGCTGCCCTCGTGCCGGACGACGCCGTGCAGACGCTCAAGGGCAGGACGGTCGTGTTCGTCGCGCGGCCGCTGCCTAACGGCGATGCCAGCTTTGCACGGCGCGAGGTCGAGGTTGGTTCCCGAACCGGTGGCCGAGCGGCGATCCTCGGTGGACTTGCCGCGGGCGAGGTGGTCGTGACGAAGGGCGCATTCGCGGTGAAAGCCGAGTTCGAGAAGGGCACCATGCCGAAGATGGAGATGTGACGATGAGCGCCCCACGAACCTTTATCGAGCGTCTCATCGACGCCTCCATTCGACACCGGGCGGTGGTCCTGGGCGCGACACTCGCCCTCACCGCCGCCGGCGTCTGGGCGTTCGCCACGCTCAAGACCGATGCATTCCCGGACCTGACACCCAACCAGGTGCTGGTCATGACGGAGGCGCCCGGACTTTCGGCCGAGGAGATCGAGAATCAGGTGACATACCCGCTCGAGGTCGTGATGCTCGGGCTCCCGCGGACGACCGATGTGCGGTCGATCTCGAAGGCGGGACTCTCGGTAATCACGGTGACGTTCGAGGACGACGTCGACCTGTACTTCGCGCGGACTCAGGTACAACAGCGCATGCAGGACGCCATGGCCTCGCTTCCCGACGGTGCGAAGCCGATGCTCGGGCCGCCCGCGACCGCCATGGGTGAGGTGTTCCAGTATCTCGTCGAGGCCGAAGGCGCGGCACGCGACAGCCTGACGCTGCTGCGGCTGTCGAACGTGCAGGAGTACGTGATTGCGCCACTGTTGCGGACGGTCCCCGGCGTCGCTGCGGTGAACGCGTGGGGCGGTCTGGAACAGCGGTTCGAGGTGCTCGCCGAGCCCGCGAAGCTCGCGGGGTTCGACCTCACGCTTCACGACCTCGAGACCGCACTCGCGAACAACAACGCCAACTTTGGCGGCGGCTACCTCGAAGACCGCGGCGAACGACTGACGCTCCGCGGCCTCGGGCGTGTGGTCGATACGACGGACATCGCGAACGTCGTCGTGAAGACGCATAACGCGACGCCCGTTTATGTGCGCGATGTCGCGCGGGTCACCATCGCAGGCGCGCCGCGCTACGGCGCGGTGACTCGGGACGCGCGAGGTGAAGCGCTGTCCGCTGCCGTGATCATCCTCAAGGGCTCGAATGGCCGCGATGTCGTGAACCGGGTACTGCAGCGACTCGAGGAGATCAAACGCGTGCTTCCGCCCGGCGTCGTGGTTCGACCGTTCTACAGTCAGGGCGAAGTCGTGACGCGGACCACGCACACGGTGTTTCGGAACCTCGTGGAAGGAGCGCTGCTGGTAATCGCAGTGCTCTTCGTCTTTCTCCGCACGTTCCGCGCATCGCTGCTCACGGCCTCCGTCATCCCGCTCGCCCTGCTCGTCGCGTTCCTCGCCATGCGCGAGCTGAACGTGTCGGCGAATCTCATGAGCCTCGGTGCGCTCGACTTCGGGCTCATCGTCGACGCATCGGTCGTGATGGTCGAGAACTTCGTTCGGCGCTTGCAAGGGACTGCCGGAGCAACGGCTGCAACGCGTCGGGATCTCATCCGCGAGGCTGCCTTCGAGGTGGGCCGACCGGTGGTGTTCGGCGTCGCGATCATCGTTGCCGTGTACCTCCCCATCTTCGCGCTCGAAGGGCTGGAGGGGCGCATGTTCCGACCGATGGCGTTCACCGTGTGCGCTGCGGTCCTCGGGTCGCTGATCCTCGCGCTCACCTACATCCCCGCCGCGTCCACGTACCTCTTCGCCGACGCTCCGGCCCGCGCGACGCGCCATGAGGGCGAGGAAGCAGGTTGGCTCCGAAACCTTCACGGTCGCTACGAGCGCGCGCTCCACTGGTCGATCGCGCATCGTGGTGCGGTGGTGGGAGGAGCGCTCGGCGTGCTGGCCGTCGCACTCGCATCCGTGCCATTCCTCGGCACCGAGTTCATGCCAAAGCTCGACGAGGGGTATCTCCTCATCGAGACCCGCCGCGTGCCGAGCGCCTCGCTGCCTGAGGGTGTCGCGGTGTCCGAGGATGTCGAGCGGACGCTCAAGTCGTTCCCCGAAGTGGCGAGCGTGGTGACGAACCTCGGCCGACCACACGAGGCGACGGAAGCAATGGCCCTCAACCAGGCCGACGTGTACGTGACATTCAAGCCGAAGAGTGCGTGGCGAATCAGATCGATGGACGCGTTGATCATCGCCATGGATTCGGCCCTGGCCGAGATTCCGGGGCTGGACTACGAGTTCAGCGCGCCGATGCGCATGCGGCTCGATGAGGTCATCTCCGGCGTGCGAACAGACCTCGGTGTGAAGATCTACGGCGACAGCCTCGACCTGCTTCAGGCGAAGGCGGCCGAGATCGAGCGACTCGTCGCGAAGATTCCCGGCGCGGAGGATGTCTCGGTGGGAACGAGCGCCGGCGCGATGCGGCTCCAGATCGAGCTCGACCGGCCCGCGATCGCCCGTTACGGGCTCAATGTCGCCGACGTCCGCGAGGCCGTGGAGTCCGGCGTCGGTGGGACGGAGGCGACGCGCGTCGTGGACGGACGGCGGCGATATCCGATCGTCGTTAGGCTCGACGCCCCGTACCGCTCCACACCGGACGCCGTGGGCCAAACGCTGATCCGAACGCCGGCGGGCGGCGTGGTCACGCTGTCGCAGGTTGCGCGGCTTCGTGCGGTCGAAGGGCCGGAGGTCATCGAGCACGAGGGTGGCCAGCGGTACGTCGTCGTCAAGAGCAACGTGCGCGGCCGTGACCTCGGCGGCTTCGTGGCCGACGTCCGCCGGGCGGTCACGGGTGGGGTGACGATGCCGGCGGGTTATTTCACCACGTACGGCGGGCAATTCGAGAACCAGGAACGCGCGACGCGCCGCCTCGGTCTGATCGTGCCGCTCGTATTGCTGCTGATTGCCGGTCTGCTCTACGCGAGCTTCGGCAATGCGAGACATGCGCTGCTCGTCATGCTGAACGTGCCGTTCGCGGTCGTGGGAGGCATCGGAGCCCTCTGGCTGCGCGGGCTCACACTGAATCTGAGCGCGTCGGTGGGCTTCATCGCGCTGTTTGGCGTGGCGGTGCTCAACGGCGTCGTGCTCGTGTCGTACATGAACCAGCTCCGCGCGGCGGGCCGGGCGTTAGGCGACGCCGTTCGCGAGGGCGCCGAGGTTCGGCTGCGCCCGGTGTTGATGACCGCGCTCGTCGCGGGGGTCGGGTTCATCCCGATGGCGGTGTCCACGAGTGCCGGGGCGGAGGTCCAACGGCCGCTGGCAACCGTCGTGATCGGAGGGCTCGTGTCCTCGACGTTCTTGACCCTGCTGGTGCTGCCGACGGTGTACGCGTGGGTCGAGGAGCGGCGGCTGGCGCGCGCGGCAGCCGCTACTTCCGGTGACGCACGAGCAGGCCGCGAGACCGTGCTTCATTATTGACCATCTGCCATCGGAGCCACGCATTTACGAGGGCGGCTGGTCCTTGCAGCAGTGTGTAGCGGTCGCCGCGCCGCTCCTTCTCCTCGTTCTCCTCGTCGAGGAACTCGGAGTGCAATCGAGATTCGACGGTCATGAGTTGAGCGTTGGCGAGCGTCGCGATCCAATCCGCGGTGACGCGCTCAGGGACTGTCATGTGGCCTCCTGTCCTTCGTTGGCCGGTAGTCACCAGCTGAAACGGCGCGCGCCACGCGCTCGAGCCCAGGTACGGCCGACCACGTGGCGCCACTCCGCGCCCGCATGGGGCGACGGGCGTTCGGTCAACCCAACTTCGTCACGTTCTCTGCCGCGGGCCCCTTCTGGCCCTGAACCACGTCGAACTCGACGCGATCGCCTTCGGCCAGCGACTTGAACCCGCTGCCCTGAATGGCCGAGTGATGGACGAAGCAATCCTTCTGGCCGTCCTCACGTGTGATGAAGCCGAACCCCTTCGTGTCGTTGAACCACTTGACGGTCCCGGTGATACGCATTCCTAGCTCCTGATGGTGTGCTGTGTTCGGAGTGCGGGGACCCGTACTGGCCGACACAACGTACTCGTGATCAAGCCTCACGATGGCCGCACCGCGCAGCGACGAGACGCAAAAAGGCCTGCTCGCAATTCGGCAGGCCCCAAAAACGTCGGAACTTGTCCACGTGCCTCGGCACGTGTGTCGCTGTGTATGCTAAAGTAACGTTCCAGGCGTCGCCCCGCAACGCCGACCTCCCTCGTCGCAGTCACGCCTGGCGCTCACGACGAGAGGGGCACCGTGCCTAACGCTGATACTTTCGGCCGACCGGCGAATCGTTAGGTCTCCTGGTGGACTCCGTGGCCATGTCGGGCGCGCAGTCTCCGGCGGCTAGTGCCGCAGCACCATTCGATACGCCACCAAGCGTTCGCTCGAGGAAGGCACTGTTGCGGCGCTGATACTCGGCGGGCGCGTAGTCGTACAGATCTTCGTGGGTGGCGCCGTCCACGACCCAGAGCTCCTTCGGCGGCGCCAGCCGCTCGAAGAGCGCTTCCGACTCGTCCATCGGCGTGTAGGGATCGGCACTGCCCGCGGCCATGAGCACGGGCACTCTGACGTCGGCGATGTGATCGATGGGACGCAGCTCCGCGGGACGTACTCCAACGGCCGGCTCGAGCGACCGGACGAGGCTCGGCGCGAGCCACGAACCAATCGGACCAAGCCAGGCGCGGAGACGATTCTTCGCCGCCTGATCGATCGTTGGATAGACCGACTCGAGCACGAGCGCGTCGACCGGAAGCGGCTGCTTGCCGAGCAGCGCCGCCGCGCCGCCTAACGATACACCGATCGCCGCGACACGTTCGTGCGGCGTAAGCGTGTGCAGCAGACAGGCGGCGGCGTGTGCGTCTTTGGCTTCGAGCGCACCGAACGTGGTCTGATTGCCGGAGCTCTCCCCGTGCGCGCGGAAGTCCGGCATGAGCACGGCATAGCCGAGCGCGTGAAGGAACCGCGCTCGCGGCAGCATCGCGAGTCGATTGGCATGGACGCCGTGGAGGAGGAGCACCGCGCCGGCACCCGGACGGCCCGGAACGAACCAGCCGCGCAGCTGGCTCCCCGAGCGGCTCGGGAATGCGACCTCGACTGCGCCGAGACCGGCAGGCGCTGGTCCGATGGTGTGAGGTGACCCGGCGGTGAAGGCGCGCGTCACGACACCGCACGACGTGAGGACGCCGAGACTCGACAAAAGCATCATGATCGTCCGAAACCGCCGCCACGACCGCACCACACGTTACTCCCTGTCCGCGCGGGCGCTCGGCGCCGGCGCCCTCTGATCGGCCACCTACCCGCGGACGAAAATGTCGCTCGCGGTGAGGACGCCCACTAGTGCAAGCCGGGGACCGCAAGCCCGCAGCGAGCTTCCGATGCGGCGAGTGGTCAGATAGATCCACGGCCGAGCCACGTGGCGGCCAGCCGCTCGGTGATGTTCGATGGCGAGCGCAACGACGCTGCGAGCTCGCTCACGCGCCCGTCGGGTAGAGCCTGCCACGCGGTGTCCCGCCGTCCGCGCGCCTAACGATGGCCGCCACCATCGTCGCGATGGCCGCTCGGTTGATGATCGCGAAAAACGCCAGGTGGGTATGCGGCCGCCATCCAAAACCACATGAGCGCGAGGATCCCGCTCACCCATCGACTGGCATTCCGGCGCTGACTCAACGCGAGTGAAACGGCGACAAGCCCGAGCATCCCGAGGATCCACTGCACCGGCCACACGGCCAGGTTGTACCGCTGGAAGACTTCCAGAAACTGATCGACGGTGAATGGCAGCTGCATACGAGAGCCCGGGTCCAGCTCACGTTAGGGCCACACCAGCGAGATGTCAGTCCGCGATGTCCCGCGACGTGCGGAGGGATCCACGGACGCGACCTTCGCGTCGTTCCGACAGACCGCGCGTCGCTCGCATCGCATCCTAGAGTACCGTGCGTCCGTATGCACGAACCCAGATCCACAAGGAGGCGATATGGCACGCATGAAGCTCACCCGACGGCAGTTCCCCTTCACGCCGGGGTTCCTGCCTTCACCGCTCCTCGCTCCGTTCGGTGAATTCGACGACCTGAACGCGACCACCCAGCACCTGTTCGACGAGGTTTTCGGGAAGGAATTCCCGGTGAAGACGCAGGGATGGGCGCCCGCGGTCAACGTGGCCGAGACGAAGGACGAGTTCACCGTGACGGCGGAGCTGCCGGGAATGAAATCGGAGGACGTCTCGGTGGATTTCACCGATGGCATGCTGACGATCCGCGGCGAGAAGGTGAACGAGAAGACGGAGAAGGACGACGATCGCACGTACTACATGTGGGAGCGTCGCTTCGGAACGTTCCAGCGGACGCTGCCGTTCCCGGGTGGAATCGACGACAAGAAGATTGCCGCCGAGTTCAAGGACGGCGTGCTGACCGTGCGCCTGCCGAAGACCGAAGAGGTGAAACCAAAACGGCAGGCGATTCCGATCGTGACGAAGTAGCCGCCGTCGCTCGTGGCGCGACTGCCGACCGTTCAAACCGGGAGGCCGTATGAAGCGGGATCTACAGAATGCGGCGTGGTCCGCGGCGGGCGTCAGGGAAGTTGATGATCGGCTCGTGATGACATTAGCCATCACCTAACGGCAGTCGGCCGAACGCTCGCCCGTGTCTCGACGGACGAGCGTTGCCGAGTCACCCGAGCCTGGCGCGGTAACGACGCTCCGCATCCGCCCTGACGACACGTAGGCTTTCCCGCCGGATGAGTCGAACACCTGGGGAGACCATGGTCCAGTATCGCCGAAAGCGCTTCCTGGCGTCTGCGTCGGTCGTCGCTACACGTGTCTCGGTATAGAACCGCGACGTTGCGGGTCCGAGCGGCTCCGCCCGGATGGTCCACGCGATCTTCGCGAACCCGGGCTCGTCGAACGTCGCGAACTCGTCAGGCGGCAGCGCACGGAACTTCACATCGCTCTTCCACGGCTGCGTCACGGCTCCAAGCACGATCTCTCGCCCAGGCTCCTGTGCGAGCACGGCCCAGCCGATCGACAACACCTCATCGATGAGCGATTGTGGCGGCCGCTCCTCGGTCGCGGACGAGCGCATGAGCAGTTCACGTCCGCGGAATATCGCGCGAACCACCGGCGACGCCGCGAGGCTCATCTCGCGCGCGGCCAGGTAGGCGACGTCCGCGGGAGCGGCGACGCGCGTCTCGTGCCGCTCGAGGACCTCGCATTCCGGAAGAAAACGGTCGAGGAGGGTCGGTGGCCCAACGCGCTTTCGCACGTGGCCGTATCGCAGCCATTGCGCGGTGACGTACCCAAGGCCCAACAGCGTTGCGGCGCCGACTCCTCCGGCGACGCCACGCCACGCCCGGTCGGATGTCCTGTGCATCTCCTCCTCCAATGCCAATGTTTCAGAACTGGACTGACACCACGAGCGCCAACCCTGCGCGGCTCGGCCGCACAGCGACATACGTCGGGATCGTTAGGCGCTCCCAGTGCTCCGCTCCCTTGATCGCGCCGATCCCCGCCCCCAGCGCAGCGCCGGCCATGAAGCCGCCGGCGACTACCTCGCCCGGAGAAAAGTCGTTCTCGCATGGCTCCGCGCCGCACGCAGTGGATCGAGCGTCGTAGGTGACAGCGCTGAGCAGTCCCACGGCCAGGCCTACACTCGTTCCCCACGCGAGTCCTGTGACCGCGCCGTCACGGTGGCTCCGGCCGCGGCTCACTTCCGCGGTCGTGATCGCGGCGAGTGGCACCGAGATGCGTGCTCCTCGCGACGTCGTTAGGGTGACGCTGTCGCGCGCGTGCGTGACGACGGTGGCCTCGAGCGGACCAGTCAGGACCCCGGGTGCTTGGACACGCACGCGAGTCCCGGGCTGGAAGTCCACGAGCGGCGCGAGCTGCGCGTCGGCTCGGGGGATTGCCATCGCCAAGCACCACACAGCGACGACGGTGGTGCGCAGAGCTCGATACCCCATATGGCCTCCGTCGGACCCGGCGGGACCGAGGACGTTCCATGGACACGCGTCCGTGGAGTCGTCTTCCGGAAACATGGGCCGAGACCAGCGCGGCGTCTGTCCGGCAACACGGAGCGCGCGTCGTCGATTATCCGACGCCACGCGTCAGGGGATGCGAGGCAACTGGTGACTCCCGTCCGACAGATCCACCCCGCGACGGTCGCTATCGTGTTGCCATCGGGCGCATTGCCCTCACCGCTCGACGCAATTCACGAGTCCGCCATGCGAGGGGTGACGCTGCTGTACGACACCCAGTCGGGTGCGCCGCAAGACGCGCCGGTCACCACGGCCGTGGACGGCGGCAACATCCGCGTTATGACAGGGCGCTGATGCGGCGTCGCGCGACCGCCGCTCGCCACCAGACTCCCGCCACGATCAGGAAAGGCAGCGACGACAACACGAGCGCAAAGGGGCCGAACGAGGCGTTAGGCTTCGCCTCCACCTGCGCCGTGAGCTGACCGCCGCCGGAGGTGCTCGCGATGAGCACCCGCAGGTTCCACAACTCGGCGCGATCGAAGGAAACCTCCGTCATGAAGCGCCCGCCGCGTCGCACCGGCTCGGAATGCGCGTCGTGCAGGACTTCAGAAAGTCGCCCCGAAACAGGAACAACGCCGACACGCACGGAGGATGGCGAAGTGAATGTGTGGCCGTCCGCGGCCTCGAGCATGACGTACATCGGGCCACTGCCGACCTCGGGATCGGTCCACACCGATGCGACATACGGCCCGATGCGCCGATCGGCCACGATCCGAGTCGGCGCCCCGCGATGTGCCGCCATCTCGTGAGGGTGCGCGCCGGCACCGCTCAGGTGTACAGCGAACGCCGCGACCGCCAACCCGAACACGGCAAGCGGCATCACGAACCGTGAACCGGCCACGTCACGTCAAGCGGCGGCCAGGCGAGGCTGTCCCGCACACGTGCAGCGCATTTGAGCCCGCTCGGCTTCCGGTGGAACGAGATGCCGGTACATCGCGATCACCATCGGGATGAACACGATCGTGTTGTAGATCAGGTGCAGCTCCAACCGGGGAATCACGAGCTGGGCAAGACTCATGGGCACCGGCGAGCCGAAAAGGTTCTGTCCGACGATCACCTGTCCCTGAAGCAGCGCATGCTCGATGTGGTGCCAGAACTGGATCCAGAAGGCCACCATCCACCACGTGTGCGCGCTGCCGACGAAGCCGGAGCGAAGGATCCATAACCCTACGAGCATGACGAGGGCGTACCCGTAGTGCAGTGCCTCGGAGCGCACGAGCCAGGGGAACCAGAGTCCGAGGACGCCACGCGCGTTCGCCAGTGGCCAGTGCAGCACGTACACCTGGTACGCCTGCGCCAGGTGCTCCGCCCAGTGCGCGAGAACGATCCCCATGAATACCTGCAGGCTGCGTTCGTGCCATGGGCCGTTCAGGCGCTCCGCGAACGATTGCCCCGCCGGATCGACGTGGCTCGAGATCGCGACTGGTGATTGAGCGGTGGTCATGAAGGTGGCTCCTGCCGAGAAGGATCGGGATCGCGAGCGCTGCCATGACCAAATGGTACGATGTCCCCTTACGGCGCAAGAGCCGACGTCGTACCTTGCGGCCGGTGAGTCTGTTAAACAGACAGACGTGCACGAAGGCCCGTTATCCCTGCTCCCGGAAGGTCTCACGGCCATGCGTCGCTCTCTCCGCTCCCTCCGGTTCGCGCTGCCGTTGGTCATCGGTACCGCGCTCGCCGTTCCCGTTTCATCACACGCGCAGGATGGTCGGATCGCGGGCACAGTGCGCACCGCCAGCGGCTCGCCCTTGGCCAATGCGAGGATCACGGTGACGAATGCCGCCAGCGGCGTCACGAGGAGCGCCGCCACAGGTGCAGACGGCGGTTACACGGTCACCCGCGTGGCAGACGGCACTTACACAGTGTCCGTTGCTCTGGTCGGCTACCGTCCAGTGATCGCCTGGAGGGGCAAGACTTCGAGTGTGAAGTCCACCGCCATTGATCCGCGGACTCGAACATTCAGCTGCGAGCCTGGCGAACGTACGGATGGGCGTTAGGCGATCGGTCTGGGAATACGCCGTCTTCGTCAACAACCTGACCGACGAGCACGCGATGCTCGCTCTGGACCGGGAACGCGGGACGCGGGCGCGCGTGGGCTATCTCACCAATCAGCCACGGACGTTTGGCGTGAGCCTCGGCTACAATTATTGAGGCTCTCGGACGCATTCCCCAATCACCGTTGCAATTCGGCGGAGGCCACGTTCAATGGCACAAGCGACACTCGGCAACCAGCAGGCGATCCTCAGGAATCAGAAGGAGATCCTGCGGAATCAGAAACAGCTCGGGCAGATACTCGCCAATCAGCGCGAGATTCTGCGCAATCAAAAGAAGATTCTGGCGGGTCAGGCCAGGATCCTGAAGAAATAGCGGCGGTGTCCGAGTCGTTAGGCGCGCCGCAGACGCTTCCGGCGCCACCGCGGTCCAACGCACAGGACGATCGCGGCGATGGCGACGCAGGCGACGAGCAGTGCCACGCCGCCGATGCCGGCGGCCGAGGACGCGCGTGGGCCCTGAGGCTGGGCGGCGCTGAACATCATCGTGTTGACCACGACACCCACCACGACGACGAACAAGGCGAGAAGCGGAAAGGTGGCGGCGCCGACGAGCGCGCGCGTGCGACGAAGCACCACCGGCGGCGCACCAACAGCCGTTGCGTTCGCGGCGCTGCTCACCACGCCTCGCCCCGCCTCGCCCGCTGGGTCCGTACTCACCCAGCTTCGGCAGATCGCGGAGTCGACCAATGCACGCGCAGCGATACCGGTAGTTCGCGACAGGTGACGGAGGCGGGCTCGCCGCTCGCCGACCTCCGCCAGATCATGCGTGAACTCCTCGTGGAGATCGCCGAGGATCGCGTCGCGCATCGAGTCGCACGAGAGCGCGAACCGCAGGACCGCGTGCGTCCATCGCGGGGGCTCGAGCAATGAATCGAAAGCGCGGGTCACTTGGCTGCTCCGAGAATGCCTTCGAGGCCGCGCCAGAGCATGAGCTGACTGTCGCGCACGATCCTGACCGCCCGCACACCGCGCGCGCTCACCTGATAGAACCGTCGCGCATGCCCCGCTCGCTCAGGGGTGGGCGCGTCCAGGCGCCACCGCAGGAGCCCCTTGCGTTCCAGCTGATTCAGGCAGGAATAGAGGGCGCCACGCGAGACCGATCGATCGATCGTCGCGTCGAGATGGCGTGCGATGTTCGGCGCGTATGCGTCGTCGCCGAGCTGGAGGATCGCCAGCATCACCGTCTGCTCGAATTCGCCCAATACGCTCTTGCGCCCCACGAGATGATCTGGGAAGAAGGTGCATCAATGTGCCGGCAGGTTCTCGTTTCCGCCAGCAAGCGCATAACGGAGACTCCATGACCTGGATCCGAACCATTCCGCTGCCCGAGGCAGACGAGAAGCTCCGTCGCGCGATGGAAGCGCAGCGCGCGCTGTATCCGATCGAATATGCGAGCCCGGTGCACCCAACGGCCGACGGAACGTCGGGCATCGTGGCGTCACACAGCCTGATTCCCGACGCCCTGTATCACGCGTTCTCGACGTTCGGCGTGCTGATGTCGGACGAGCTGCCCCTGACGCGCCGCCAGCACGAGATGATCACCACGATGGTGTCCGTCACCAACCGGTGCCGGTATTGAATCACCTCGCACGCAGAGTTTCTGCGTCGGGTAACGCTGGATGACACGCTGGTCGCTGCGCTGGAGAACGACTACACGCAGGCGCCCATTTCACCGCAGGACCGTGTGATGCTGGACTACGTCGTGCAGCTGACGCGCGACGCGACGGGGATCGGTCGATCGCACCACGAGGCACTGCGCGAGGCTGGGTTCGACGACCGCGCGATCCTCCAGATCACGCTGATCGCGTCGTGGTTCAACTACATCAACCGCGTGGCCGACGCGTTGGGCGTGGGCCGGGATTGAGCACGTCACACGGCTCGGGGCGTTAGTCCCCGGGCCTGTGCGTGACGCACCAGTTGCATGAGCCGGCGCATCTCGGCCCGCGCGACTGCCAGACCGAAGCTGGTGATGTGATAGTACCTCCGACGCTCGTCGTCGGCGCGCGTGCGGCGCTTTTCCACTTCGACGATCAGCCCCTGCTCGACCATGCGCGCCATGGCGCGATACAGCGTGCCCGCGCTCAGCCGGAGCTCGCCGTCGGTGCGCGCTTCGACGTCCTGCATGATCGCGTAGCCGTGACGGTCCGTCTCGGCCAGCGCCAGCAAGATGTGCAGCGTGGCCGGGGGAAGGGGGAGCAGCTGTTCTGGCGTTGAATCGTTGATCATATCGGCGTGCCGCCGGAATGGTTTCGGCCCGGACTAGGTGTTTCAGTAATATATCCATAGTGGCTATATGCGCCAGCGCCGTCAGGGAGACTCCGGAAACCCGATCTCGGCGAGATCGGACGCGAGGTCACGCACGCCGATCGTCGGGTTGAGACGCGCCACCAGGGCATCGGTCAGCGGTTCGTGGCGATAGATCGCGGCGACCGCGTCGAGCGGAACGTCGACCTCGTAGTACTCGGCCGCGAACGTCACGTAGGTCTCCGGCCGTCCATCGAGATGGCGGAGGAGGTCGGCCGATCCGTCCGGGTCGTCGCCCGGTGGGAACTGCACCGGCCCGCGCTCCCAGGCTGGCGCCGCAGCCCGACGCCAGAGGCAGAACGTCGTGTTTCGTGTGTCGAAGGCAGGCTCGTCGCGGAACGCCGCGAACTCCGGTGGGATGCCGTCGAGCACGCCCGGCCACGGATTGTCGGGCTGGTACATCGGCGACTCGTGATCGAGGCCAAACAGGATGACCCCGCTCGCGTTGATCACCGCGAACCACTGGTCGCCTTGCCCGTTGCGCATCGACGCCATGAGCTCACCCGGCGCCCAGTGTGCGTTGAAGGAGTAGTAGCGATCCTCCCACACGGGCGACAGAATAGCGTCCAGGACGGCGAGCGACCGCGTCAGGCGTCGGAAGGTCGGGACATCGGGCTGTTCGCCCAGGGCCCGGGTGCTCACTGTATGCATTGACAATATAGCCACACCGGCTATAGTGGAGTGGGAGCCGCGAACAAAATGTGGCATCGTCACTCACCTCTGTGAACCTCCCATGAGTCTCTCAGTCTACAGGGCGCTGTTGCGCCTCTATCCGGCGTCCTACCGCGTCGAGTACGAGGCGGAGCTGCTCCGCACGTTTGCGGAGTCGACGCGCGGGCAGGGAAGTTTCGCCGCCGCCCTCGCCGCCATAGCCGACATCGTGCCTAACGCACTCGCCGCCCACTGGGCCATCCTGCGCCAGGACCTGCACTACGCCATGCGTACGATGAGCCGCTCGCGCGGCTTCGTGACGACGGTGGTGCTCGTCACCGCCCTCGGGGTCGGCGCCAACACGGCCACGTTCTCGGTGGCGGACCTCGTGCTGCTGCGCCCACTGCCGTTCCCACGCCCGAACGAGCTCGTCAGGCTCTGCGAAGGCCCGAAAGAGGGAGGCGGCTGGGGATGCATGAACGAGTTGTCCCCGGCGAACTTCCGCGATGCCGCCGCCATGACCACTAAAACGCGCGGATGGGGCGCGTTCACGTACAACGATGTCAACCTCGTCGGCATCGGCGAGCCAGCGCGCATCTCCGGCATGCTCGTCACCCCCGAAGTGTTCTCGGTCCTCGGCGTTCGCCCGTTGATGGGCCGGGTGTTCGACGCCACGGCCAATGACGGCGACGCGGGATCCGTCGTGCTGTCGTACGGACTGTGGCAGTCGCAGTTCGGGGGCGACCCCGGAGTGCTCGGCAAGACGATCCGGCTCGATGACACGACGCGTGTGGTCATCGGTGTCATGCCGGCCGGCTTTCACTTCCCGGCGCCTAACGTGCAGATCTGGACCCCGCTCGTGCTGCGAGAGGACGCCTACGCCGATCGCACCGACACGTACCTCCAGGCGATCGGCCGGCTCGCTCCCGCGGCGACGTTCGAGCAGGCGCGCGCGGAATTCTCGGCCCTCGCGTCTCGTCTCCAGCGCGATCACGCCGAGACCAACGCGGAGACCGGGTTTTCGTTCTTTCGGCAGCGCGACTTCGTGCTGCCGCGCTACCGGATGATGCTCCTCGCGCTCTGTGGAGCGAGCCTCAGTCTCCTCCTGTTGATGGGCGCCAATCTCGCCAACCTGCTCCTGGTGCGCGCGGCCGGTCGTGAGCGAGAGCTGGCCGTGCGCGCGGCGCTTGGAGCCGGACGCGAACGGTTGGTGCGGCAGATGCTGACCGAGAGCGTGGTGCTCGCGGCTGTCGGCGGTGCTGCCGGCGTCCTCGTCGCGATGCTCGCCGTCCCGCTGTTGTCGCATCTCGTTCCCACGACGTTACCGCTCGCGGAGGCGCCGCGCGTCGACCTCCGCGCGCTGGTCATCGGTGCCGCGTTCACCGTTCTCACGGGGATTGGCTTCGGCCTGATTCCAGCGGCGGTCGTCGGACGTACGGGGTTCGACGCGCTGCGCGACGGAACACGTGGCGGAGGCGGGCGTCGCCAACGGCTGCGGACCGTGCTCGTCACGCTGGAGGTTGCCGTCTCGGTCGTGCTGCTCGTCGCCTCCGGGCTGCTGATCCGCGCCGTGTGGAAGGTGCAGGGGGTCGACCCCGGCTTCGCGTCCGAGCGCGTGTTGACGCTGCGGACGTCGCTGGTGTCCTCCCGATCCGCCGACTCGGTGCGCCGCACGGACTTCTACGATCGTGTGGTCGCCGGCGTGCAGGCCCTTCCCGGCGTTCAGGCCGCGGCGTACACGAGCGGCCTTCCGATGGTGCTGACCGGTGGGATTGCCGGGGTGGAAGTCCCGGGCCAGGAGGTTCGCAACCGGCGGGAAAACGGCGTGAGCCTCCGATACGTCACGCCGCAATTCTTTGCCGCGTTAGGCATCCCGGTTGTGCAGGGGCGTCCCTTCGAGGCCGGGGATCGGCCGGGACGGCAGCAGGTCGCGGTGGTGAGCGAATCGTTCATCCGCGAGTTCCTGCCTAACGGGCCACCCCTCGGCAAAACTTTCCGTGTGAGAGGGCTGGAGCCGACCATCGTGGGCGTCGTCCGCGACATCAAGGTACGGGGGCTCGAGCGCACGAACGAGCCGCAGCTCTACATGGCCGCGGCACAGGCGCCGAGCGGCCTCGGGGGCCTGTACATCCCCAAGGATCTCGTCATCCGGGCGTCCGTCCCGGGCGAGACACTGCTGCCTGGCGTCCGCGACGTCATTCGCCGAGTGGATCCGGAGCAGCCGATCTCGGACGTTCGGCTCCTGAGCGATGTGGTGGCCAATCAGACGGCCGATCGCCGCGCCCAGCTGAACATCCTGAGCGCGCTCGCTGTCGTTGCGCTGCTCCTCATGGGCGTCGGCATTCACGGACTGCTGGCGTTCATGGTTGCGCAGCGCTCGCGCGAGATTGGGGTCCGCCTCGCACTCGGTGCGGAGCCTGCGCGGGTAGCGCGGATGATCGTCGGCGAAGCGGCACGCCTGGCGCTGCTCGGGAGCATCCCGGGAGTGCTCGTGGCATACGCCGCGGCCCGAGCGATGAGCGCGCTCCTGTTCGGCATCCCGCCTGGCGACCCGCTGACGCTCACGAGCGGCACGCTCCTCGTGATCCTGGTGACGCTCGTCGGCGCGCTTGCTCCGGCGCTCGCGGCTGTGCGCGTCAGCCCGCTCCTCGCGATGCGAGCGGACTAACGCGGACTTCTTGGGCGGGTCGACAAGAAAACCAATTGACCACAGAGGTCACAGAGGCCACGGAGAACTGCTACGGTTCTCCGTGGCCTCTGTGACCTCTGTGGTTAATTTCTTGTTGGTCGACGGACTCGGCAATTGCACAGTTTGCGACCGACTGCCAGCTTGAGGATCGGGAACGCCCTATGCGGGACGGACAGACGGGATGAGTGGCGTGGGACAATGAAGTCAACGCGCGAACGCGTCGATGTGCCTAACGCATCGACCGGCGCACACGCATCCGCGACGGCCGACGCAGCCGCCTCGGTGTTCGTCGGCGGCGGGGAGATGGGCGCGCTCATGCGTTCGCTCGATTGGTCGAAGACTCCCCTCGGGCCCGTCGAGACGTGGCCCCAGAGTCTTCGGATGATGGTGCGGTTCCTCCTCGCCAACCGCTTTCCGCTGCTGCTCTGGTGGGGCCCCGAGTACGCCTCGATCTACAACGATGCCTATCGCCCGATTCTCGGCCGCAAGCATCCGGCATCCATGGGCCAGCCGGTCCGCGAGTGCTGGCACGAGATCTGGCACGTCCTCCAACCACTGATCGACACGCCGTTCAACGGCGGTCCCTCGACGTGGATGGAGGACATCAGCCTCGAGATCAATCGCCACGATTACGTCGAAGAGACGCACTTCACGATCGCCTACAGCCCGGTCCCCGACGAGACCGCACCTCGCGGCATTGGCGGCGTGTTGGCCACCGTTCACGAGATCACCGAACAGGTGATCGGCGAGCGCCGCACGGCGACGCTCCGGGATGTCGGCGCGCGTTCGGCGGAGGCGAAGACGGCGGAGGAAGCGTGTGCGATCACCGCGGCGATTCTTTCGACGCACGTCTACGACATTCCGTTCGCGCTACTCTATCTGATCAATGACGACGGCACGCGAGCGCACCTCGCCGGCGCGACTGGCGTCGGGATGGGTGAGGCGATCAGTCCGTACAGGATCGAGCTCGGTGAGGCGCCCTCGCCCGGCACTGAAGGGGGCCTTCGCGATGCGCTGAACGCCGCGCTTCGAGCGGAATCGATGCAGACGTTGGAGGAGCTCGCGTGGCGGTACGACCGGGTGCCAGCTGGCCCGTGGGACGATCCGCCGGACTGCGCTGCAGTGCTGCCGATCGCGTCGAACAAGGCGCACCACTTCGCGGGATTCCTCGTGGCCGGACTGAGCTCTCGCCTCGCGTTCGACGACCGGTATCGAACGTTCCTCGAGCTGCTGACCGCGCAGGTCGCGACCGCGATCGCAAACGCGCGGGCGTACGAGGAAGAGCGACGGCGTGCCGAGGCGCTCGCGGAGCTCGATCGCGCGAAGACGGCGTTCTTCGCCAACATCAGCCACGAATTCCGGACGCCGCTCACACTGTTACTCGGACCGCTGGAAGAAGTGCTGCGGCGCGAGGAGCGTGTCGCGCCGGCCGTTCGGGATGAGCTGACGACGGCCCACCGGAACGCGCTCCGCCTGCTGCGGCTCGTCAATTCGCTCCTCGACTTTTCGCGCATCGAGGCGGGACGCGTGGATGCGCTGTTCGAGCCGACGGCGCTCGCGTCGTACACGGCGGAGCTGGTGTCCACGTTCCGGTCGGCGACGCAGCGCGCGGGCCTCACGCTGGAGATCGACGCCGACGAGTTGCCCGAGCCGGTGTGGGTGGACCGGGCGATGTGGGAGAAGATCGTGCTCAACCTCATCTCGAACGCGTTCAAGCACACGTTCGAGGGGACCATCACGGCGGCGCTGCGGCCTGCCGGGCACGGCGTGTCGCTCGAGATCCGGGACACCGGCGTTGGCATTCCCGCGGACCAGCTCCCGCACCTGTTCGAGCGGTTCCACCGGGTGCCTAACGCCCGATCGCGGACGCACGAGGGCACGGGTATCGGGCTCGCCCTCGTGCGCGAGCTGGTGCGGATCCACGGTGGGCAGATCGCAGTGGAGAGCCACGAGGGCAGTGGGACGTGCTTCACCGTCTGGCTCCCGTTAGGCTCCAACCACCTTCCGCACGACCAGCTCAGCACATCCGGCGCGACGCTTCGCCGCGCGTCGACGGCGCTCGGCGCGGCCGCCTACGTCGAGGAAGCGCTCCGCTGGCTCCCGGTCGGGACGTCGGACGCCGACGCCGCGGATCTGATGATGGTCGCGAACTCGAAGACCGATTTCCTGTCGGGCACCACCGTCCCATCGGACACCGCTGGCGCGCGGATCCTGCTCGCCGATGACAACTCCGACCTGCGAGAGTACGTCGCGCGCCTGCTCCGGTCACAGGGCTGGATGGTGGACGAGGCTCCCGACGGGCTCACGGCCCTGGAGCGGATACGCGCCCGTGCGCCCGACCTCGTGCTGACCGACGTCATGATGCCCGGGCTCGACGGCTTCGCGCTGCTGCGCGAGCTGCGCAGCGACCCGAGCACGAACAACGTACCGGTCGTGGTGCTCTCGGCCCGAGCGGGTGAGGAGTCGCGCGTAGAAGGTGCGGAGCACGGCGCCGACGACTACCTCGTGAAGCCGTTCTCCGCCCAGGAGCTGGTCGCGCGCGTCGGCGTCCACCTGCGACTCGGGCGGCAGCGCCGTGAGGCCGAAATGGTCCTCCGCCGGCGAACGGCACAGTTCGAGACCCTGCTCGGCGAGGCACCGTTAGGCGTCTTTCTCGTCGATAGCGAGTACCGCATCCGCGAAGTCAACCCGATCGCCCGGCCTGTCTTCGGCGACATCCCCGACCTCGTGGGCCGGGACTTCGACGAGGTGATGCACATCCTCTGGTCCCCGGAGTACGCCGACGAGATCGTCCGGCTGTACCACCACACGCTCGAAACCGGAGAACCGTATTTCGCGCCCGAGCGGATCGAGGAGCGTCGGGATCGCGGGGTGCTCGAATACTACGAATGGCAGATCAACCGCATCACGCTGCCGGAAGGCGGCTACGGCGTGGTGTGCTATTTCCGAGACATCTCGGCGCAGGTGCACGCGCGACGCGAAGCCGAGCAGGCGAGGGAGCTGGCGGAGACCGCAAACCGCATCAAGAGCGAGTTCCTCGCCGTGATGAGTCACGAGCTTCGCACGCCGCTCAACGCGATTGCGGGTTACGTGGACCTGATCGACATGGGGGTCCACGGTCCGGTGACCGCGTCGCAGCGCGAGGCACTCAGTCGCATTCAGCGCAGTGGAAAGCACCTGCTCGCACTGATCAACGATGTGCTGAATTTCGCGAAGCTCGAGGCCGGGCGTGTGGAGTACATCCCACGCGACGTCAAACTGGCCGACGCCGTGGCATCGGTGTCGCCGATGATCGATTCGCAGCTGCGCGCGAAGGGCCTCTCGTACGAGGTGCACGTCGATCCGACCATCATCGCGCGTGTCGATGTGGACAAGCTGCAGCAGGTGCTTCTGAATCTGCTGTCGAACGCGGTGAAGTTCACGGCGTCGGGCGGTCGTGTCTCGGTCGAAACGCCGAGCGGCGAGGGTGCGGACGATCCGGAGCATGTGACACTGCAGGTCTCCGATACGGGCATCGGCATTCCGCGGGACAAGCTCTCTCTCATCTTCGACCCATTCGTGCAGGTGCATCGGAAGCTGACGAATTCGGTCGAGGGCTCGGGTCTCGGCCTTGCCATCAGTCGCGATCTCGCACGAGGCATGGGAGGCGATCTGCGGGCGAGCAGTGT
>DATCGG010000296.1:0-2298 GCA_036509075.1 Gemmatimonadaceae bacterium
AGCGCTGGACCACGGACCCTGATCCAGGCCGAGCAGCAGGGGCGGGTGGCGGAACTGACCATCGAGGGCAATCGCGCCGAGGTGCGCGTGATTCAAGACGGGCTGCCGCGCGCGTCCGGCGTGACCCTCGTCGGCGACTCCGCGCTGGTGCTGGTCAACTTCGCTAGGGCCGTCGTCGTGCCGTACCGCCAGCGATAGAAGGAACGAGGCAAGAGAACCCCATCACGGAGCACACGCATGAACTTCAAGCGAATCGTCTACACGCTCGTCGGCCTCTCGCTGGCCTACGTGGCGCCCGCCGCGGCGCAGGACAGGGCCAATACGACCACGCCGAGGAGCGCTACGCGGGCGGAACAACAGCTCGTCGACCTCTCCAAGACGAAGTGGCGCTGGATGTCCGAGAAGAAGGTCGACACGCTGGCCACGCTCTTCCACGAGGATGCCGTCTTCGTCCACATGGTCACGGAGGTCTACGTTCAGCAGAACGGCGGGTGGAAACTCGGCTCGCTGTCGTTCACCAAGCTACTCAGCCAGTAGCCACCTGTTCGCGGCACGGAGCGCATCGACGCGTGGCCTGCCTAACGTCACTCGTCGCACCTCGAGCTGAGCCTGGGCGGCAACGGCCGTGAAACACAGCGCCGCGGCCACGCTCGGCGACTTCATGCGAGCCTCGAGGCCACGTCGAGCACCGTGTCGACGTCGGCGGGACTCATGTAGATGTGCGCCGAGAGCCGCACGCCGCGCACGTCGTTCTGCGGACGCACACGCACGCGCCGCTTCCAGAGCGCGGTCTGAAGGTCGCGCGCCGTCACGCCCTCGACCTTGAAGGTCGTGATCGCCGCGGTGAGGCGCGGATCATTGGGCGACGTCACGCGCGCGCGAGGAATCTTCGCCAGACCGTCGCGCAGGCGCTTGGTGAGCATCGCGTCCCATCGCTCCATCCGCGCCATGCCGATCTTGTCTATGAAGGCGAGTGCCGCGGCGAGCCCGTCGTGCACGGGCACGGCGCCCGTGCCGTACTGCATGAAGCGAAAGGCGCCGTTCTCCTTGTCGTCCCAATGCGAGCTGGCGAGCGTGGTCCAGAAGCGATCTTGCATGTCGCGACGGATGTAGAGAACGCCGGTGCCTTTGGGCGCCATCATCCACTTGTGCGGGCTGGCGACAAAGGCGTCGCAGCCGAGTGCTTTGACGTCAACCTGGATTTGGCCGACCGCCTGAGCGCCGTCAACCAGCGCAAGCGCGCCGTGACTCCGCGCTAGATCGCACAGCTCGCGCGCGGGCATGCGCGTGCCGAAGCCGGAGACCACCTGGCTGAACATGACGGCCTTGGTCCTGGGCGTCATGGCGTCGGCGAACAGCTTGACGACGCCCTCGGGGCCGCCGGCCGTGCCGTCGTCGAGCGTGAGCTCCTTGACGACGATGCCGAAGCGCTTGGCCTTGAGCCGCCAGGGCGAAATACAGCCGCCGTGCTCCTGATCGGTGGTGATCACTTCGTCGCCCGGCGCGAGATCGAGTCCATTGGCGAGAAGATTCATGCTGATGGTGGCATTCTGCGTGACGGCGACTTCGTCGGGTGCGGCGTTGATGAACTTGCCGACCGACGTGCGCAGCGCGAGCGACAGCTGATAGCCGGTGAGCGGCTCGCCGTCGGCGACCTTGTAGTCCCAGTCGGCTAGCTCCGTCTCGAGGCGACGCGTGCCGTTGATCAGCGCGTCAACGACCTCGCGCGGCGAGGCCCCGAGCGTCCCTGTGTTGCAGTAGCAGACGCCTTTGGGAATGAGAAAATGCTTACGCGCCTCGGCAAAGACGACAGCGTCGGGGTCGTTGGGGCCCGGTGTGAAGATCGAGCCGGGTGTTGCCGCCTCGTCGGGAAATGCGGCCAGCCGTTCGAGCGTCGGAGCTCCGGCACCGAGGACGAACGCCGAGCCAGCCATGCGGGAGAGGAAGCCGCGTCGATCGAGAGCAGGCAGGTCGTTGGGGGTGGGCATGATCGCGCTCGTTGGAGAGCCATCCCAAGTTTGGCGTCAGCCGCTCGATCGCTCAAGATCCCATTTCCGTTGGTGTCCGTTCTTCCGTTGGTGTCCGTTTCCTACTGGTTTCGGCTCGAAGCGCCCGCCTAACGCACACCAGGTGCCCGCGCGACAGTTCTTCCCGCAGAACCGGCGTCGGTACCGCTTCCCGAGATGGTGCATGATGACATGGTGGAATCGGTCTCCCGGATGTAAATCCCAGGCAGGCCGTCGGGTAGACGAAGCGAGTCGTAACCCTCGCGGCATCCGTCGCATCGGCCGGTCGTCC
>DATCGG010000297.1:0-3208 GCA_036509075.1 Gemmatimonadaceae bacterium
CGGCAACGTAATCGCGAACCCGCCGCGCCATCCCCATGTGAATTCCGGCTCGGCGTCGTGGGTCAGCGTGGCGGTCGGAATCAGGTCGGGCGCGCGGAGCGCGTGGGCAAGAGTCAACCTGGCGCGCTGCTCTTCGAGTCGACGATCGAGTACCGCGAGCTCCGTGCTTTCGCGGCGCGCGAGCTCGAGGACCGCGTTGGTTACCGTCGGCCCACCGGCGTCGATCGCCGTCGATAACTGGTGGGTCATGTCGAGCGGCAGTCCAAGCAACGCGTTGAACGAGGCGGTCGCCGCGACAACGACGCCCTCGGCGGAGGTGGCTTCATTCTGCGCGGCGTTGAGCGCGAGCTCGGTCTGCAGGACTTCGAGCCGTGGCACGTCGCCGTTCTCGAAGCGTGTCTGCGCCGTATCGCGGACACGCTGCGACAGGTCGCGCTGCTCGCGCAAGACCGTCAACCGGGCATTGGCGATCAGCAGGTCGAAATAGGCCCGGCGAACGTCGTTTCGGACCTGTGCCATCGTCGCGGCGAGCTCCGCCTCGCTCGCGCGAATCGTGGCATCGCTGACCGCGATTCGCTTGGATCGCTTTCCGCCAAGTTCCAGTGGGACCGCGATACCGTACGCCTGTTTCGGCGTTTCTTTCGCGATTTCGACGGTCGCCTCGGGGTTGAGCCACTCGGCGGCGACGGCGCGGCCGGCGACGCTGACCTCCCTGCCCTGCCGTGCAGCAGCGATCGTGGGATTAGCGGCGAAGGCTCGTTCGGTCGCCGCCTGAAGCGTCAGCGAACCCGGCGCCTGCGATTGCGCCGCCGCGGAGGCGGACATGAACGACACGAACACGGACAGCCCGACACAAAGCCGGGCCATTCCCGCAGAGATGCCAACGAATCGGGCCATGGCATGACGGATGATCCGGCATCGACCATGACATCACGATGACATGCCGGCTCATCTCTCGAACTAGCCGTCATCGGCGCCGGGGCATTTTGTGCGTAGGTGCGTAGGCCGGGTCTTGTTCCTAAGACCCGGCACTCCAGGGCTTTAGATCCGGCGGCGCAGCGCCACTGGCTGGTTCCAGCGGGACTATGATCAGCTCGGTGTCGGTCTCATGAGAATCCTGCTGGTCGAAGACGAACCGCATGCGGCGCACGTACTGGCGAAGGGGCTGCGTGAGCACGCGTATGCAGTTGATGTGGCCGCGGACGGAGAGGCGGCGATTTTTCGCGCAGGAACGAACGACTACGACGGCCTGATCCTCGACATCATGCTGCCGAAAGTCGATGGCATGAGCGTTTGCCGCACGCTCCGCGATTCGGGATGCAGCGTGCCGATCCTGATGCTCACGGCCCGCGATGCGATCGAGTCGCGTGTCGACGGGCTCGATGCCGGCGCCGACGACTATCTCGTCAAGCCGTACGATTTCCGCGAACTGCTGGCACGGCTTCGCGCCCTGATTCGTCGAGGCCATCACCCCGTCCTTCCCGAGCGTCTCGTGCTCGGCCCGCTCACGATCGAGACCCGCAGCCATCGCGTGCTCGTCCGCGACCAGGAAGTGCTGCTGCGTGCCAAGGAATACGCGCTGCTCGAGTATCTCGCCCGCCGCGCCGGTGACGTGGTCAGCCGGAGCGATATTGCCGAACACGTGTGGGACGAGAACTTCGATCCGCTGTCGAATGTCGTCGACGTGCACGTGCAGCGGCTGCGCCGGAAACTCGATCGTCCCGGATGCGAATCGATGATCCGGACGCGACGGGGGGAGGGCTACCAACTGGTATCGCAGGACGCGCTATGAAGGGCCTCTCGCTTCGCGCTCGCCTTTCGCTCTGGTGTGTCGTCGTCGTGTTCGCGGTGCTGGCGGTTTTTGCCGGAGACGTACTGGTCATTCAAAACCGAATTTCCCTCCGCCGCGTCGACCAGGAGCTCGAGGACACGCGACTGCAACTGACGAACATGCTGCGCGAGGAGCTGAACGAGCTGGATGCGCCGAAGCTGGCGGCCGAAGAGTCGAGCAACGTGATCACGTCGTCGGACCACCCCATCGCGGTCCTCACCGACAGTGGCGAATTACTTGCGACCAGGTTCGAGACTCCGAGCCTGAGCGAGATCCTGCCGGCCGGGACTCCAGACGAAGGCGTGCGCACGGTTGAGACAGTGTATGGCGCCTGGCGCGTGCAGGTGCGGCGGGAACGCTTCGACCAGGCGGCAATGGTGCTCGTGGTGGCGAGCCCACTGAACGCCGTGGCGCGCGATCAAGCTGAAATGCGCGAGGCCTTTCTCCTGGGAATGCCAATCGCGCTGGCGCTCGCCGCCGCAGGGGGATTGTGGCTGGCCTCGATTGGTTTGCGACCGATCACGGTCATGGCCCGCCGTGCGAGCGAACTTCCACTCACCGGCACGGAGGATCTTGCGCCCTCCATCCGCAACGACGAGCTCGGGCAACTGACTCGGGCGTTCAACGCGCTGGTCGCGCGACTGCGGTCGGCACTTCAGACGCAAAGACAGTTCATGGCGGATGCGTCGCATGAGCTCCGCAACCCGGTCTCCGTGATCCGCAACGCGTCGGAAGTTGCCCTCGGCCGCGAGCATCGCGACGAGTGCGAGTATCGCGAAGCGCTGGCGATCACCAGCGCGCAGTCGCACCGCCTGAGCGCGCTCGTCGAAGACATGCTCGTGCTCGCGCGCGCCGACGCCGGGGGATATCCGCTCAGGCCGAGCATGATTTTCGTGGACGACGTGGTTGACGAATGCCGGCGCGCGGTGAGTGTGATGGCAACGGAGCGGAGGGTGGTTGTCGTGTCGAGCGGCGCTTCAGAGGTGCCGATTCGCGCTGACCGGGAACTGCTGCAGCGGCTCCTCGTCAACCTGTTACAAAACGCCGTTCAGCACACACCGGCCGGCGGGACCGTCTCCGTCGACGTTCGCCTGGACGGCTCGAACATCTGTATACGCGTGATCGACACAGGCACGGGCATTCCAGCCGCGGACTTCACGCGAGTCTTCGATCGCTTCGTCCAGCTCGATCCCTCGCGTCGCTCCCATGGCGCCGGCCTCGGGTTGACCATCGCGAAGTGGATCGCCGAAGCGCATCGCGGGTCGCTGGTCGTGGAGTCGAGCGGCCCGCAGGGTACGACCTTCTGTCTAGCCCTCCCGAAGTAGTGTTGGTGTCAGGCAGTGAATCGTGAATTCACGATTCACTGCCTGACACCTG
>DATCGG010000298.1:0-72352 GCA_036509075.1 Gemmatimonadaceae bacterium
CCCAGTAGCGGTCGCGGTGGCCGAAGTCGAGATGCCCACCGAAGACGCCCGACGGTCTCGGCACGTCTGACCACCACACGTCCTTCATGTGCGCGTGATAGATCCGGTCGCCGAAGCGCTCGATGAACCCGATGTAGTCCACTCCCTGGTAGCCGAAATGGCTCGGGTCGTAGTTGAAGCCGAAGGCGGGACGACGCTTCACCGCCTCGAGCGCCCGCTGGGCAGAGGAGACGTCAAAGGCAATCTCCGTCGGGTGGACCTCGAGCGCGAAACGCACTCCTGCCACGTCGAACGCGTCGAGGATCGGGTTCCACCGATCGGCGAAGTCGCGGAAGCCGGCATCGATCATTGCCGGCGCTACGGGTGGGAAGCTGTAGAGCAAGTGCCAGATCGAGGAGCCGGTGAACCCCGGCACCACGCCCACACCTAACGCCTTCGCCGCCCGCGCGGTGTTCATCATCTCCTCGGCCGCGCGACGTTGCACGCCATCCGGCTTGCCATCAGCCCAGACGCGCGGCGGGAGGATACTCTTGTGGCGCTCGTCGATCCGGTCACAAACGGCCTGGCCGACGAGGTGATTGCTGATCGCGAACACCTTCAGCCCGTGCCTCTCGAGGATGTCGCGGCGGGAGCGCACGTACCTGTCGTTGCCCAGCGCCTTGTCGACCTCGAAGTGATCGCCCCAGCAGGCGAGCTCGAGGCCGTCGAAACCCCACGACGCCGCTTTTCCGGCGATGGTCTCGAGCGGAAGGTCGGCCCATTGTCCGGTGAAGAGTGTGACTGGTCGTGGCATCTTCAATCCTCGTTGGGCAAGTCGTGCGTTCGTTGTCGGCGCCGTTTTGAAGGTGATACCCGAAAACCAATGACCGACGAGCGGTCATCAGGCATCAGTCAACCGCACCGGGGGGCGTATAACGAGCATCGATCCAGCCGCGGGCCTTCCCGCTCTCGACCGACTTGTGAATGAAGTGGACGCCGTGCGCCCCATCCTGAACGGTTGGGAAGTCCATGTCGAACTCGCCTGGCGAGCCGCCCGAGATTCGCGCGGCGATCACCCGCGCCGCGTTCCGGTAGATGTTCGCGAAGGCCTCGATGAATCCCTCCGGGTGGCCGGATGGGATGCGTGTGTTGTGCTTCGCGATAGGCGCCAGGTAGTCGTTGCCACGCTTGTAGACCTGCTCGGGCCCATCAGCGGGGAGCACGGCGAGGTAATTCGGGTTCTCCTGGCACCAGCTCAGTCCCGCTTTCGTTCCGTACACACGGATCCGAAGCCCGTTTTCCTCACCGGCCGAGATCTGCGAGGCGTAGATGATTCCGCGCGCGCCGCCGCTGAAATGCACGAGGATGTTCGCGTCGTCCTCGAGCTCGTATCCGTTGCCGACTGTCGTTAGGTCGGCGCACAGCGCGTCGACCTCGAGCCCCGTGATGTACCGCGCGAGGTTATGGGCGTGCGTGCCAATATCCCCCACCGCCGACGAGATCCCCGCGTACTTCGGGTCGAGACGCCAGATATTCATTCCCGCCCCGAGCAGCCATCCCTGCGGGTACTCGGCGACGATCTTCGTGACGGTCCCGAGCTTCCCCTGGCGCACGAGCTCGCGCGCCTGCTTCACCATCGGGTAGCCGGTGTAGTTGTGCGTCAGCGCGAACACGGTCCTGTGCTTCGCCACGAGCCGGCAGAGCGACTCGGCGTCCTCGATGGTGGTGGTCATCGGCTTGTCGCAGACGACGTGGAAGCCGGCCTCGATGGAGGCGCGTGCGATCTCGAAGTGCGACGCGTTAGGCGTGACGATGCTGACGAAGTCGATGCGCTCGCCGGCGGGGAGCTTGCTCTCGGCGTCGACCATCGCCCGCCATGACGGATAGACACGCCGCGGGTCGAGGAACAGATCCTCGCCCTGGCGCTTCGACTTCGCCGCGTCCGACGAGAACGCTCCGGCGACGATCTCGATCTCGCCGTCGAGCGCCGCAGCCTTGCGGTGCACCGCACCGATGAAGGCGCCCGGCCCTCCTCCCACCATCCCGTACCGCACTTTCCGATTCAACGGCATGCCGTGCTCCGGTTCGTGTCGTGCCCGCTGTGAGCGTTCGTGATGCCTGGTCAGGCAGGAATTGGCACCACCCCGGCGCCCCAGGGCAAGGTCGGCTATGGCTCGCCGATCGGGAGCCGCAGCAGGTCTGCTCGGGGCGGCGTCCACGGTGGTACCGCGGGGGGGCACGTGATCGATCGCCGCGGGACGTGCACGTCGGCGAACCCACCGCCCCCACCGCCGTAACGGACGTCGCCAAGCATCACCACCGAGTCGCCCACGGCCTTCCACATGGGCACGCGGATGAAGCGCATTGCAGCGAGCGCGGGACAACTCTCTCGCACCAGGGCCTGGAGCTCCTGGCTCGGGGCGGCCCACTCGCCACCCCAGTGCACCGTCGGGTTCGACGGACGGATCGATGCGCCTAACGCTGACCCGACGCTCGCCCGTTGACCGCACCGTGACGCTGGCGCAAGCGACGGCGCGCTGCTCACCCGGGCTGTCGCCACACGATATGTCGAGCCGGATCGCTCGACGGTGATCGCCGACATGCACACCGCGTTCGCTGGCATGGGCGACATGACCACATCGAGCACCTCCACTGCCGGATCCAGCTCCCGCGTCGCGCGCAACACGGCCGCTCGCGCCCGCACAGACCCGGCCGCCATGACCACGGTGACCGCCACCCAGCCCGCGATCGCGGCGACAATACGACCGTCGGGACGCAGGATACGCGCGAGCCCAACCGACACCGCTGCGCCAACGGTGAGCGCAATCGCGGCGCCTGTGGAAACCGCGTTGACGCGCCACGCGAGACCAAGCCCGCCGAGCAGCACGAGCGAGAGCAGGACCCGCGCGATACGACTCGTGCTCGCAGCGACGAGCGCCGGCACGGATACGATCCATAGCCACGGCTCGACGATGAACACGGCGTCGCCATAGCGCCAACGGTCGTCAAACGGCCAGAATGGATGAACGCCGTAGCTGTTCGTCCAGTCGAGCACGAGGTGGCTCAGCGTGCCGGCGAGGAACAGTGCCGCGAGCCAGCGCGCGTCCTGTCGTCCGGGCCACTCGCGTGCGCGCCACCGCCACAGGAGCGCGACGACCGCCCACACCAGGACCGCTCCGAGCACCGCAACCACCACGGTGTGGGTATAGCCGCGATGGTGCAGCATGTAGCGGAGTCGGTCGCCGCCAATCCCGGAGTAGAAGAGATCTGCGTCCGGCAGGTTGGCGGCGATCATCGATGCGATCGCGGCGGTCGCGCCAAAGCGCGCCGAGGGCTCCGGGTTCGCGCCGCGCGCGCGAAGCCGGGCCATCGACTCGGCGAGCAGCAGCCCGGCAACCGAGTGGGTGACGTTGTCCATGGACCAAATGAATCGTTAGGCGTGAGCCGCCGCAAGCGGCCGGCTCCTCGACAGCCGGTCGCCTGGCACGAAATGCCCGGGAGTTGTCAGGGCCTCGCCCCGCCCTCGAACGCTCTCAGCGCGATACGGCCGGTCAATCGACATCGAGCCGGTACAAGCGCGTTGGCCGAGGCGTCTCCACGGGGCGCAGCCGGAATTTCTTCAGGGCCGCGCGCGCCGGCCCGTATCGCGGGTCGGTCGGGGTAACACTCAGGCTATAGGCGTCCGTATAGACCGGGATCCCGGACTCAATCGACCGGGCAATCTCCTCGGCACGCTCCGGAAAGACAGGATCTCGCTCTAGCTGTGGGCTCGCCCAGTAGCTAGTCCGCGCCAAACCGACCACGCGAATCCCGCGCTTCACCACCGAGTCGAGCATCGTGAGTGGCAGAGCGGTGACGACGACCGCACCGCGCGGCACCGTCTGCTCATAGGCTGCGACTGCCGCGGACATCGGCTGCGCAATCGCCGGTTCCGACGCGCCAAGTACGAGACGCCGCACGATATACGTCCGCCCCGCCACTGCCCGCATCTCGACGATCGGTCCGACAAGCGCGAGCAGGCAGGCCGTGCCCGCGAGCGTCACCGTTCTCAGCGACAGCTCGCGGTAACGACCAAGCCGTCGCAGGGCGTCAGCAACGCCGGCACCCGTTACTGCTGCGAACACACCGATGAGTGGCGCCATGAACCGGCCACTCTGATAGAAGTAGAAGCCGTACGTCAGGTACAGGAATGTCGTGAGTGCTGCGGCATACACCACGACGGTTCGTGTGCCGGCGTTGCCACGACGCACGAGGACGGCGGCCCCCCAGGCCGCAGCGAGGGCGAACCATGCCGACGAAACGGTCAGCAGAATGTAGGCTCCGTAGTAAATCAGATTGGGTGAGCCTCCGAACGCGCCTAACGCCGCGTCGCCCGGTTGGCGCACGGCGTACGCGAGCGAGAACGTCTTCGCGAGCGATGTGTGCCAGTACGGCACCCAGTAGTGGTAGCCAGTGCGTGCCACGCTACCGAACGTGACATGATCGTCGAGCGCGAGCACGCCGAGAGCGAATGCCGGCCCTGCGCCGAGCGCGATCGCCGACGGCCATGGACCGGCGCGAACGCGCGCGTCGACCAGCAGTGCGATCGCGACCGCGGGCACGAAGATGAGGTTCGTATAGCGCATGAGGATCGCGACGCCGCACACGAGCCCAATTGTCACGAGCGAAGCGTGTCGGCGTGCATCGCCCGCGTGCTGAGCTCGATGATGGAGGAGCACCGCGATGGCGGTGGCCGTTGCGACGGTCGCCGTCTCGCTCATCACCTGATGGCTCCAATCGACGAACACCGTTCGGAGCAGAAGCGCGCCCGCCGCGAGAAGGCCCGCGACCGGTCCGCCCAAGCGACGCGCGAGCGCGTGCGTGAGGAGGACGGCGAGGACAGCAAAGGCAGCGACGACGTATATCGCGCTCGCCAGCGTTGCCCCCGGTAGCCAGAATACCGGCGCGAGGAGCAGCGGAAAGCCGGGGGGATATCGGGGTGGATAGTCCCGTCCCAACAGCTCAATGACGAAGCCGCGCAGATGGGCGAGATTGCGCGCGCTCGTGGCGTACTCGCCCGCGTCAGGCATCGGCCCGAGATCGGAAACCCACGCGCGCGGAGCGTACACCACCGCGGCCGCGACGAGCGCCACCGCCACGGCGACTCCTGTCGGTCCGAGTCGCATACCGGTGCCCTTCATCGGAGCTCGTCGCATGTTATCGTCGCACCAACAGCACGGCAAAACAGCGGCCGCAATCGCGACGACGAGCGGCGGTGCCAGATCCCTTTGCTTGTCGCCGCGCCCCCGGAGGCGCCATATAGGGCGAGCGCCGTGCACTCCGCACGCCGACCCGTGACCTTCGAGCCACCCATGCGCACCCGGCCATCGATTCGCACAATCCTCATCGGCACCACTCTCGGACTTCCGGCATCGCTCGCTGCGCAGTCCACCAAGCTCCCTGCGGCCCGCCGCTCCGACATTCCCGCCGCCTACACGGCTATTCGCGAAGCAGACCTCAGACACGACGTGGGCGAGATGGCGTCCCCCGGCATGCGCGGCCGCGAAGGCGGCACGATAGATGAAATGCGCGCCTCGATCTGGGTGGCCGAACAGTATCGGAAGATCGGGCTCAAGCCGATGGGGGAGGATGGAACCTTCTTCCAGTGGTTCGACATGACACGCACGCGCGTGTCCGTCACCGCGAGCAAGGCGAGCATCGCTGGCCAGGCCATGACGCTGTTCGCCGACTTCATCCCGTTAGGTGTCGTACCGGCCGAGGCGTCTGGTCCGGTGCTCTGGGTCCCCGACGCCACCGATACGACGACCGACATTAAGGGACGGATCGTCGCGACACCGCTCCTCGCGCCAGCGCCCGGGACCATCCGCCAGAACAGCTACACATTCGCTTCCCGGTACGCGGATGCCGCCGTGAACACCACAGTCGGCCGATTCGCCCGCCGCGGCGCGGCGGCCGTGATAGTCGTCGCCAACCCGGCGGTCGATAGCGCGTTCGAGGTCGTTTCGTCGGCGCGCAGTCGCGGCACCTACGACGTCGACAACGCCGTGCCGCGGGCGGCGAACGGTTCGTCGCGGATCGCGCCTCCTCCCGCCCTGGGAGCCGGCCCCACGCCGGCCTATCTCGTCCGTGCGTCCATGCGTCAGACCCTCGAGCGCCAGCCGCAGGCTGACCTCGCGATCCGGCTCGAGCGGTTCACGACGCCGTCGGTGAACGTCATCGGCGTCGTTCGCGGTACGGACCCCAAACTGCGCGACGAGTACCTGGTGTTCAGCTCACATCAGGATGCGAATGGCGTGCGCGTGACGCTCGAGGGCGACTCGGTGCATGCGGGTGCGGACGACAACGCGTCGGTGACCGCCGCGGACCTCGCGGCCGCGCGCGCGTTCGTCAGGCAACCGGGCAAACGCTCAGTCCTGTTCATCAACCACGGCTCGGAGGAGCGCGGATTGATCGGCTCGCGGTACCACGCCGCGCATCCGGTCGTTCCACTCCAGCAGATCGTCGCGGTCCTCAACGGCGACATGATCGGGCGCAACACTCCGGACTCGGCCGCGTTGTTAGGCACGCAACCGCCGCACCGGAACTCGAGCGACCTGGTGGCGATGGCACTCAAGGCGAACGCGCTGACGGGCAAGTTCAAGCTCGACACGATCTGGGATCGGCCGACGCATCCGGAGGGCTGGTACTTCCGAAGCGATCACCTGCCTTACGCACGTCTCGACGTGCCGGCGCTCATGTACTCCACGAATCTGCACGACGACTACCACACGCCGCGCGACAACCCGGCACGCATCGATTACCCGAAGCTCACGCGCATGGCGCAGTGGATATACCTCACGGGATGGTTCGTGGCCAACGCGCCGGAGCGGCCAAAGCTCGACCCCGGATTCCGGCTGGAGCGGTAGGAACCTTAAGAGCGACTGCCGTGACGGCGCAGGCAAGACGGCGCGGAATCCCGAACGGCGCCGATCCCAGACACCGCCAATCCCAGACACCGCCAATCCCAGACACCGCCAATCCCAGACACCGCCAATCCCAGACACCGCCAATCGCGGACGGCGGAAAGGGCACTCTGTTCGCGGTTGGCAGTTGCGGCCTTTGGGATTGGCGCCGTTCGGGCTTGGCGCCGTTCGGGCTTGGCGCCGTTCGGGATTCAGCGTCCTTGGGGTCGTGCGCCCTCAGCGGTTCAAACGCCAGATCGACGCCCATGTCGCCGATGAGTTGGTCGACAACTTCGCGTGGACGTCGTTAGGTTCCGTCAGGCCAATCACCGCGAAGTTCGCCCCATCCCGGGCCCAACTGCTCAGCACCGCTTCGTCGTCATTTTCGGCGACCACGGCACCTGCGATATCACCGGTTGCGAGGATCGTGGGGCGAGTGCCTTCAGACGGAATCGCAAGCCGGAACAGCTCTCGCGTGGACGACGCAACGTCGGGCCAACGAACGAACAGCGCCCACGAACCGTCGCGTGCGATGCCCTGCGGCTCGCCCACCACTTCCTCGCCGCGGGTGACGGCACCCGTCGCCAGGTCGACTGACGCGAGGCGAGAGAGGGAATTCACGCCGTCTTCGGCCCAGCCGAGATGCTCCGTGAAGAAGAGGCGCGTTCCGGACCCGTTGAAGCGCATGACATCGTAGCCCGACACGCTGGCGCCGGTCGTCACACGGGTGACCGCGTCGCGGCCGAGGTCCGTCACGAAGATGTCGGGCGCGAGACCGTAGGGGCCGGTTGCCATCATGTACGCGATCCGACGCGCGTCCGGCGACCACGCGACGCTTCCCCAGAGATATTGGGAGTTCGGGCTCACCGTTCGGAGCGCGCGTCCGTCGGCACTCACGAGAACGACTTGAAGCGCGTCGGTGGCGGGCGCCACGATAACGGCGAGGTAGCGGCCGTCGGGACTCCACTTCGCGCTCGTTATGCGCGTCAGCGATTCGTCCGTGACCGGGAGCTGCCTCGGTGAGTAGTTCCCCACGACGTGACCGCTGACGTGGTCGAACTTGACGCGCACGCGGTCGCTGCCGTCGAGGTTCTGGATATAGAGCCGTGGGGTGCTTCCCTCCCATTCGATGGTTGCGAGGCGGTCGCCACTCTGGGCCGCCGCGAGGGCGGGTGACGGCGTTTCGCGTGGGGCGGTGACGGTGCCTGGATCGCTGCAGCCGCCGAGCACGAGTGCAACGGCGATGGGGACGATCGGCGTGAATTTGAGTCGCATGAGTTTACTATGAAGCGTTGGGGCCGCGGCGCTCGCGGAGGATTGATGTGGCGATGCCGGCCGAGCGCCTCGCGCCCGGCGGCAGCAGAACCCCAGCTCCAGCGCGCCGGTCACGTTCGGCCAGGTGCCCGGCGGGAACCGCTAATGCAGAGGAATGACAATGGAAATCACGCGCGCGGGCTCACGGCCCTCGGCCAAAGGACCGACCGATTGGTTCACCGGCATGGTGCGCATCGATCCGTTGATCCAGACCGCCGCGCCGGCACGTGTCGGCGGCGCCGCCGTCACGTTCGAACCGGGCGCCCGAACGGCGTGGCATACGCACCCGTTAGGTCAAACGCTCATCGTGACCGGCGGGTGCGGCCGCGCTCAGCGATGGGGCGGCGCAATCGAGGAGATCCGGCCCGGCGACGTCGTGTGGTTTCCGCCTAACGAAAAGCACTGGCACGGGGCGTCGGCCACGACCGCAATGACGCATATCGCAATTCAGGAGGCGCTCGACGGCAAGTTCGTCGAGTGGATGGAGCAGGTGACTGACGAGCAGTATCGGGCTACGCCACGCCAGACGAACGGCTAGCGAGAAATTTCGCGACCTCGGCGAGCACCCGTGCCGGCTGCTCCCGGTGCGGGACGTGGCCGAGCCCTTCGAGGATCACGCCCTTCGACGGGCCCTGCGTTAGGCGCGCAATCCGTCCGGGGTGTTCCGGCGAGCCGTACTCGTCCTGGTCGCCGTGGAGGGCCAGCGCCGGACAGCGCACGTTACGAAGGTCCTCGTCGAGGCTCCAGTCGGCGAACGCCGGTGAGAGCCACGTCTCGATCCAGGCATCGAGGACCCAGCGCGCCTTCTCGCCATGGTACCGGGCGAGACGCTCGACCTGTCCCGGTCGCGCGAACTCCACGCGAGCAGCCTGGAGACCGGCACGTGTGCGGTCCTCCACGAAACTCTGCGCCGACTCGGTCACCACGGCGGCGCAACGCTCGGGCCATCGCGCCGCGGTCGCAATCGCCATCCCGCCTCCGACGCTGTGACCGAACGGAATGATCATGTCGAGGCCTAACGCGTCGCACAACCTCGGCACCACGGTCGCGGCCTCGTCGCGAATAAACGTCAGGGGCAGCGCGCCGGGGTGCGCGTCGGACTGTCCGAAGCCCAATCGATCGTACGCCACCACGGATCGGCGTGTCGCCACCGCGAGCTGCTGTGGGAAGTCGCGCCACAGGTCCACGCAGCCGAGCGAGTCGTGGAAGAGGAGAATGGTTGCGCCAGGATCGCGGCGGACGTCCGTCGGAGCCCACGCTCTCGCGAATAACGTTCCCTCCTCCGTGCCGATCCGATGATCGGTTGCAGCCACGGCGATACCGGGCGGGGCTCCAGCGTCGGTCATGGAGTCGCGTTAGGCGTCGACGACGACTACGAGCTTGCCGCTGCCGCGGTTCGCCTCCATGAACCGGTGCGCGGCTACGATCTCGTCGAACCGAAAGCGTTTTTCTATGTTCGCGCGGTAGCGCCCCGCGGCCACGCCGTCCACGATCTCCTGGAGCGCGGCAGTGCTGCGCTCGGCCGAAGTGGTGCTGCTGCCGTACGTCGTCAGCTTCACGGTCGACGGGATGTCCTCCAGCGGCTCGAAGCGCTCCATGATCCAGACGTTGCCCAGGAGCCCGGTGTGGCACACGATCCCACGCCGCCGCACGGCGCGCAGCGAGTCGAGGAGCGTCACCGGCCCGATGAGCTCGAGCAGTGCGTCGACGCCCCCGGGCACGCGTTGTTTGACGTCCTCGGCGATGCGTCCCGTGTCGATCACCACTTCATCCACGCCGTTCTGGCGCAGAGCATCCGCCTTGGCCGGGTCACGAGTGGTGGCGAGCACGCGCATGCCCATGCCTTTCGCCAGCGACACGGCGGCCATGCCGACCGACGACGTCGCGCCGCGGATCAGCAGCGTCTGTCCGACTTCGAGATGCATCGCCTCGACGAGCGATCCCCACGCCGTGAGGTACGTCTCGGGCAGCGCGGCGAGCACGTCCCACGTTAGGTCGGTGTGAAGCGGGAGGACCCGGTCGCGCGGAACCAGCGTGTACTCGGCGTAGCCGCCGTCGTAGGCTCGGCCCATCTCGCCCATGAGCGCCGCAACGGTCTGTCCGATCGAGAGGTCCGTGCCGCCCGCGTCGTCCACGACGCCAACGCATTCGATCCCGAGCACGCGTGGAAACTGCACGCTCGGCGAGTGTCCCTGTCGCGTGTACATCTCGGAGCGGTTGAGCCCGAACGCGCGAACGCGGATGCGCACCCACCCGGCGCGGGGCTCCGGACGAGGAAGCTCCTCGATCTCGAGCACCTCCGGGCCGCCGGGCCGGTGGACACGGATCGCCTTCATGACGGCGCGCCTGTTTTCAGGGTCGCGGCGAACAGCGCAAGCAGCGTCTCCCAATGTCTGGCCGTCGCGGCCTCATCGTGCACCGGCGTGTCGCGTGGCACGAAGCCGTGCAGCGCCTGATACGTCTCGATGGTATGATCGACCCCTGCTTCGGTGAGTGCCTGCTCGAGCCGAGCCTTCTGCGCATCGTCGAAGTTGGGATCCTTGATCGCGCCGGCGACGTAGACGCGTGCTTTCATGTTCGGCGCGAGCCGATGCGGACTCTCCGGTGCGTCCGTCGCGAGCCCGCCGCCGTGATACGAAGCTGTCGCCGCGACGCGATCACCGAAGTGACCCGCCGCATACACGGCGAGACGCCCACCCATACAGTAGCCGGTAATCCCAATCCGTTCGCTCCGAGCCTCGGGCTGGGCGGCGAGATGCGCGAGCAGCGCTTCCGTGTCACGCATGACGTTCGCGGGACTGGCCGACGGCATCACGCGCGTCATGAGGTCTTTGCGGAGGTCGGGATCAGTGAAGACCTTCATCCCGTGACTCGCATCGAACTCCACGCGATAGAACAGGTTCGGCAGCAGCACGTAGTACCCGCTGTTCGCGATGCGCTCGGCAATCTCCATGAGCGCCGGCCGCATGCCGATGCCGTCCATGTACATGATCACGCCAGGCCAGGGCCCGCCGCCTGACGGGTGATACGCGTGAGTCGGACAACGACCGTCGGCGGTCTCGATTTCCAGTTGGGTGTGTGGCATCGCTATCGATGTCGACTGTGCCCTTTGGTCTTGCTGCGGCCGCTGCGCAGGTAGTCGACGAGCGCACGAAGCGCCGGCGACGCGTGCCGACGCTGCGGATAGTAGAGGTAGAAACCCGGAAACGGCGTCGAGAATTCCTCGAGCACCGTGGCGAGCTCACCCCGAGCCACGTACTCGCGTGCGCGATCGTCAGCCAACGCCAATCCCGCGCCAGCTCGCGCGAGACGGACGTTCAGCGTCGGATCGTTGGTGAGCACGCGTGCCCCGACGTCGACCGAGAAGTCGCGCCCGTTCTCGGTGAACTCCCATCGGTACGGGGGCGCGTCCGCGCTCGGGTGCCAGTTGATGCACTCGTGGTCGACGAGCTCGCGTGGGTGCTTCGGCTTCCTGCGCCGGGCGAAGTACGACGGTGCGCCGACGACGACGAGGCGCAGATCGCCCGACACGGGCACCGCGATCATGTCCCGGTCAATCACCTCGCCGAGGCGGATGCCTGCATCGTAGCCCTCAGTGACGATGTCGAGCGGCTTGTCGCTCACGAACAGGTCGAGCCGAACATGAGGATGCGCGTCCAGGAAGCCCGCGAGCAGCGGTCCGTTCAAAAAGCTCTCCGCGGCGCTCGACACGTTGAGTCGCAGCGTGCCGCGCGGCTCGCTCCCGAGCTCGCTCACCTCATTGACCGCGGCGGTCAACTGGTCCATCGCGTCGCGCGCGGCGGCGTAGAGCCGCTCTCCAGCCGGCGTTAGGCGCACGCTCCGGGTCGTGCGCTGCACGAGCGCAACCCCGAGCCGCTCCTCGAGACGGCGCATCCCCTGACTCACTGCCGAGCCGCTCACCCCGAGGCGTGCGCCAGCGGCGCGGAATCCCTTCGCCTCCGCGACCGCCACGAACATTGCCATTCCGTCCAGAGTGTCAGGCATTGAGAAGCAGAGCTTACCAGCGCGTGAATCCCGGTCAAGTAGATCGGCCGGCCCGAATGCGCTTGATTGGCCTTTCAAGCAATTTCGTCAGGGAGAAACGATGCAGAAACGGAAACTTGGAATCAGCGGACTGGAAGTCTCGGCGCTCGGCTATGGCGCGATGGGACTGAGCTCGAGCTACGGCCCAGCAACTGACAGGCAGCAGGCGATCGCAGTCATTCGGGCGGCCTTCGAGCGCGGCGTGACCCTGTTCGATACCGCGCAGGTCTACGGGCCGTTCGCGAACGAGGAGCTCGTGGGCGAGGCGGTCGCGCCATTCCGTAACCAGGTCGCGATCGCCACGAAGTTCGGATTCCAGTTCGACGCCAACGCGAAAGAGACTGGGCTCAACAGCCGGCCCGAGCACATTCGGCAGATGACCGAGGACTCGCTCAGGCGACTCGGCGTGGAAGCCATCGACCTCTACTACCAGCACCGCGTGGACCCATCCGTGCCCATCGAAGATGTCGCGGGCGCGGTGAAGGACCTCATCCAGCAGGGCAAGGTCAAGTACTTCGGCCTCTCCGAACCGGGCGTGCAGACAATCCGTCGCGCCCACGCAGTCCAGCCCGTCACGGCCATTCAGAGCGAGTACTCGCTCTGGTTTCGAGAGCCGGAGACGAACGGAGTGCTCACGGCGTGCGAGGAGCTGGGGATCGGCTTCGTGCCCTTCAGCCCGTTAGGCAAGGGCTTCCTCACCGGGAAGATCGATGAGACGACGACATTCGACGCCAGCGACTTCCGCAACATCGTTCCGCGCTTCACGGAGGAGAACCGGAAGGCGAATCAGACGGTGGTCGATTTCGTGACCCGCATTGCGGAGTCGAAGCGCGCGACGCCGGCACAGATCGCGCTCGCGTGGTTGCTTGGGCAGAAGCCCTGGATCGTGCCGATTCCCGGCACGACGAAGTTGCATCGCCTCGAGGAAAACCTTGGCGCCGCGGCCATCGAGCTCACCGGGGACGACCTGCGGATGATCGACGATGCCGCGGCGAAGATCACGGTTCACGGTGCGCGATACCCGGCCCACCATCTGGCGCGGGTAGGTCGCTGACGAGCATCGGCATCCACGCCACGGGCGATCTAGGCAACGCCGCTTACTTCCGCCGCCTCCCGGCGGAAGAACGCGACGATGACCGCCACGAGCTCCACAATGCAGCGCTCACCCAGCTCCGCGGAGAGCCCGCGCGCATCACCGAGGATCCCGTTCGGGGCGATGGCGCGCATCCCGTGAGTGAACAGGCGCTGAGTCAGCTCGGGCGTGAGTGGCCCAGGGTGCCCCGCCTCGGCCGCGTCGGTGTGCACGAGATCGGGATGCAAAACGAGCATCACCGAGCTCTCGGCGATGTCGGCGTGTCCGGCCACGCGTTCGGCGACACCCAGCTCGCCCGCGACGCGCACCCACGTGTTGATCACCGCCGACAAGTCCGTAAACGCCACGACGTGCGCGCGCTCGCCCGCCGCCTCGCGGAGTATCGGGAGGGCGCGCGTCAGAGGCGCGAAATTCCCGCCGTGCGACGGAATCACGCAGATCCGCCGGAACCCGTGTCGAGCCAGGCTTCGCACGTAATCGTGGAGTACCGCGGCGAAGGTGGACTCCTCGAGCGTGATCGTCCCGGGGAATGCCATGTGATGCTCGGAGCAGCCCACGCGGACTGTCGGCGCGACCAGCGTGTCGCCGAGTGCCGTCGCGACACGACGGGAGAGCTCGCTCCCGTGTTCCGCGTCTGTGAAAAGCGGCAGGTGCGGACCGTGCTGTTCCACCGCTCCGCACGCGAAGACGACTGTCGTGCACCCCGCATCGAGCGCTGCGCGGACTTCCGGCCAGGTCATACGTTCGAGCTCGAGCGTCGGGTCGTTTCCCATGTTTCTCCGTTACTGTGATTGAATCCGAGGGAGCTTTACCATGCGAGCAACACTCATGTACGGCGCGGGCGACGTCCGTGTCGAGCCCCTTGGCGACGGAGACCTTCTTCGACAACATCACGATAGGCGGCGGGCCAGCACCGGTGCGCGCCTACATCGAGGAGCTGCTACCGGACGTCCTCGAGGGCAGAATCCAGCCGGGCCGCGTCTTCGATCGGGTAACGGATCTGGGCGGGGTGCCAGACGGATACCGGGCGATGAATGACCGCGAGTCGATCAAGGTGATGATCGAACTGTAGGACGCGGCGATCCTAACGATTCAGGAGAGAGCGGACATGATCCGACCCACAGTCCTCGTCGCACCAGTCGCGTTGGTTGCCGGCGCGGTCCTTGGTGCATCGCTCGCCCATCAGGCGCAACAGCCGCAGCCGTATGCCGTTGGCAACCGACTCGGCCTTCCCGTCATGCCGGCCGCGGACGGTCGCTTCGCGCCGGTCTCACCGAACGTCAAGGTCTACGGCGCGATCTACTCCGCGGAGAGCTGCTCGTACGATCCCGACCGCGGCGTCATTGTCGTGCCGAACCGCGGCGTTCCGCAGAACGTGCAGACGAACAACGCGTGGGTCTCGTTCATCAACCACGACGGGTCGGTGCAGACCGCTCGATGGATCGGCGTCCAGAATCCGCCCGAGCGGGCGAGCCTGACGCCGCCTCTCGTGCTGAACGAACCCTACGGCAGCGACATCGCGCGTGGCATGCTGTACGTCGCCGACCGGGACGGCGGGACGACACCTAACGAGCAGAGTGTCGCGGTGATTCGCCGCTTCGATATGAAGACCGGCGCGCCGGCCGGCGAGGTTCGCGTCGATCGCGTCGCCTGGTTCAACGATATCGAGGTCGCGGACGACGGGACGACATACGCCACCCAGACCGGCGACCGCGGCGAGAACCCGGACTCGTCGACGTGGCAGGTCTGGAAGATCACGCCGAACGGAGAGGCGTCCATCTTCGTTCAGGGGCCGCCGCTCCTGCAGCCTAACGGCATCGCCTTCGACCGCCAAGGCAACATCGTGGTCGTCAATGTCGGTAATGACGCCGTGCTGACTTACTCGCCGGACGGCCGAGTTCTCAAGACGGAGCATGCGGCACAGGCGGGCAACGACGGTCTCGTCATCATGCCGGACGGTACGAAATACGTGAGCAGCGTCCTCAATGGCGGTGTCTCGCGAATTCGTGTCGGCAGGCCGGCCGAGCTCATCGCCCAGAACATCCCGAGCGCGGCGTCGATGTGCTACGACGCCGGGGCGAATCAGTTGGTGATTCCGATGAACCCGAACAACGGGCTTGCATTCATCCGTCTCCAGTAACCGTTCACGACGATGCTACCCACCCGCACACTTGGCACTCAGGGCCTAACGGTTTCCGCGATCGGCCTCGGCCTCATGGGGATGAGTCAGTCCTACGGCACGCCCGAAGAGCGCGATGAGCGTGAGTCCATTGCCACCGTCCATCGCGCCATCGAGCTGGGCGTGACGTTCCTCGACACGGCCGAAGCATACGGGCCGTACAAGAACGAGGAGTTGCTTGCGCGCGCGCTGAGCGGGCTCGGGAGCGATGCGCGTGACCGCATCGTGATCGGCACCAAGTTCGGGTTCCGGTTCGGCGAGGCCGGCATCACGGGCGTCAACAGTCACCCCGACCATATCCGCCAGGTCGTGGATGGCTCGCTGCGCCGTCTCGGCACCGATCGCATCGATCTCCTCTACCAGCATCGGGTCGACCCCTCGGTCCCGATCGAGGACGTGGTCGGGACGATGGCCGCGCTCGTCATGGAGGGGAAGGTACGATTCCTTGGGCTGTCAGAGGCCGGCGAGCAGAACATTCGGCGCGCCCATGCCGTGCACCCGATCTCGGTACTCCAGAGCGAATATTCGCTGTGGGAGCGCAACCTCGAGCCGCGCATCATTCCCCTGCTCCGCGAGCTCCAGATCGGGATCGTGCCCTTCGCGCCGTTGGGTCGCGGGTTTCTGACCGGTGCCGTTAGGCGCGCAGAGGAATACCCGGAGGGCGACTTCCGGCGTGGGGATCCGCGCTACCAGGGCGAGAACTTCGACGCCAACATGCGGGCCGCGAGCGCCGTGAAGGACCTGGCCTCGCGAAAGGGCGCCACGCCGGCGCAGGTCGCGCTCGCGTGGCTGCTGCACAAAGGACCGGACATTGTTCCGATCCCGGGCACCAAGCGGCGTCAGTACCTGGAAGACAACCTCGGCGCGGTGAACGTGCAACTCGCGCGTGACGAGATGACGGCACTCGACGCGGCACTCGCACCAGGGAGGGTTTCCGGACCGCGCTACAGCGAGAAACAGCAGGCGATGGTGGATCGTTAGGCCGTTGATGTCGACCGCAAGCCGCCCGCGCGTCATCTGTCACATGATGACGTCACTCGACGGGCGGATCGTGACCAGCGGCTGGCCGCTCACGGCGACGGGACGACACGAGTATGAGGTCGTGCACGGCGGTTACGAACCCGACGGATGGATCTGCGGACGCGTGACGATGGAGCCATTCGCGAAGCGACTGCGTTCCGAGGCGGAGGTCGTCCGCGAGCACCTAGGCAACGCTCCTCGTGAAGACTTCCATGCGCCTGGCGATTTCGATTCGTTCGCCTTTGCGGTCGACGCGAGGGGCCGCCTCGCGTGGGAGTCGAACGAGATCGACGGCGACCATGTTGTCGCGATTCTCACGGAGCGAGTGTCCGACGATTATCTCGCGTTCCTCCGCAAGCGCGGCGTCTCGTACCTGCTCGCCGGCGCGCCCGAAATCGATTTGCGACTCGCCCTCGAGAAGACCCATGCGCAATTCGGCGTCCAAACGCTCATGCTGGAGGGCGGCGGCAAGATCAACGGCGCAATGCTGCGAGCCGGGCTGATCGATGAGGTGAGCGTGCTCGTTGCGCCGGTCGCCGACGGCCGCGAGGGTACACCCGCGCTGTTCGACGTCGAGGCGCGCGAGGGCGTGCCGCTGCGGCTCGCGCTCGAGACCGTCGAGCGCCGCAGCGACGACATGTTATGGCTTCGGTATCGCGTTGAAGGCGGGGGGTAGCCACCCGGCGTGACGCTACGACTCGCCGTCCGCCCGCTGCCCTACTCTGAGGAACTGCCCCCAATCGAGCTCCGCCCAGTCCAGCTCCTCTTCCACCCGCTGGAACGCGGCGTCCCCGATCGTGCCGTCGGCGCGCAGTGCTACCAGACGGCGTCGCTGCGCCTGGGTGGCCGCGCGGATCACCGCGGCATCGGCGTCCTCGGTACCGTCGTCACCGTCCGATTCCACCAGTGCGGTGTCCGCGGGTTCTGCGCGCGTCGCACCGTTGGCGCCAGCGGTCTCACGCGCCACGTCTTCCTCCGCGCGGCGCAGCTGCAGATCGTAGCGATACCTAACGAGGTTCGCCGTCTCGGCGCGCGGGCAGGAGGAGGCCGCCGCCACCGCGGCCCGCAGCGTCTCCACCCGCGCGAGGCCAATCTCGCGGTCGACCGCGCCATCGTCCTCGAGCCCGAGGCGCAGGAGGAGCGGGCGAAGGGTCAGTCCCTGAAGCACCAGCGTCCCGAGCACGACACCGAATGCCGTGACAAGGATGAGATCTCGAAACGGAAACGGCGTGCCTCCCTCACCACCCGTCGGCAGGGCAAGCGCCGCCGCGAGCGTCACGGTGCCTCGCATGCCGCACCACCCCACCACCGCCGCGCCCCGCGACGTGAGGGCGACCGCATCCTTTGGCCCTGGCGTCCCGTCGTCGCGAGGTCGGCAGCGCCACCGGCTGAACGCCGCCGCCCCGGTCACCCACACGATGCGGGCAACGATCGCCGCGACGGTCACGGCCGCGGCCACTGCCGCATAACGCGCTCCCGTCGCACCGGTCACCCGCTCGCTGATCGACTTGAGCTGGAATCCCACGAGGATGAAGGCCAGCACGTTCAGCACGAACACGGCGACTTCCCACACCGCGTACGACGGGATGCGGATCCGCGCCGGAATCAGCTCCGCCGCGCGCCGTGATGTCGCCATCGCGAACACAACCACGGTGATGATCCCCGACAGGTGAAGCTGCTCGGCAAGAATCCACACCAGGAACGTTCCGCAGAACTGGAATATCACGGCAGTCGCCACGTCGCTGATCCGAGCGTTCACCGCGATCAGCAGGCGTGCGAGCACGAGGCCCAACGCGAAGCTGCCGAGCGTGACGACGAGCAGCATCGGTACCACGGTCCAGCCGGAGATGAAACCAGCGGCGGTGGCGCCGACGGCGAGCCGGTAGACGAGCAGCGCGCTCGCGTCGTTGAACAGACTCTCGCCCTCGAGGATCACGAGCAGGCGGTGTGGCGGGCGGAGCGCCTTGAGCACCGTCGTCGCGGCGGCCGCGTCCGGCGGCGCCACGATCGCACCTAACGCGATCGCCGCCGCCCATGGCATCGCTGGCACGAGCGCGTGCGCGACCACCGCCACGACCACGATGGTAAGCGCGACCGCGCCCAGAGCGAGGCTCGCAACGGGGCGCCAGTTTGCGCGGAGGTCCCGCGGCGACGAGTCGAACGCCGCGTCGAGGAGCACCGGCGCGACGAACAGCGCCAGGGCAAGCTCGGGGTCTAGCACGAGCGTCGGCACGCCGGGGATGAGGGCGAGCGCGGCACCAGCCAGCGCCACGAGCGCCGGGTACGGTGCACCGATCCGCCGCGCCAACGCGGCGAGCACCGCGCCGCCGATCAGCAGTGCGATGACGACCTCGAAGACTCTCATCGCCCTCCAAGCTCCGGAACAAGTTGAGCGGATGTCAATGAGCGTCGCCGAATCTGGTTAACGCTCGCAGGTCTCAGTCGCAACTCACCGGAGCAAAACCCGATCGGGATCGTCGTCGCGACGCTGGCATCAAAATGCCGAGAGGTGCGAAACAGCAACCTAACGCGGATTGAAACCGCTTACGCTGATGTTCGCAGATTTGCTCCGTGCGCAGTGACGCCTCCGACGGCACGTCCGGTCTCTCATCCTTATGTTGTTCAACGGCCTCGGGAGGCTCTGATCTGGCTTCCCGAGGCATTGCATTTGGGCTCGCCTTCTCCGGTCCCGGCATCTAACGTCGGGGCCGTTCAGTGACCTCTACGCCTCCGCGGTTCAAAGCCGTTCCGCTGCCACGGCAGGACGACGGTCGCGCGCGGTCCGATCGGCGCTTGAGGCGTGAAGGTGCCGGCGCGAGCGCAGGAGCGCGTCGAGGCTATACGGTCCGGCGCCTGTGACGAAAAGATAGAGGAACACGAAACAGAAGAGCACAACGTTCTCGCCGCCGTTGAGCACGGGCCAGAAGTTCCGCGGAAAGTGCGCCTGGAAGTACGCGACCGCCATCTCACCCGAAAGCAGGAATGCCACCGGCCGGGTGAAGAGACCGAGCACGATGAGGATTCCCCCGAAGACCTCGAGGACGCCGGCGAACCAGAACTGCGAGAAAACCGGCGGGGGCCCGTTCCAGGTCTGGCTGGCGTTCACCAGCAGACCGAACAGTTTCTGCACGCCATGCTGAATGAAGAGCGCGCCAGTGATCACACGAAGCAAGGAGTGAATGGCCCCGGACCATCCAGGGCGCTGCGTTTCGTCCATCCGACTGAAGATCATCCGTCCTCCAAACTGGTTTATCGCAACGTCGCGTTACGCGCTGAGCAGCGCTCGACGCCTGGAGGACGCTAATGCCATGCCCCGGGAGCTCGGTACGGAACATGTTACGAGCTGCACGCTGACGTCTCAGATTGCGAGCGCGACCTCGCGCAGGTAGCGAATACTCGCGCCAAGTTGCCCGCGTGGGTCCGCTGCGAGGTCCTGCTCGACGTAAAAGTGCTCGACGCCATTCTTCTTCGCGTGCCCCAGGATACGCGGCAGCTCGAGGACACCGGCACCCGCTGTCGTCATCAGCGGAAAGAGACTCATGACGTCCTGCATGTCGCCTCCGCGTGTGAAACGTCCGATGCGCGACATGTCCTTCACGTGCATGAGGCGGTAGAGACGCGGGTACGCGTCGAGCAGCTCCACCGGGTCCGCGCCGCCTGCCACCGTCCAGAAGATGTCCATCTCGAGCGCCACGACTGTGGGATCGAGCCGGTCGAACACCACGCGCGCTGGAATCTGTCCCTCGACAGGCGTTAGGCCATAGCCGTGGTTGTGGTACAGAACCTTGAACCCCATCGGCTTCGCCCGCTGGCCAATGGCGTTCAGCTCATCGGCCATGCGCCGGTAGTCGTCGAGCGTGCGCCGGCGATCCTGCGGAATGGAGGCGATGCCGGCATAACGCCATCCAATCTCGTGAGCCGCCTCGCCAATCTGCTCCGTCCGATCGCGCAGCGTGTCGAGGTCGACGTGCATGGACGGTGACGTGAGCCGGTGACGGTCGAGGCTTTCACGCACCTGCCGCGCGGTACGCCCAAAGAACCCGCTTCCGGTGAAGCCAAGCGTCTTCGCCGTCTCCGCCCAACCGGCCTTCGCCGCGTCGGTGCTGAACGGGTATGGGCCGAAGAGCTCGACCTCCTTGTAGCCGAGACCGGAGAGCATGCCAAGCGTGCCGTCGAAGTCCTGTTCGAGCGACTTCGGAAGCGTGAATAGCCCCACGCCGAGTGGCCCGAGCCGATCGTCACGCAAGGCGACGGGAGCCGGGTGAGGCACCGCACCTGGATCCATGGCGGGACTGGCGCTGCGGCACCCGACCGCGAACGCCGCTGCCGCCCCACCCGCTGTAACGAGGAACTCACGTCTGTTCGGCATGGTCTCTTCCTCTGTCGCGGTGAACGGGAGAGTGCTCGTGCGAGCAAGCACGAGCTGTGCCGATTGCGCGAATCGACGGATGATCCGCCAGCCAGACGATATGATTCGCGTCGGACCAACCGAGGAATCGCTCCGTGGACGACGCTGCCGCAACGGGCGTCCGCCTGAAAACCGACATCGTCGTCATCGGCGCCGGCCAGGCCGGGCTGTCCTCGGCCTATCATCTGAAGCGCCGCGGACTCCCGCCGATCCGCGGCTTCGTGGTCCTCGACCAGTCGCCTAACGCCGGCGGGGCGTGGCAGTTCCGTTGGCCGTCACTGACACTGAGCACGGTCAATCGGATTCACGATCTTCCGGGAATGCCCTTCGCCGACGCGGTGGACACCTCCGCCACCGAGGTCCAGGCGGCCGTCGCCGTGCCGATGTACTACGCCGCGTACGAGAGGGCGTTCGAGCTGCCCGTCTATCGACCCGTGAAGGTGATCGTCGTGTGCGATCGCAGCGGCCGACTCAACGTCGAAACGGACCGCATCGACGTTGCGGCCCGGGGAATCATCAACGCCACCGGAACATGGGAGACGCCGTACATCCCTGAGTACCCGGGAGCCGAGCGGTTCAAGGGACGCCAGCTCCACACTCGCGACTACCGTGGCGCTGACGAGTTCTCGGGCAAGCACGTCATCATTGTCGGCGGCGGCATCTCCGCCATCCAGCTGCTGGATGAAATCTCGCGCGTCACCACGACAACCTGGGTCACACGTCGCCCGCCGGAGTTTCGCACCGGCCCGTTCGATGAAGCGGCTGGCCGGGCAGCCGTAGCCCTCGTTGAAGATCGCGTGCGCCGGGGGCTGCCGCCGAGCTCCGTCGTGTCGGTCACCGGCCTGCCAGTCACGCCGGCCATCGAGGCGATGCGTGCGCGCGGCGTGCTCGAGCGAATGCCGATGTTCAGCGAGATCACCGAGGACGGCATTCGGTGGGCCGATGGCGCATTCATCCGAGCCGATGTCATCCTCTGGTGCACGGGCTTCCGCAGCTCGCTCGACCACCTCGCGCCACTCGTGCTGCGCGAGCCTAACGGGGGAATCGTCATGACGGGTCGTCTGGCGACTCAGGTCGCGAAGGACCCGCGCATCCACCTCGTTGGGTACGGCCCCTCGGCCTCAACGATCGGCGCGAATCGCGCGGGAGGGGCGGCGGCGGCCGAGTTGATGACGTACCTCGGATTGGCCTGATCGGAGCGCGCGCACGGGCGAGCCCGCGAGCAACCCGCGGCCCGCCGTACATACGGGAGTTAGGTTCGCGCGCTGATACTGAGGCGCTAATGAGATCGTCAACTAGTGTCTCAACGCTTCAGCTTCGATGAATATTGATGACGCGATCCGGCGCCTGGCGCTGGTTGTGGGCCTCGCCGCTACGATTCCGCTGCGTTCGGGGGATCTGCGGTCGCACCCGTTTCCCGTCGCCAATTACCGATCCGCGATCGACCAGGTAGAACGCCGCCAGGCGGCGGACGACCGTGTGGTCGCGCCGGGTGGCCGCACCGTCCTGCTGACGCACGGGGTACGGACCCCGCGCGTCGACGTGTTGCTGCATGGCTTTACCGACTCTCCCAGCCAATTCACCGAGCTCGCCGACTCGCTCTATCAGCGGGGCGACAACGTCTACGTGCCGCGGCTGCCGCACCACGCCGAGCGTTCCGGCGACGCGCGTGCGCTCGCCGGGATGACGGCCGTCCAGCTCCGACAGACGGCAGACTCCGCCGCGGACGTCGCTACCGCCCTGGGTGACACTGTCGTCGTCGTGGGGCTCAGCGTCGGCGGAACAATGGCCGCCTGGATGGGGCAACATCGGCCGGAAGTGCGGCGCGTCGTGATGATCGCCCCAGCCTTCGAGGCGGGACGCGTGCCGTCGCGCCTCGAGGGCCTCCTCATCAACCTGACGGAGCGCCTGCCTAACGTCACTCGACGTTCGGCGCCTGACTCCGCCCGCCCCGATCGCAACCCTGGATTCGCGACGCACGCGTTGGCCGAGGTCCTGCGACTTGGCAAAGCCGTGGAGAAGACCGCCGACCGGGCGCCACCCAAGGCGGCCGAGTTCGCGTTCATGCTCAACGACCTCGATCGCACGGTGAGCATGGCGGGATCGCTGAAAGTGGCAAAGGAATGGGACGCGCACGGCGCTCGGGTATCCGTCTATGCGTTCCCCGCGTCCCTTGGCCTGCCTCACAATGTGCTCGACGGACGCGAGCCAGGCGGTCAGCCGGCGCTCGTCCTCACTGAGGTCATTGCGCTCACCGAGGGAGAGTCGCCACGCGGGCCGCTTCAGGAGCGCTCGCTGCACGTCACGGCGAAATACCCCTGATCAACAGCCCGATGGCGCCCGCGCCGACAATGATGAGTGGCTCGGGAATGCGCCTCGTTTTGGCGAGAACCGCGAAGACGCCGCCGCAGATCAGAATGGCCCCGACGTCCGTGATCGCGCGTCGGCCCAGAACGATTGCCGCGCCGCCGATCGCGCCTGTTGCCGCTGCAGTCACGCCCTCGACGAATGCGTGGACCTGGCGATTCTTCGCGAACCGCCGGAAGTAGGGCGCGGGCAGTATCACGAACAGGTAGACGGGCAGGAAAACACCCGCCGCTGCCACGGTGGCGCCGAGCGTTCCGGCGGCCAGATAGCCGATGAATGCCACGGTGATCACGACCGGCCCCGGCGTGATCATTGAAACGGCGATCGCGTCGAGAAACTGCCGCTCGCTCAACCAGTGGAACTGCTGAACCGCGCCACCGTGAAGGAACGGGACGATCGCGAGGCCGCTCCCGAACACCACCGCCCCGGCCTTGGCGAAGAACCAGAAGATCGTCACGAGACTCGTTGCGCCGTCGACCACCACCGGCGCCGCCGTGCCGATCGATGCGACGCCGGGCCAGGAAAGCATCAGGGCGCCAGCGCCTAACGCGTCACGCGCGCGCGCCCGAGCCGCGACCGTGAGCAGCCCTGCTCCGATGAACAGGGGAAAGAACTCCGTCTCCGTCCAGGCGGTGATGGCGGCGCTGACCACGCAGATCGCCCACAGCAGGCGGTCTCCGCCGAGCGTCAGTCGTGCAAGCTTGATGGTCGCGCGGACGATGACGGCGATGACGGCGGCGCCGACGCCGTAAAACGCCCCGAGCATCCACGGCAATCCGCCGAACCTCACGTACAGCGCCGAGAGCGCGAGGACCATGAGGAACGACGGCGCGATGAACGCGACGGCTACCAGCGTTGCGCCAATGACTCCGGCGCGCGACCAACCCAGATAGATCGCCAACTGCGCGGCGAGCGGCCCCGGCGCGAGCTGGGCGAGCGCCAGGCCTTCCTTATAGTCCTGCTCGGAGATCCAGCGACGATGCTCGACGAGGTCTCGCTGCATGTAGCCGGCGAGCGCGATCGGTCCGCCAAAACCAACGGTGCCCAATCTCAGGAAGTACGCGACGAGCGAGCGCAGCGTACCTGGCTCGGTCATTCGCCGGCGGGGTCGCCGGACGGCGCACCTCGCGCCGACGCGTAGAGCGCGGCGAACAAGGCCCCCCCGTGCTCGATCCGCTCATCGTCGTTGGGGGTGTTGCGGGCGATCCCGGTAAGCAACGTCTCGACGCCGGGCGTGTCCGGCCGCTCGTACTTCGCGTCCTTCATGTCGATGTCATGCACCACTTCGGCAATCGCAGTCAGGGCCGGATCGTTCTCGAGTCCGAACCGATACAGCAGCGCCTCGAACGTGCAGCGATCACCCTCGTGCGTGAACTCGCCGTCGAACATGTCGAAGCGGAGCTCACCGGGCATCGGCCGGTAGGTCTCCGGGTCGACGAAGCGGAATCGGGCATCGGGGTCGATGAACCGGCGGATGAGCCAGGCGCTCGCCATCCGGTCGACGAATGCGCCTTTGCGGGTGACCCAGGTTCGCGCCCGGTACTTTCCGCGGTCGACGCGCGATGCGGCCATCGCCTGCGTAACGTTTGCCGGAGCCAGCTTCATCTCGACGGCGTTCAGCGCCTTGTCGGCCACTGAACGTCCCGCCGCCTCGAAGAAGTCGATGGCGGCCACCGCGGCGAACCGCTTTCGCAGTCGGTTGACGTCGTCCTCGCCACGCGCCGGCGCAGTATCACGACCGCGTGTCCGCGCTGGAGGCTGCAGCGCGCGAGCGGCTCGGGCGATCTCGTCGTAGTCGGCATCGCGTGCCGCACGAAACGCATCACGGAGCTGCTCATCGGTGAGGCCATCGATGAAGGCCGCGCGGCACACCGATGCATCTCCACCGCCGTCAACGATCTCACGGCGAATCCACTGAAAGTCCTCGACGGACTGGTCGCCGTCCGGAAGCACGTACACCGAGTTCTTCACGGCGATCGCACCCACGCGCTGCAGGCGACGGCCGATCTTGACCCGCAAATAATCCGGCTTCGGCGGAATCTGGTGGATGAGGAGGACCCATCCCGCCACACTCGACTCTCGGGGTTGGCTCATCGGTGCGCGACGGCGTGAACGTTAGGCGCTGCCGAGCCCGTAAGGTCGACGTACATCCCGACGCCAGTCGCGACGGCGCGCTGGTACACGAGTTGAGCGGCGGCCACGTCCTGAAGCGCCGTGCCCGTGCTATCGAACACGATGATCTCCTCGTCGCGCTGGCGGCCTGGTCGCCTGCCGGACACCACATCCGCCAACTCGGCGTGCACGTCTTCCCGTCGCATCACCCCCAGCTCGAGCGCGTGATGCAGGTCGCCAATTGCCGCGCACTGGTCGAGCACGTCCGTCACCACGGTGCTTTCCGCGAGCAGCGCCGGCTCTATTTCCTGCTTCTCCTCGTTGTCCGCGCCAACCGCCAACACCAGCGAGCCGGGAGCGACGTGGTCGCGCCCGACGAACCACCGGCGCGACGTCGTGCACGTCACCCAGATGTCGCTGCGACGCGTTTCGGTGCCGAGCTCGCGCACGGGAGTGACGGCGACATCGAGCTCGTCAGAAAGCTCCTGCGCGCAGCGCTCGGCCTTCGCGAAATCCGTATCGAACGCGAGCACCCGCCTGATCGGCCGCACGCGCGTCAGGGCTCGGATCTGACTCCTGCCCTGCTCGCCGCATCCGCATACCGTGGCGGTCGCGGCGTCCCCGCGAGCGAGATGGCGCGCCGCGACGGCGCTTGCGGCGGCCGTGCGGATACTCGTGATCTCGATGGAGTCGAGAATGGCGAACGGCCTGCCGTTGATCGCGTCGTACATGACGATGACGCCTTGAATCGTCGGCAGGCCAAATCGCGACGGGTTGCCGGGGAAGTTGGCGTTGACCTTGGCGACGAACACCGATTGGCGATCGGTCACGAGCCCCGCGGTCTTCACGTGGAATCCACCGCCGGGCACGTGCGAACCGAGGATACCGGGTGAGATCGAGCGGCGGAGCGCGTGGTCCCGGAACGCATTCTCCACGGCGTCGATGCATTCGTCCATCGACATCAGGCGGCGGACGTCGTGGCGAGAGAGGACGAGCGTGTCGCGGGCGAGCGTTTCGGTCATGGGCCGTGCGGATCGGTGGCGGATCCCAGCGGACATGTTAGTATCACAACTGAATCATCGCTAGTCTCGGGTCGCCAGGCACAGATTGGCATATCAGTTGAATCACGCATACCGGTTCGCGGCGAGGAGGGCGAATGTTTGTACTCTCGCAGGCAATGTTGTACTCGGCGCTATGCGCCTCGGGGGCGTTGGCTCCCCCTGCTGATTCCGTCAACTGGAAAGCGGTCGACTCGTTGGTCGGCAGGCCGTCCGTGGTCCAGCCGGGCGACGTGCACCGATTCAACTTCCCGCGCAGCGATCTGCACGTCACGGTCGCGGGCGTGTCGATCAAGCCGGCGTTCGCGTTAGGTGGGTGGGTGGCGATGAAGGCCGTCACCGGGGGCGTGGTGGCGATGGGTGACCTGGTGCTGACCGAGGATGAGATCACCCCCGTCATCAAGCGACTGCAGCAGGGCGGCGTCGAGCAGACGGCGATTCACCACCATCTGCTGCGTGAATCTCCGCGCGTGTACTACATGCACGTGCATGCCCAGGGCGACCCCATGAAGATCGCTCCGACGCTGCGCGACGCGATTGGGCTCACCAAGGCCCCGGCGCCGTCGCCTGCCGCGCCTGCAGCCGCCATCGACCTCGACACGACCGCAGTCGCAAAGGCGTTAGGCTATGCGGGTCGCGTCAATGGCGGTGTGTACCAGGTGAGCGTTCCGCGCGCAGAACCAATCATGGAGCACGGGATGCAGATCCCGCCGTCCATGGGACTCGCGACCGCGATCAACTTCCAGCCCACCGGCGGCGGCAAGGCGGCGATCACCGGTGACTTCGTGCTGACTGGCGACGAGGTGAATCCCGTCATTCGTGCGCTCACATCGCACGGTATCGAGGCCGTGTCGATCCACTCTCACCTGCTGGAGGAAAGTCCGCGGCTCTTCTTCATGCATTTCTGGGCGAATGACGACGCGACGAAGCTCGCGACGGGGCTACGGGCGGCGCTCGACGCGACGAACTCGCAGAAGCCGGTGACTCGTTAGGGTTCCTCGATCGTGACGACTGTCCCCGGTGCCGCCGTGCGCCGTCGCCGGAGCGCGTTCCTGTTGGCCGGGAACCTGCTGGCGCCGGGGTTGGTCCACGGTCAGGCTCCCTCGTCGTGCACGGCCACTCCGAGCTCAATGACGCCCGCGACGTGGACCGCGCCAGCCCCACCGAGTGCGAAAGCACCCGCCTCGACGACCGCACGACTCGCGGTCGTCGCTGACATCCCGCTGCCCGGCCCCGCCAAACGGTTCGACTACCAGAGCTTCGACTCGACGACCGGACGCCTCTACATCTCGCACATGCGAGGCGACCGGCTCGTCGTCTTCGATACGCGCACGCAGAAGCTCGTCTCGAGCAACGAAGGATTCCCGGGCGCAACAGGGGTCTGGGCGGTGCCCGAGCTGCATCGGGTGTATGTCTCGGTCACCGGACGCCACGAAGTCGCCGTGGTCGATGATCGAACGTTGGCGGTCGTGGCTCACGTCGGCGACGTCCAGTTTCCTGATGGCATCGCATACGCACCACATGAGCAGAAGGTGTTCGTCTCCGATGAATCGGGGGGAAACGATGCGGTGATCGACGCCCGGTCGAACACGCTCACGGGACGCATCGCGCTAGGCGGCGAGGCAGGCAACACGCACTACGACGCGGTTTCGCACTGCATCCTGGTCGCCGTTCAGACGAAGAACGAGCTCGTTGCGATCGACCCGGCAAGCGACCGGATCATCGCGCGCTACCCGATGTCGTGCGACCACCCGCATGGATTCCTGATCGACGAGCCGAATCGCCTGGCGTTCGTCACCTGCGAAGGAGATGCAAAGCTGCTCGTCGTTGACTTGCGCACGATGCGTGTCACCGCGACACTCCGCACCGCTGACGACCCGGACGTGCTCGCGCTCGATCCGGTTCTGCAGCGCTTGTACGTGGGGTGTGAATCCGGAGCGGTGTCAATCTTCGAGGAGCGATTCGCTGAGGGCCGAGGAACGCTCGCGTCGCTCGGCGAGTACCGCGCGCCGCACGCGCACAGTGTCTCGGTCGATCCGGCGACGCATCGCGTGTACGTGCCGCTGCAGGACATCCACGGCAAGCCAACGCTGCGCATTCTCGAAGCGCACCGGTAACCCATTAACGAGTACCTATTACCGGTAAACCTGTTACCGGTAACCTATACGGAGATGACCGGACCTCAGGGCCCGCTGTTCGCCATGGCGCTCCTCGTTGCCAGCGTCACTTCCGTGCGCGCTCAAGGCATCGGACCGACAGAACGCGCTTCCGTTCGCGCTGGTGTGGCGCAAGCCATCCACCTGGACGGTGAGCTTCGAGAGCCCGTGTGGCAGACAGTCGACTCGATCGCGCCGCTCACGCAGGTCGAGCCGACGCAGGGTGCTGCTCCGAGCGCACGCACGGTCATCCGCGTCGTCACAACCGGCGACGCCATCGTGTTCGGTATCCAGGCGGATAATCCACCCGGCGTTGGCCTGGTGGCGTTCGCTCGCCAGCGCGATGCGGTGTTGGACAACGAAGACCACATCAAGCTCGTCCTCGACACGTACCTCGATGGTCGCTCCGGCTACGTCTTCGCCGTGAACCCGTATGGCGCACGGTACGACGCGCTCGTCGCAAGCCAGGGCGAAGGAGAGGACCCGAACTGGGACGCGGTATGGGAGGCGGCGACCTCGGAAACCGCGCATGGCTGGTCGGCGGAGATTCGCATTCCGCTCAAGAGTCTTCTCTTTCGCCGGGGCTCGTCGGAGTGGGGGTTCAACATCCAGCGTCGCATCCAGCACCTGCAGGAAACCGACCGGTGGGCAAGCCCCGAGCGCAACTACAAGGTCACTCACGTGGGTCGTGCCGGGCTGCTCACCGGCCTTCCCGCATTCGATCTCGGGAAGGGGCTGAGCGTACGCCCCGCCTTCACGGCGAGCACCGGCAAGCCGGCGCCTAACGCTCAGACCGAAGGCGACGCCGACGTGAGCCTGGATGCGACGCAGCGCCTCGGCGCCAATACGCTCGCATCGCTCACGGTCAACACGGACTTCGCGGAAACCGAGGTCGATACCCGCCGGACGAACCTCACGCGGTTTCCGCTCATCTTCCCGGAAAAGCGGACGTTCTTTCTCGAGGGCTCCGACATCTTCGCCTTCGGGCTGGGCACCGGTGATGACGTTCGGCCGTTCTTCAGCCGGCGCATCGGCCTCCTGAACAACGTCGAGGTCCCGCTCGACGTGGGTCTCAAGGTGAATGGACGCGAGCGCAGTACCAACTTCGGCGCACTCATCGTCAGGACCGGCGACGCCGATGAACCGCCCATCGACACCCTGCCGACGGCGAACACGATGGGCGTGGTTCGCATCAAGCAGAACGTGCTGCACGAATCGTCCGTGGGTATGATCGCAACGGTCGGCGATCCGGTTGGTCGCGGCAACGCATGGCTCATCGGACCGGACCTGACCTACCAGACGTCCCGTTTTCGCGGCGACAAGAACTTTCTCGTCGGCGTGTGGGGCCTCGCGATGGATCGGGAGGAGCTGACCGGGCGCAGGCACGCCTGGGGCGGGAAGATCGACTACCCGAACGATCTCTGGGACATCGCGTTCACGTACAAGTGGCTGGGCGATGGGTTCGACCCGTCGTTAGGTATCGTGCCGCGTCCGAACGTGCAGATGGTCAACTTCAGCGCGGCCTTCCAGCCGCGGCCCAGCCGCCCGATCCTGGGGCTCCACGTTCGGCAGATGTTCAACGAATTCGAGACCTCGCTCGTGACGGACCTGGGCGGAACATGGGAGAGCTACGAGGTCTTCATGGCGCCGGTGAACTGGCGGCTCGAGAGTGGCGACCGGTTCGAGTTCAACGTGGTGCCGACGGGAGAGCGCCTGATGGCGCCGTTCGAGATTGCCCCGGGTGTCGTGATCGATCCGGGGAGCTATCACTGGACCCGGTTCCGCCTCGAGGGCGGACTGGCGTCGAAACGAAAGTTGTCGGGGCAGCTCACGTGGTGGTTCGGCGACTTCTACACCGGACGCCTCGATGAGCTGACGCTCACCGCCAGCTGGAAGCCGTCGCCGCTCTTCATCGTGGAGTTGAACGGCACGCGCAACACGGGGCGGCTCGCGGAGGGTGATTTTACGCAGGCGGTCGTCGGTACACGATTTCGCGTGAACTTCTCGCCTGACCTGCAGCTCAACAGCTACCTCCAGTACGACAACGAGAGCGATACGTTCGGGACCAACACTCGGCTCCGCTGGACGTTCTCCCCGTTAGGCGACGTGTTCGTCGTCTACAACCACAACCTTGCGCGCGACATCGCGACGGGTGACGCGCCCGGCACGTCGATCGAACGGCGACGGTGGAGCTTCCTGTCCAATGAGCTGTTGGTGAAGGTGCAGTACGCCTTCCGCTACTAGCGCCTACGCCGCGTAGTACGCATCCACCGCCCAGCGGACGGCTTCCTCGATGACCTGGCGGTGGTGCTTGTCAGGGAACAGATCCGACTCGAGCACGGCGCTCTTCACCAGGACAATCGCACGTTCCGGCGGCATGTCGATCTGCCGCAGCACCGCGACGTATGTCGCCACTGAGTCGCGAAGGCTATCGCGCAACTCCGTGGCATGGTCGCGGAGCTCCTGGGCTTCCTTGCGCATCGCTTCCGCTTTGCGGCGAAGCTGAACGTACTGTTCGGCATTTGCCCGGAACTGCGCTCTGGCCGCCGCAACGCGGTCGCGCAAATGGGGGAAGTCGTCTGAGCGACGGAAATCGATTCCGAAGTCAGTCATCGTCGTACCGGGTCGTGACTCCTCCATCCCAGGCGGTCGCCGGACATCACCGCGCGGAAACCGGAGGCTCGTGGTCTGTAGAACCGATGCAGATTTTGGGCCTCGGCCAACCCCACCCGTCAGCTCACCGCGCGACCGACGCCGGTCGACACTAGTCCGGACGGTACGGCGCCTTGATGCGAATTGGTACGATCGTCTCGCCCCAGTGAATGCGCATCACGGCTTCGTCGCGGAGCACCACAGGAAAGTAGATCGCGAGCGTCTCCATGTGACTTCCGCGCTCGGGCGTGACGTCGACGCGAAGCGCGTCGGACGATTCACCGGGATACGGGATGTGGAAGACGTGCGCGGCACGGCTCAGGATCAACGTCCACGGCTTGTCGGCGCGTGGAATCAGCCAGATCGTGTACTCGCCCGCCTTGACGTCGCGGCCTTCGAGCTTCACGTCGCGGCTGAACGTCACCCGGGTGGCCGAGTCGGCGCCGGGGTGCCAGATGGCGTCCCATTTGACGAGCGCGGAGTCGCCGAACAGTACACGGCCACGAGCGACCGGGCGACCGTAGACCACCGAGATGTCCGTGAACGCGACCGTCTGGTCGACGCGGCCACGCTGGCTGAACGGATAGCCTTGCGCGGCACACGATGCAGACCCGACAAAGATCAGCGCCGCCACGATCGGTCCCGACGTTATTGAGCACGATTCCATAGCCGTACTATAGCAGTGCGCGCTGGGATCATCGATCGGCGTGACGGGTCTCGGAGCCGGCGATAGATTGTCGGCGACATGCGCCTGGTATTCCTCACCGTGCTCTCGGCCTCCGCCGCTCTGGCGGTCCTGCCGTCGACGAAGCATGCAACGCTCGTCTCGTCGGAGCCCGCGGCCGACAGCCACCTCGCATCGCCGCCCACGCGCGTCAGACTCGTGTACAGCGAGCCGATCGAAGGCAAGCTCGCGAAAGTCACCATCGTGCCGGCGACCGCCGCGCCGATGGTCCTCCGGGCGGGAGCCGACCCGCGAGACGTGCACGCCGTGATCGCCCCGGTGGATGCGCTGGGCCCGGGCAGTTACAAGGTGGAGTGGCGCGTCGTTTCGGCGGACGGCCACCCGGTCGACGGGACCTTCAGCTTCACCGTCGGCGACACCACGGTCAGCGCACCCGCCGCTCCGCTCACGCCGCCGCAGCCTGCCCAACCGGCCCCTCGAGAGGAGCCCGAGGTGTGGGGACCCGCTGCATTCGGTGCACCGATCATTCCGGCGATGCTCCGCGGGGCCGGGCTCGGAGCGCTCATGGCGGCTACCGGCCTGCTCCTGTTCATGGCCGGGGCGAAACCTAACGCGGCACAGCGCGGCGACGCACGGGTGCGCTCCGCCACGACGGCGTTCGCGATCGCCGCGCCCGTCCTGCTCGGTGTGCACCTCGTGACGTGGCTCATCAACACCTCGCCCGACCTCAAGTTCGATCCCGCCTGGGCCGCCTCCGCGCTCACGACGACTGTGGGCCAGATCGAGCTCTGGCGCGTGGGCCTAACGATTCTCGCGCTCTGGGCGTGGTGGCTCGCGCGCCGGACGCGCCTGGCGCTGGCATTCGCCGCGGGCGCGGTCGTCGTGAGCGGCGCCGTCGGTCATCCCGCCGCGATCGCGCCGGCGTGGGCGGTGCCAGCGAAGGCCATCCATCTGCTCGCGAGCGCGATCTGGCTCGGTGGTCTGCTCTGGCTCCTGATCCGGCCGGCGGGCGATGACCTCCTGCTCTTGGTCGAGGACGCCAACCGCGTCTCGTCGAGAGCACTCTGGGCGGTGATCGCCATCGCGTTCACCGGCGTCGTGCAGACGCGCCTGTTCCTGGATTCCTGGTCCGGGCTCGTGACGTCCGCCTACGGTCTCCTGGTGCTGGCGAAGACGGCCGGGCTCCTCGTCCTGGTCGCATTTGGCGCCTACAATCGCCAGCGAGTCATGCCGCGCCTGACAACGGCGGCCAGTATGACGGAAGTCGCCACGCTACGGTCGTCAGTCGTTGGCGAGGTCGTTGTCATCGCGATCGTCGTCCTCCTTGGCGGATTGCTCGCGTACGTGCCTCCGCCCAGCGAGACCGAGGGCGGCATGTCCTCCACCCCATCTTTCGTCCGCTCCCAACACGCCACGTCATGAGACGCGCCTTCCGTTTCGAGCATCGCGCTCGCCACCGACGTATTGCGCTCGCCGCCGCTGCCGCGACGCTTGGCCTGGCAGTCTCCGTTCCGACGTTATCGTGGGCGCACGCGGTGGTCTTCCCCCGCGAGTCCACGACCGGAGCCTACGAGAAGTACGTGCTGCGGGTACCTAACGAGAAAGCGGTCGCGACGACGCGGGTCGAGCTGTTTTTCCCGCGGGGCGTGCGCGTGACGTCGTTCGCCGACGTTGCCGGATGGCAGCTCGAAGTCGAGACCGACTCGGCGAAAGCCATCACAGCCGCGATCTGGACCGGCACGCTACCACCTCAACGGTTCATCGAGTTTCCGTTCGTGGCGGTCAATCCGAAGACCGACACGACGCTCTCGTGGCCAGCGTACCAGACCTACGCGGACGGCGAGCGGGTCGAATGGAGCGGGCCGGAAGGGTCGAAGCACCCGGCGTCGGTCACGAAGATCGGCGCGGCGACGGTGGAAGGCGACGACGGCGGTGGATACGCGCGCTGGGTGCCCTGGGCCGCGTTCGCGCTGTCGCTCGTCAGCCTTGGGCTGGCGATCCGGAAACCCGAAGCGCGCCCCGCCGCTTGACGGGACGCGCCACCTAACGAGCCGCCTGTGCACTCATTCCGTCAGCGCACGACGATCGTCCCCTTCATGGTCGGGTGCAAGACGCAGTAATACTCGTAGCGGCCAGCTTTACCGGGCACATCGCGCCAGGTCGCATTCGCGGCGATGTCCTTCGAGTCCCACGCCGAATCGCGCGCCGTCGCCGAATGAGGAACGAAGTCGGTGTTCGACCAGACCACGGTATCGCCGCGCGCTATCGTCAGCTCGGCGGGTTCGAACGCGAAATTCTTGATCGTAACGGTGTGCGCCCGTGACGCCGGCCTCGTGCACGCGGCCATCGCACCCAGAAGAGACACGGATGCGATCGCCGCGCAACGAACGGGGTAAGGCACTTAGGTCGTCTGCGACGCCTGGATCTTCTTCGCCATGTCGAGGTGGGCCGCAATCGCTGGCCGGACCTTCTCGAGCGTTGCCTTGAGCTCTGCATTCTGCGCGTTCGGGATCAGCGTCTTGTCGATCGCGTCGAGCACGGCCTGATGGTAGGCCACCTCGTTGTCGATGTACGCTTTGTCGAACTCCTTACCGCTCAGGCCCTGAAGCTTCGCGAGGTTGGCGTCGCCGCCGGACTTGAGCTGCTTGCTGGTGTCGTTGTCCTCGGGCGTCACGTTGAGCTTCGTCACCAGCGCGACTGCTTGTTTGTTGACGCCGCCGTGGTCGGTGACCATGGTCTTGCCGAAGTCCTTCACCGCCTTGGTCGCGCCCTTCTTCTCGGCCAACATGCCGGCGGCGCTGTCCACGGAATTCGCCGTGACCACGATATGGGCGATCTGGGCGTCGTTGATCGCCGGCGCGGCGGCCGCGGCTGGCTTGGTCGTGTCCGGCGCGGGAGCGACCGCCGGAGTGGCGGTGTCGGCGGGCGGGTTCTCGGACTTCTTGCAGCCGGCCAGAGCAACGGCGGTAGCAATCGCGGCGAGCGCACCGCGAACGCGACGGTCAGTCAGACGGGTGGGCGACATGGCTTTTGGCTCCTGAGGGTGGTGGATTTCGGTGCTGCGCTATAGGTTATAGAAACGACTAATTGTGCTGTCTTTTCTGTCGTATGATGAGATGGACGGTCGCTCTTCGCAACCCCCTATCGCACCTTTCCGTCCGGTGACTCCAGATCGTGCCGACACCCGCAGTCGCGTCGTCGAGGTGCTCCGTCGCGGACCGACGACGCTCGATGAGCTCGTGAATGAGCTCGGACTAACCCGCACGGCAGTGCGCCTGCAGCTCGCGGTGCTGGAGCGCGATGGATCGGTGGAGCGACGTGGCGTGCGTCGCGGACGGACGAAGCCGGCCCACGTGTACCAGCTCACCGGCGCAGCTGAGCAGCGGCTTTCGCGTGCCTACATCCCCGTACTCACCCAGCTGCTGCACGTGCTGTCCGACCGGCTCTCGAGCGCGGAATTCGACGCGGTCATGCGCGATGTCGGACGCGAGCTTCTCTCGGAGCACCCAAGGCCCCGCGGAGCCTTGAAGGCACGCGCCGAGGCCGCGAGTGCTCTACTGAACGAGCTCGGTGGTTTGACCGATGTGAGCGAAGAAGGGCCTGACTTCATCATCCGAAGTCACGGCTGCCCGCTCGCGGCGGCAGCCGTGCATCATCCGGAGACGTGCAACGCCATGGAAAGCCTCGTGAGCGAGTTCGTAGGCTCCACGGTCCGGCAGCGATGCGATCGGACGGACCGTCCTCGCTGCCGCTTTCAGATTGCCGGCGACGACGGCAGCTCCGCGGCCTAACGTCGCTCCACGTCGCGCTCGCCCATGACGCGGCGGGAGTCACGTCCCTGCCCGGGGTGCGTGAGCGCGTCGTAGAAGCGCTCACCCTTGAGGCGCAGGTCGACCATCGTCGCCTCGAACTCGCGCGGTGACATCTCGCGCGCCACTTCGGGAATGAGCGCCTTGAGCAGGGTCACCCGGTCGCTGAGGGGCAGCGCGTTCGCCGAGTTCACCAGCTCGCGAATGGCGGGATGGTTGAGGTCTTCCGTCTGGCGACTCGTCGTCATGCACCCTCCGCGGTCGAACGAGAATCGAAGCGATCGCGACGTGGGCCGGCATCACTCCGCGACCGATCCGTAGCACCCGCAGTTTCTTGCCCAGCGCCCGCCAACGGATTTTAACTTACCGATCAGCGAGCCACCGCGCATGTCCGGACCGAACAACCGCAACCCTTCAGCCCAGGTAGACCGGGCGTTCCCGCTTCAAGGCGGGCCGTCGGCGTCCCTGTTGGTGGGAATCGGCGTGGCGCTCGTGGTCGAAGGAGCGGTGCTGCACCTCTGGCTCGCCGCGCGCCATCCGGGGTGGGCGTGGACGGTCACAGCGCTCAATGCCGCGACCCTGGTGTGGCTCTGGCGCGACTACCGGGCCAGAATCCTGGCGACGCTGACGTTAGGCGATCGTGATGTGGTCATCACCGTGGGCAATCAGCTGCGCTGCCAGGTGCCGCGCTCCGCCATCGCGAGCGCCGAGCTGGCAACGTGGCGGTCCGTACCAGACCCGGACATGGCGCGCGATTACGTGAACAGCGCGAAGCCACTCGAGCCGAACGTGCTGCTCACGTTCGGGGAACCGGTGGATGCGCGGCTCCCATTTGGCATCAGGAAGCGCTTGTCACGGCTCGGGGTGCGAGTCGGCGATCCGGAACGATTGATCTCAGAGATCTCTAGCGTCCCAGCGCAATCCCCACACTGAACGAGATGCCGTACGACACTGAATTGTCGTCGGCTGCAAAGGGGAACCGCACGGTCGGCGCCATCGAGAATCGATCGTGGAACAGCGTGATTCCGAGCCCGAGGTCGATCAGGCCGAACGTGTCGGAGTAGGTCTGCTTCCCGCTCACCTGGTCCGTGACATCCACGGCCCCGTAGTCGAACTGCAGGCTGCCATTGGGAATGAACTTCACGCTCGGCCGTGGCTGAAGCGTCATCCCGAGCGCAGCCCCCAAGGATCCGACTCGCGACTTCACCTCGTACCCATCGCCATCGGGACCCGTACCGAAGCTCCCACCCACGATCGGACACAGTTGGGCGCGTTTGCCCACCGCTCGTTGCCACCCGAGCTCGGCGAAAAGTTCGTCGTCGGTATCGTCGTAGTCGTCGAAGTACGCGCGTGAGACGCCAATGTTGCCGAAGGCGGCGTTGTCCTTGCCGGCAACGAGCGACACGGCGTAGCCCGTGTAGTCCTTTCCGAAGAACGCGCCGCCGCCCAGTCGCACCGGCATTGTACCGAACGATACCGATCCGAGGCACGCTTGGGCGCCGGCCGACGCTGGAAGAGCGAAGGCGATCGCCGCCATCAACGACAGTCTGCGCATCTCGAGTCCGAGGAACGTAGGTGGGATCGCACGGCGTGAGCCGACAGGTGTAGCGTGCGGTTGACGTGCCCGATACGTTGCACAGCCAGCGACGACCTCCGTCGCAGAGTGTCTGGCAACAGGCTGAGGATTCATGATCAGGGCAGTACTTCTGGCAGCAACGATACTACTGACGGCGTGTTCCAGCGACCCTACGAGTGCGCCCGTCATCCTCTCCGTGGTCATCACTGCTCCAAAGTCGACGATCGCGGTTGGTGAAACGCTACAGTTGACGACGATCGCTCGCGACGTGAACGGCGTGACCATTCCCGACGCGAAGTTCACCTACGCCCCTTCGCCCACGTCCGTCGTCAGCGTGAATACCAGCGGTCTTGTCACCGGACTCGCGGCAGGGGCGGCCTCGATCACCGCGACGTCAGGGACCGTGACGTCGCAATCGTTCTCCATCACCGTCAATTGACGGTGCCACGGTGGGTCTCGCAGGGCGTGGCGATCATCGTGTTGCTTGGCAGCACCGTAACGGAACGCGCCTTGGCGCAGTGGCGCGCGGAGATGCTGCCGGGCCTCCGCTTCGGCCCACCGCTCAAGGCCGGCGCCGCGTTGGGCGTCGCGTACGGCAAGCGAATGGGAAGAGTGCCGTTCGCTGGTCCGATCGGGCTGGCGGAGGTTGGTCTGGGCGGCGCGCGCGCGAGCGCCGGGTACTTCGTCGCCGGTCCTTTTGCGTCCGGCATCGAGGTCCTGGGGTCGGCGCTGCGAACCTGGGGTGACCCGGCACAGCTCGAGCCGAATCAGACACTGGCAGGCGGCGAGCTGCGGGTGTCGTTCTTCCTCGTGAATGTGGGCGTCGCGGTTCTCAGTCCGGTGGCAGGCTTCCCGGATGACGATCGGCGGACGCGCTACTATCTGAATATCGGGCTCGGGATCTAGTTGGGGCGGACGGCGGCACCACGAACGCTGAATAAGCAGATGCACGCGACGCTGAACACGCTGAGAAAAGCTGCTAGCCTATCCCGATGTGCTTCTCAGCGTTCTCAGCGTGCAGTTCCTCAGCGTCTCCAGCGTTCGTGGTTGATTTACATCATCGTCGCGATGCAACTCGCAACTTCCGGGTTAGGATGGCCGTTGCGATGACTGAGAATGTGGCTCCGGGCCACCGCTAGTGCGTCAGCGCGTAGAAGAGATAGTTGACCCCCAGCTCGTACGCCTCGTTCGACTCTTCCATCGGTCGGAAGCCTAACGCCGAATACTCCCAGAAGTTCGAGATGTCGGTGTTGAAGTTGATCATGACCATGAGCCGCTTCGTCGGGTCGTTGTCCTCGAAGATCCCGCGAAAGACTGGCGGACCCTGGTCGTAGAACTGCTTCACGATGTCGAACGACGGAATGTCGAAGAACGCGTGAAAGATCGGATGCGTGACATCGAGGTCGATCGGATGCAGATCCGGCAGCACGACTTGCAGCATTGCCGTCATGTTGGCCCAGCCGCTCTGGCCGCGGAACGCGTCCTCGCGCGTATCGTCAATGATCAGGAACCCGCCGCGCAGCAGATATCGCCGGAGCGCGAGCACCTCCTTGTCCGTCAACGTCAAATAGCCCGCCTCGACGAGAAAGGCGACCGGGTAGCGAAATAGCTCGGGGTCGTCGATCGCGATGACGTTCGTCGCCTCGACATGCGGCCGCATCACGCTGATCTCGCCGACGATCTTCATGAGGTTCATCTCGGCCGTGCCATTCTCGGCGTACCCGTACCCGTGCGCCCACGACGGCTCGCCGCGGTAGTAGCACTGGCCAGGGCCTCCCTTGTACTTGAGCCGAACGAACGTGAACGCGCCGTCGTACGGCACATTCTTGGTCATGGGTGGGTCGGGACAATCCGAGAGTCCGCCAAAGCGAGCTCCGCCCGGGAAGCCGCCATTCTGCGCCTGTCCTGTCGATCCCGCGCACAATGCGATCGCGCACGCGAAAGCCGCCCGGCCCATCATTGGTGGTTTCTCGTCTCGAGTCAGACCGGAAGTTCGAGGCGCGAACCTCAATGCCCGATTTCACGGCGCTTCGGAACCATGGGTTTCGCCGGCGCGAACCCTTCCGCGCATTCACCCGTCCAAGGAAATGCGGACCGTCATTTGACTCCACCGGCGCACGGTCTACATTGCCTCACATGGTGAGGTACTCATCATGTGAGGCAACCCCGGCGAGGACGCAATGGCGCAATCGACACTCGGACTCCTGCAAGGCACGGTCGACGTCCTGATCCTTCGGACGCTCTCGTGGACGTCCATGCACGGCTACGGCATCGCTCGGTGGATCAACGACCGCAGCGACGGCGCCCTGGCCGTCGAAGACGCGGCGCTCTACCAGGCCCTCCACCGACTCGAACGGAAGGGTTTCGTCGAGTCCGAGTGGGGCACCGCCGACACGGGGCACCGGGCGAAGTACTACACGCTCACTCCCGCCGGACGACGACAGCTCAAAAGCGAGGTCGCCGAGCTGAGACAGTACATGGGCGTGCTGTTCCGCGTCCTCGACACCGCCTGACCACGTCGGCCTCATGACGCGCACCCCCGACCCTCGCGCATTTCGTTTCGCCTCGCGCTCCAGCCGACAAGTCGCCCGCGACGTCGACGCCGAGTTGGCGTTCCACCTCGCGCGGCGCGTCGAGGAGCTCATTGCGCGGGGATTGTCCGCCGACGATGCACGCCGCGAAGCCGCGGCGCGTTTCGGCAACCTCGAATTCACCCGCCAGTATTGCCGCGACGAGGATGACCGGCGCGAGCGGGAAACCCGACACACGACGATGATCGACGAGCTCAAGCAGGATCTCATCTACGCCGTCCGAGCGCTCCGCTCGGCACCGGCGTTCGCGCTGGTCGCGCTGCTCACGTTGGCGTTAGGCATCGGCGCCAACACGGCGATCTTCAGCGTCGTCCGCGGAGTGCTCCTGAGCCCTCTGCCCTTCCCCGAGGCCGATCGGGTCGTTCGCGTCTGGCACACGAACCGGTCCGACAACGACCTGAAGTCGCAGGTCTCGGAGCCCGACTTCAAGGAATGGGCGATCGCGACCAAGCGGTTCTCCTCGCTCTCCGCCTACTGGTATTCGCCGGGCGGCAGCGGCGCCGACCTCACGGGTGTCGGCACGCCCGAACGGATTCAGGGAGCGTACTTCACACCGACGTTCTTCGAGACGCTTCGCCCGCGCGCGCAGATCGGGCGAACGATTCGTCCGGAGGAAGCAGTCGAGGGCAACGACCATTACGTGGTGCTGAGCGACGGATTCTGGAAGCGGCGTCTGGCGGGTGATCGCACCGTCGTGGGCCGTGCGCTCACGATCGATGGCATACCGTATACGGTCGTCGGCGTGATGGAGCCCGGCTTCACGTACCCGGCTGACCGGATCGACTTCTGGATGCCGCTGTCCAACCAGGGCCCAGAATCGATTGGCCGACAGCGCTCGAGCCGCTTCCTCGATGTGATCGGGCGACTGGCGCCTGGAGCAACGATTCAGCAGGCGCACGATGAGATCGCCTCGCTCTCGCGCCTCACGGCCGAGCGCGACCCAGAGGCGAAGGGATGGACCGACGTGGTGACGCTCCCGGTGCACGAGGCGCTCGTCGGCGACGTCCGTCGCCCGCTCATCGTGCTGCTCGGCGCCGTCGTATTCGTGCTGCTCATCACGTGCGTCAACATCGCCGCGCTTCTGCTCGCCCGCGCGACCGCACGGCAGCGCGAGTTGGCAGTCCGGTCCGCGTTAGGGGCCGGGCGAGGCCGCATCATCCGCCAGCTCGTCACCGAGAGTCTCGTGCTCGCGCTGATCGGTGGCACGTTAGGTGTCGCGCTCGCGGTCGCCGGCGTGCGGGTTCTCGGAAACGTCGGCGCCGGGGACCTACCTCGCGTGGCGGAAATCCGCATCGACGGCGTCGTGCTGCTCTACGCGTTTGGCGTCTCGACGCTGGCCGGTCTCATTTTCGGGCTGCTGCCCGCGATCCGGGCCACGTCGAAGAATTTGCAGGGCGTGCTCCGCGCCGGCAGTCGCGGTTCGGTTGGCAACGCCGGCCAGCGTCTCCGCGCCGCGCTGGTGGTCGCCGAGGTCGCGCTCGCGGTCGTGCTTGTCGTCGGTGCCGGCCTCGCGACAAAGAGCTTCGCTCGACTGCTCGACATCGACCCGGGCTTCAGGACGAACAACGTGCTGGCAGTTCGCCTTGGCATTCCCTACGAGCGGTACGGTGACGAACGCGTTCGCGGATACTACCAGGCGCTGCTCGATCGGATCGCCGCGGTGCCTGGCGTCGAGGCCGTGGGCTCGGCGAAGGATTTTCCGCTGCGAGGCACAGGCGAGCTGCGTCCGCTCACGGTCCCTGGCAACGTCAGTGGCGACGCGGAAAAATCGGTGCGCCTGGCGGTGCTGCACGTGAGCGCCGGGTACTTTCGCGCGATGGGCGTCCCGCTACGAGAAGGACGCACGTTCACGACGGCCGACCGCGAGGACGCCCCGCCAGTCTGGATCGTCAATGAAGCGTTCGCGAAGCGTTATTTCCCTAACGAGAGCCCGGTCGGGAAAGTGGTGCGCATGGGACCGGTCGCGATCCAGATCATCGGGGTCGTCGGCGACTTCCGGCAGAAGAGCCTGACCGAGCCGGCGGAGCCGTACGCGTACATCCACTACCCACAGAACATGCGGGCGGGAATGAGCATCGCCGTGCGTACGGCTGGCGATCCGCTCCGGTACGCGAATGCAGTGCGCGAGGCGATCTGGTCGGTAGATCGGGATCAGACGATTACGAATGTGGAGACGCTCTCCGCCATCGTCGGTGACGACGTCGCGCGGCCGCGTCTTCTCGCCACGCTGCTCGTGCTATTCGGTGTCATGGGGCTCACACTCGGCGTGTTAGGCATCTACGGCGTGCTCGCGTACTCGGTGAGCCAGCGCCGGCAGGAGATTGGCGTCCGTGTCGCGCTCGGGGCAACGCCACGCGCGGTGCTCGGCTTGGTCGTCGGCCAGGGCATGCTCCTCGCCGGTATCGGCGTGGCGGCCGGGATCGCCGGCGCTCTCGTGCTCACGCGCGTGATGGCGACCGTGCTCTACGAGGTCCGCACGACGGATCCAGCGACCTTCGCCGCCGTCGTCGCCGTGCTTCTCGGCGCCGCACTCGTGGCGAGCTGGCTCCCGGCGCGGCGGGCGCTGCGCATCGATCCGGTTCAGGCGCTACGATATGACTGATCCCCCATGTGGCGAGGCCGACTCTCGATTACCATGTTCAGTCCCACTCGAGGGGACTGGCGATGCGGTTCGAGATTCGGCCTCTCACATCGAAAGACGCTGCTGCGTTTCAAGTGCTCCGGCTTCGCTCGCTCCGGGAGTCACCCGAGGCATTCGGCTCGTCGTACGACGAGGAGGTGTCGAGGCCGCTGACCGCGGTCGGCGAGCGCCTCGAGGCGGCGCTGACGCCGCATGCCCGCGTGGTTTTCGGCGCACTCGCCGACGGGACCCTGATCGGCGTCGTAGGGTGCGCGCAGGAATCGCGAGTGAAGACGCGGCACAAGGCCGTCATCTGGGGCATGTACGTCACGCCCGAGGCAAGAGGCCAAGGCGTGGGCCGGGCTCTGCTCGACCGCGTCGTGGCCGAGGCGCGACGTTGGCCTAACGTGGAGCGGATCCTGTTGTCGGCCGTCGAGCGCGCGACGGCGGCACGGGCGCTATACGCCGCGGCCGGGTTCAAGCCGTACGCCCGTGAGGTCGACGCGTTCCGGCAGAGCGGCAAGAGCGACACGTTGGAGTTCTTCGGACTCGAGTTGGGCGACCCACGGTGAGGTGAGCGGTATGGCCATACGACACCTGGGGGCTGCGGAACGCTGGGGTTCCCGCGTCGATTCCCGCACGGCAGATTGCCGGTTCACCCCCCGGGACCGTTCATGCGACTCACGTCTGTCATCATCGCACTCGTCATAGCGCCCTTCGTCGGAGCGCCGCTCATCGCCCAACAGTCGCCGCCGTCGAACCGCGGACCGGGCGGCGCGCGGGGCACCCAGATCCAGCCGGGCGAGTCCTGCCCGCCCGGGACCACGGAGATCCGGCCGCGGAACTGCCTGGGTCCCGAAGCGCCGGCGCCCAGCATTCTCGATTACCGTCCGAAGTCGACCCTCGTTACGCCGGTGCATCTGGTGAAAACCGCCAAGTTCCCGGCGATCGACTACCACGGGCATCCCCAAGACCTCCTCGACTCCGAGGAAGGGGTCGCGCACCTCGTCGCCTGGTTGGACAGCCTGAACGTCCGCATGATGGTCGCCGCGGACAACATGTCCGGCGAGGGGCTGAAGAAGGCGATGGCCGTGATCAACGCGTCACCGAAGGCGAAGGACCGCGTACGCGTGCTCGCCGGCATCGACTTCCGCAATGTCGGACCCGGGTGGGCTGAAAAGGCGATCGCGCAGCTCGAGGCCGATGTTGCAGCCGGCGCGGTTGGCGTAGGTGAGGTTGGAAAGGGCTTTGGGCTCTCGATCAAGAAGGCCGATGGCGCCCGGCTCAAGCTCGATGATCCCGATCTCGACCCGATCTGGGACGCGTGCGCGCGGCTGAAGCTCCCCGTCTTCATCCATACCGCCGATCCACAAGAGTTCTTCGAGCCGATCGACTACACGAACGAGCGGTGGCTCGAGCTGTCGCTCTTCCCAGGGCGGCGTTACCCGGCCGACAAGTTCCCGCGGTTCGAGGAGGTCATGGCCGAGCGGGACAACCTGTTCCGCAAGCATCCGAAGACGACCTTCGTCGCCGCCCACATGGGATGGCACGCGAACGATCTGGGGCGGTTGGGCAAGATGCTCGACGCGATGCCTAACGTGTACACCGAGGTCGGGGCCGTGCTCTACGACATCGGACGTCAGCCGCGCGCGGCGCACGATTTCTTCGTCAAGTACCAGGACCGCGTCCTGTTCGGGAAGGACTCGTTCCAGCCCGAGGAGTACCCGTACTACTGGCGCGTCTTCGAGACGCGCGACGACTACTTCGACTATTACCGTCACTATCACGCGTTCTGGAAGCTGTACGGGATCGATCTCCCCGACAGCGTGCTCAAGAAGGTGTACTACCAGAACGCGCTGCACATCGCGTCACGACTCCCGCAGACCGGTTGGCCACGCTGACGGATCCTCCCGAGCATCGTTCTTGCGACGGTAGTCGCTCGTGCGTTGACGGGTGAATGAGGATGACTACGCCTCCGACAGATCCGCCCCGGCGCGATGCGGAGGGGTACCGAGTACCGGAATTCGGCAGCGAGTCGCACTGGGACCCGTCATGGGCCGAGTGCGTGCGGTTGTATAACGAGGTGGCCGAGGCGCTGAGCGCGAGCCCGCCACCAGCGGTCGACGACCAATCGTCCGACTGGTCGCGCCGCCAGTTCGTCGCCACCGTGGTTGCCGCGGCGCTTGCCATTGCGCTGACGCGTCGCGTCGCGCGCGCCGAGCCCGCCGCGCTCCCGCGTCCCGCGACGACCTCCGGTTCGGCTGCCGCCGTGAAGCTCCGCGTCAACGGCCGCGAGCTGTCGCTCGATCTCGAGCCGCGCGTCACGCTACTCGACGCGCTTCGGGAGTACGCGGGCATCACGGGGCCCAAGAAGGGATGTGACCACGGCCAGTGCGGTGCGTGCACCGTGCACGTCAACGGTCGCCGAATCCTGTCGTGTCTCACGTTCGCGGTGATGCAGCGGGGCAAGGAGATCACGACGATCGAAGGGCTCGCGGCCAGCGCGGGCGCTTCCGGTGATGCGCTGCACCCGATGCAGCAGGCATTCATCGACCACGATGGCTTCCAGTGCGGATACTGCACGTCGGGGCAGATCATGTCGGCGACCGCCGTGGTCCGCGAACCGTGGGGCCCGGCAGACGACGACGTGCGCGAGGCGATGAGCGGCAACATCTGTCGGTGCGGGGCGTATCCGGGAATCGTCGCGGCGATCCAGGCCGTCCGAAAGGCTTCCGCCGCTGACCAGGGAGGCCGGCGATGAAGCCGTTCGACTATACGGCGCCCGCCTCGCTTGACGAGGCAACGCGAGCCGGTGCGCGACCCGCCACCCGATTCATCGCCGGCGGCACGACGCTGGTGGACCTCATGAAGCTCGAGGTCGAAACCCCCGAGCATCTCATCGACCTCAATCCACTCGGCGACGGTGATCCATCGCTCGGTACCGTCAGCGAGCTGCCGAACGGCGGACTCCGCATCGGCGCACTCGCGCGGATGAGCGACGTCGCCTGGACCGCGAACGTGAAGGAACGATATCCGGTGTTGAGTCGGGCGCTGCTGCTCGCGGCCTCGGGTCAGATCCGCAACATGGCGTCAATGGCCGGTAACCTGCTTCAGCGGACGCGGTGTCCCTATTTCCGCGACACGGCCACGCCGTGCAACAAGCGGGAGCCGGGATCGGGGTGTTCCGCGATGCAAGGATTCAATCGCAGCCACGCGATCCTCGGCACGAGCGAACACTGCATCGCTACACATCCGTCGGACCCCGCGGTCGCCCTCGTGGCACTCGGTGCCAGCGTCCGCGTTCGTGGGCCGGGCGCGCAGCCCAGCGCCGAGCGGACGATCCCGATCGCGTCATTGCACGTATTGCCGGCTACGCGGCCCGAGCGCGAGACCGTGCTGAATCCGGGCGAGGTCATCACGTCGATCGAGATCCCGCCGCTGCCGTTCGCGCGGCGTTCGCTGTACCTCAAGGTTCGCGATCGTGCGAGCTACGCCTTCGCGCTGGCGTCGGCCGCGGTCGCGCTGGACCTCGCGAACGGCACGATCCGCGACGCCCGTGTCGCGTTAGGCGGCGTGGCGACGAAGCCGTGGCGATCGACCGCCGCGGAACGTGCACTGATCGGGAAACGCGCCACTCCCGCGACGTTCCGTGCCGCGGCAGAGGCGGCGCTCCGGGGCGCGGTGGCGCACCGGGACAACGCGTTCAAGGTGGAGTTGGCCAAGCGCACGCTGGTGCGCGCGCTCACGCAGGTGTCGGCATGAGCGCCCCAGTGAGGATGACCGGCCGCGCGGCGGCGCCGAGTGTCGGCGCGCCGCTCAACCGGGTCGACGGCCGCCTCAAGGTCACGGGCGGCGCAAGGTACGCCGCCGAGTTTGCGGTGCCTAACGTGGCACACGCCGTTATCGTGACGAGCACAATCGCGAAGGGCCGCGTGCGGCGCATGGATACCGCCGCCGCCGAGCGCGCGCCGGGCGTCCTGGCGGTGCTCACCCCGCAGAATGCACCGCGCCTCCCGCAGCAGCAGGCTGCGCCGGGCGCTGGTCCTGCGATGCGCGTGCCCACGCTGATGCAGGACGACGCCGTTCACTACAACGGGCAGCCGATCGGACTGGTCATCGCCGACACGTTCGAGCACGCCACCGCCGCGGCGAATCTCGTGAAGGCGGAGTACGCCGAGGAGCGACCCGAGCTCGACGTCGACACCGCCCCGTACGCGCCGTCCGAATCGACGCGCCCCGTCGGCAACAATCGGAGGCACAGCCAGCGCGGCGACACCGCCAGGGGCCTCGCCGAGGCGGAGGTGAAGATCGAGCATACGTACACCACGCCGTTCGAGAACCACAACCCGATGGAGCCGCACAACACGCAGGCGGCGTGGGACGGCGACAAGCTGACGCTCTACGATTCGACGCAGGGTATCTTCAACATCCGCAACAGCGTGGCGCGTGCGTTCGGCATTCCGCCAGAGAACGTACGAGTGGTGTCCTACTTCACGGGCGGCGGATTCGGCAGCAAGGGTGGTCCGTGGTCGCACGTGTATCTCGCCGCGATGGCGGCGAAGCACGTGTCACGCCCGGTGAAGCTCGTGCTCACGCGCCGACAGATGTTCGGCCCATCCGGCGGCCGAGCCCACACATCGCAGCAAATCACGCTCGGCGCGAAGAGGGACGGGAGCCTCACTGTCGTCAGGCATCTCACGACCGCGACGACGTCGACGCTCGAGGACTTCCTCGAGTCGAGCGGCATGATGACGCGCATGATGTACGAGTCTCCGAACATCGAGACGGACCATGAGCTCGTGCGGATGAACGTCGGATCGCCGACGTTCATGCGAGCCCCGGGAGAGTCGACCGGCAGCTTCGCCCTCGAGAGCGCGATGGACGAGCTGGCGATCGCACTCGGCATGGATCCGGTCGAGCTCCGGCTCAAGAATTACGCGGAGAGAGATCCCGAGAGTGGCAAGCCGTGGTCGAGCAAGTCGCTCCGCGAGTGTTACCGCGTTGGCGCGGAGCGGTTCGGCTGGAGCAAGCGATCGCCGAAGCCTCGATCGATGCAGGATGGCCGTTGGCTGGTGGGCTACGGGGTGGCGACAGCGACGTACCCGGCGCGACAGCAGGCCGCCTCGTGCCTCGCCCGGATTCTGCCGGATGGGAAAGCGCTCGTGCGTGCGGGCAGTCAGGAGATCGGCTGTGGCACGTACACGATCATGGCGCAGGTCGCGGCCGACGCGTTAGGCATGCCGGTGGAGCGCGTGCGGTTCGAGCTTGGCGACACCGACATGCCGCCGACGCCGGCCTCCGTCGGTTCGGCCACCGCATCCTCCACAGGCCCGGCGGTCAACGCGGCGGCATTGGCCGCGCGACAGAAGCTGGTCCAGATGGCGATCACGGACAGTGCATCGCCGGTTCACGGGGCGCGCGAAGACGACGTACGAACCGCCGATGGCAGGCTGTCGCTCAGCTCGGACCCATCGAAGGGTGAGACATTCGAGGCGGTGATCGCGCGCAATGGAGGCCAGCCCGTCGAAGCACGCGTGGACCTCAAGCCGACACCCGATCAGCAGCAATACTCGATGCACTCGTTCGGCGCCGTGTTCACGGAGGTTCGTGTGGACCGCGACCTTGGCCTCATTCGCGTTCCCCGTGTCGTGGCGGCGTACGGTGGCGGAAAGATCCTCAACGTGAAGACGGCGACGAGTCAGATGATCGGCGGCATCGTGTGGGGAATCTCGCAAGCGCTGCTCGAGGAGACGCACATCGACCGCCGCTCCGGGCGCTACGTGAATTCCGACCTGGCGGAGTATCACGTGCCGGTGAACGCGGACATTGGGTCGATCGACGTCACGTTCGTGCCGGAGGACGACGCTCACGTGAACGCGATCGGTGCGAAAGGTGTGGGGGAGATTCCGATCGTTGGAGTGGCAGGGTCGATCGCGAACGCTGTCTATCACGCCACAGGCAAGCGGATTCGCGACTTGCCCATCACGCTCGACAAACTGATCGCGTGACACACGGTCCTTAGAACCCACGAACGCTGAGGACGCTGAGGAACCGCCGCTGAGAACACACAGGACTGAGCTGAATTGTGTGTCCGGTTTTCTCAGCGCGTTCAGCGGCGCTTGCGTCTGCGTCTTCAGCGTTCGTGGTGCAATCGGCCGTCTGGCGGTCAAAACGAGCCGGTCCTGGCCGAATCGCGGCTCGTCTGGTGCGCGACACGTCGCTAGATTCGCGGTGTGGCCGTCTCCGGAGTCGCTCCCGACCCGCTACTGACAGCGGTCCCGCTCGAGATTCCTTCCCCGTCGCAGCGCGCGGCCATCGAAGCGCCACCGGGGCCTACGCTGGTCCTCGCCGGACCCGGCGCCGGGAAGACGTTCTGTCTCATCGAACGCATCCGGTATCTCATCGAGCAACTCGAGATCGACCCGACCCGCATCTGCGCCTTCACCTTCACCAACAAGGCAGCTGACGAGATCGCGTCGCGATTGGCGCGCCGCATTGGATCGCGGGCCGAGGGGGTCAAGCGTCGGACGCTACATGCCTTCTGCGCCGAGCTGCTTCGCGACTACGGCTCGCACGTCAATCTCGGCGCCGGGTTCGGGATCGCCGACGAGGAGTACCAGCGGACCGTGCTCCGTCGGCTCGTTGGCGGCAAGCAGCCGCATCGGAAGATCCTCACGCGGTTTTCCGTTCACCGGCTCCGTGGCGATCACCTGTACGACGACGATGCTCGGCTCTTCGCGAGGTACGAGGAGTTCCTCGCCAAGCGGAACGTGGTCGACTTCGACACGCTGGTCGTCAAGGCAGCGGAGCTGCTGGAGAATACTCCGGCCGCGCGTGAGGTCCGAAACCGATGGCGAGTCATTCTCGTCGACGAGTTCCAGGATCTGAACCCGGTGCAGTACCGAATCGTCTGTGCGCTGGCGCGCGACCACCGACACGTGTTCGCCGTCGGCGACGACGAGCAGTCGATCTACGCCTGGGCTGGTGCCGACCCGCGCGCGTTCAAAGCCTTTCTCAACGACTTCGGCGTAACGAGTCCGATCTACCTCGGCGAGAATCGCCGATGCCCGCGCCACATCTTCGATCTCGCGCGCCGCCTCGTCGAGAAGAACCCTCCCATCTTCGAGAATCGCGAGACGCCACAGGCCAACCGGACATCACCGTTCGAGGTGACGGCGTTTCATTTCGATTCGGATGAGGCGGAGCTGTCGTGGGTCGTGAACGACATCGTTCAGGACCGCGCCGTCCACGCGCACACGCTTGGCGAGATTGCCGTCCTGTATCGAAAGCACGAGATCGGTGATGCGCTCGAGGCCTCCCTGCTCAACGCCGGCATTCCGTGCCGGCTCGCTCACGGGCGTGCGCTGTCGGACGAAAGAATCATCGCGTACGTGCTCGCCGCGCTGCATGTAATCGCGCGTCCTGGTGACGACGTCGTTCGCGAGCGGTTCTTCGGGGCGACCCTACCAGCGGCGCTGTTGGATCACGCCCGAACACGAGCCCGATCGCACAAACGCCCGCTCGCGCGCGAGCTCGCCGAAATGCGCGATCGCGCGCCGCGAGGCGACTCGAACCGCAAGTGGATTGGCCTCGCCCTGGCGCGCCTGCGTAACCTCTCGGCGCTCGAGCGAGCCCACCAATCGCTCGACCTGTTGGTCGCCGATCTCCTGTCGCAGAACATCAGGCCGCGTTCGCCGCTCGAGGAACGCCACGATGAGCTGACCGACCCGATGGATCATCCCGAGGTCGTGCGTCTGGCGGAACGGCTCCGGAGGGCACGGGAGCAGGATCGTTATGTCGACCTGCCACGGCTCGATGGCGTGGAGATCGCCCTCGGTGCCCTGCTCGCGCAGATTGGTGTCACGTCGCGGGTCACGACCGGGCCGACGCCCGACGGCGAACCGATATCGCCTAACGACGCGCCGGACCTCGGCCTCGTGTTGGCCGTGTTCAAGGCGGCACAGCTCCTGGAGATCGGGAACGCGTCCGACACGTTTCGCGACTTCACGGCGATCGACATCGAGACGACCGACAAGGATGTCAACGGCGCGGAGGTGGTGGAGATCGCGGCCGTGCGTGTACGAGAGGGCCAGATCGTCGAGGTGCTCAACTCGCTCGTGAAGCCCGACGGATCGATCGCTGCAGCCGCAGCGGACGTTCACGGGATCCGGGATGCGGACGTGACAATGGCGCCGCGCTTTGCGGACATCTGGCCGAAGGTCGCCGCGTTCTGCGGCGAGGACATCGTGGTCGCGCACAACGGCTACGCGTTCGATTTCCGCATCCTCGACCGGATGGTTCGCGCGCTCGGCAAGCGATTCGATCTCTGCACCTACGATTCGCTCCCGCTCGCCCGTGATCTGTTCCGCACGAGCCGCAAGCTCTCGGAGCTCGCTCGCGTGCTCGGCGTGGACGTGGGCCAGTCGCATCGCGCGGTCGACGACGCGCGGACGCTCACGCAGGTGTTTCTCCAGCTCGGCGGACTCAAGGCACAGCGGGCGCGCAAAACAGCACTCGCCAACCTGCTCGATCTCGTCGGGCTCGGCCTGGCCCTCTGCGACCGCGCAACGCTATGCGCCGAGGCACTGCTCTTCCGGGACTTCTGTGTCCCGTACTCGTTAGGACGCTACAGCTCCTGCCTCGAGATGTACGAGCGCGAGCGCGGTACCGACGAGTCGCTTCCCGGCGTCGATGAGGTCATCGACGCCCTGGGCGGGACGAAGCTCATGGTGAAGATCAGGACGGAGAAGACGGCGCACGAACGGTATCCGTCGACCATGCTGCGATTGCGACGGCTCATCGAGCACGTCGAGCCCGGCCCCCTGCAGGCGCAGATCCACACGTTCCTCGAGCGCGTTGCCCTGTCGGCGCGGAGCGACGGCGTGGACGTCGATCGCGAGCGTGTGAACCTGCTCACGCTGCACTCGACGAAAGGCCTCGAGTTCTCGCGTGTGTACGTGGTCGGGGTGGAGGACGCGCAGATGCCGGGGCGACCGCCGTCGGGGGAGGAATCGCCGAAGTCGGAGGTAGAAGAGGCGAGGCGACTCCTCTATGTGGGGATGACGCGGACGAAGGATCGCCTGGTGCTGTCGCGCGCGGCCATCCGGCGCGGCAATCAGACGGGCGGGCACCGTTTCCTCGATGAGATGGGGCTGATCCCTGTCCGGCGATGATCGCGGGCGTCTCGCGGCATCGTTGCGGCGGCGAGCCTTTTCGGGAACTGCAATGAAGCGGATCGTGCGGAAACGGCCGGATCCGGCTTTGCATCGACACTGGATCTCGCCACGAGCCAGACATATAGAATGAAACGGCCCCGGGAAGCCGGAGCGTCCCGAGGCCTCTTAACAGATATCCCGGGCTCGTGGTGTGAGGAGCCAGCCCGTTAGGCGGAATCCGGCAGCTTCCGCCACATCCGCTTCATCGCTGTTACGAAAAAGGCTTGCCGTGGAGCGATGTCGAAGCGAGCGAAATCAGGCTCGGGCCGGCACGGTCTCAGGGACCCGGAGGGTCGCATCGGACGCTCGGACGCCACCGGCATCCGCGCCAATCATTCCGACGAAGCGTTCGACAGCCAGCGGCCCGGACCCGTCGATGTAGTCGTGCTTGAAGAAGACGTGGGCGTCCGTCCACGCCTGCGCGGTCACGCGTGAGCGCCACTCGGCGAGCATCGCGTCGTCGTAGTCCTGGCGATGAAGTCTGAGATACCCCCACGAGGCGGTCGCGACGTTCACGCCTGTGAACTCCTCGGACTCCGACACGCATAACGCGATGTCGTGCTCGCGGAGCACGGCGAAGACGTCCTCGTCGAACCAGCTCTCGTGCCGGAACTCGATCGTGAACCGGCGATCGCGCGGCAGAAGCGCGAGAAAGCCCGTGAGCCGGTCGAGGTTCTTCTGCATGTTCGGCGGGAGCTGGAACAGGATCGGGCCGAGCCGGCCGCCTAACGTCGATGTGTTCCGGAGCAGGAACTCGAGTGCGCTCGCCGAGTCGGGCTTGAGGCGCGCGTAGTGCGTGATGCGCTGGCTGGCCTTGATGGAGAACGAGAAGGACTCGGGCACCTGCGAGGCCCAGTCCTGGAGCACGTGCTCCTTCGGCAGCCGATAGAAGGTGTTGTTGATCTCGACCGTCGGGTACTTGCCGGAGTAGTACCCGAGCATCGCGTCGTCCTTCAGGTCCTCGGGGTAGAACGGGCCCTTCCACTCCTTGAAGGCAAACCCGCTCGTACCCACCAGGACGTTCATGACGCCTTGCGCTCGGCTTCCTCTTCCGGGGCGGTCTGCGCGAGGCTCGCCTTCAGGGCTTCCATGAGGTCGATGATCTTGCCGCCGCCATCCGGTGTCACGTCAGCCGTGATGTCCTGACCTTCGACCTTCCGCTGAATGGCTTCCATCACGCGCTCGCGCACGGTGTCACGATACTTGGCCGGCTCGAACACTTCGGTGGCGGTCTGCTCGATGAGCTGCTTCGCGAGCATGAGCTCCTGGGCTTTCACCTCGCCGGCGGGGACCGGAACTTCCTCGGGGGAGCGGACTTCGTCGGCGTAGTGCAGCTGCTCCATCACGAGCACGCCGTTGAGGGGCCGGAGGAGGACGAGGTGCTGCTGACCGCGCGCAGCGTACTGGCCTAACGCGGCTCGGCCAGTCTCCTGCAGCGCCTTGGCGAGGAGGCGATAAGCCCGATCGCCGCCCTTGTCGGGACCGAGGTAGTAGACCTTTTCCAGATACTCGCGATCGACCTGGGCGAGGGGGACGAACTCGACGACGTCGATCGTGCTGGTGGCCTTTTCCTCGAGCGCCTTGAGCTCCTCGGGGGTGAAGACGACATACTGGTCTTTCGCGAACTCGTAGCCTTTGCTCGTGTCCTCGCGGCCGACGACCTCGTTGTTGTCCTTGGGACAGATGTACTGCTGTTTGAGGCGCGTGCCGCACTTCTTGTGGAGCATGTTGAACGACACGCTCGACTTCGACTCCGAGGAGGAGTACAGGTTGACCGGGACGGAAACGAGCCCGAACGAGATGGTGGCGGTTCCTATGGAACGAGCGGCCATGAGCGTTGGAGGCTAAAGGTGAAGCGGGGGGCCTTCCGACAAGCTAGTAAACAGGGGTAGAGTTTTCCACCAAAGAAAGCGCGACGCAAGTTTTGTGATCCGGGCTCGGGCACTCAAGATCACAATTCTGACCCGAGCTTGAATGAACACACGCAGGTCGCAGTCGAATGAAGACTGACTCTATCGAACCACAGAGGTCACAGAGGTCGAGGAGGCCGCAGGGAACAGATGGGTTTGCTCTATGTCCTCCGCGAACTCTGCGGTTCAAGAGCGGGTCCAGGTATCGATTCACCGGTTCAGGTCTGTAGACGTGGAGCACGACGACAGCCTCGGTACCTACCGCGCCAAGCGGTCACCCGACAGCTCGCCCGAGCCCGTCGGGACCGTCTCGCCCATAGCGGGGCGACTCTTCGTTGTGCACAAGCACGCCGCTCGGCAGCTGCATTGGGACCTGCGCATCGAGATGGACGGCGTGCTCCGCTCGTGGGCCGTGCCGAAGGGCCCGTCGTACGACATCAACGACAAGCGGCTCGCCGTCCGAGTCGAAGACCATCCGCTCGAGTACGGGGACTTCGAGGGCATCATCCCATCCGGGAACTACGGCGCCGGCGGGATCATCGTCTGGGACCGGGGCGAATGGGTGCCGCTCGAGGATTGGCGAGAGGGGCTCGAGAAGGGCAAGCTCCTGTTCGAGCTCAAGGGCTACAAGCTCCACGGCAAGTGGACGCTCGTGAAAATCAAGAAGAGCGAGAAGGACTGGCTGCTTATCAAGGAGCGGGACGCATACGTTAGGCAGCCCGGGGACGTTTTTCCGGAGCAGTCCGTCCTCTCCGGCCTGACCGTCGAGGAGGTCAAATCCGGCCAGACGCACGCAAGCACCGTCCGCAAGGCGCTCCAGGAGGCCGATGTACCCCGCACGCGTCTCGACCCGAAGACCACCCCGGTCATGCTCGCCGAGCAGGCGGACAACGCGTTCACGCGCGATGGATGGCTATTCGAGCTCAAGCTCGACGGATATCGACTGCTCGCCTGCAAACGCGGTGGCGAGGCGCTGCTCCTCACCCGGAACGGAAACGACTACACCGAGGTGTTTCCGGAGATCGCCCGCGCGGTGCAGGCCCTCCCGCTCGACTCATGCATCGTGGATGGGGAAGTCGTGGTCCTCGATGCCGGCGGCATCCCCCGCTTCTCGCTCCTGCAGCGGCGCGGGCGGATCTCGTCACCGCTGGATATCAAGGCCGCCGCGGTGGAGCTACCAGCTGCGTTCTACGTCTTCGACCTGCTCTCGTTCGAGGACTTCGACACGAGACCGCTGCCCCTCGAGCGACGCAAACAACTGCTCGCGGAGCTCGTCCCGAAGCTCGGCGCCGTGCGATACCTGGACCACATCGCGCGCGAGGGCGATGCATTCCTGAAGCAGGTCACCGCGTTAGGCCTCGAAGGGATCATCGCGAAGAAGGCGGACGCGCCCTACCGCGGTGGGCGCACCGACAAGTGGCTCAAGATCAAGGCCGAGAAGACGGGCGACTTCGTCGTCGTGGGCTTCACGGAGCCGAGTGGCAATCGACCGGGTTTCGGAGCGCTGCAGCTCGCGGACTACGTCAACGGCGCACTGGTCTACGCCGGCCGCGCGGGGACCGGGTTCAACGACGCACTCCTGCGCGAGCTCCGAGAGATGCTCGATCCACTCGTGCGTCGCGACCCACCGTGTCACGGGCCGGCGCTCAAGCCCGGCGCCGAGCCGTTGCCGAGCGATGCGATCCCTGAAACGAGGACCACGACGTGGACGGAGCCGGTGCACGTCGTGGAGGTTCGGTTTCGCGAGTGGACGCCGGACGGCGTACTGCGGCACCCCGCGTTTCTCCGTGTGCGAACGGACAAGGGGCCGCACGATTGCGAGCGTCAGGGCTGGATCGTCGACGGCGCCCCGCCGCCGCGAGCGGCCGCGCCTAACGACGTCACCGCGGCACCCGCGGTTCCTGTCGAGCCGCCAGTGCCCGAGGCCACCGCGGCGCGAAAGGAGCCGCAGAAGACCATCAACATCTCGAACCCGAACAAGATCTTCTGGCCGGCCGAGAAGTACACCAAAGGGGACCTGATCGACTACTACCGATCCGTCTCGCGGTGGATTCTGCCGTACCTGCGGAACCGCCCGGTCGTCATGACGCGCTTTCCTGACGGGATCGACGGGAAATCCTTCTACCAGAAGGACGCCCCCGAGTTCGCTCCCGACTGGATCCGCACCATCCCGATCTGGAGCAACGACACCCAGCGCGACATTCGCTACTTCGTGTGCGACGACGAGGACTCGCTGGTCTACATCGCGAACCTCGGTGCCATTCCGCTGCACATCTGGGCGAGCCGGGTTGGAACGCTCGAGCAGCCGGATTGGTGCGTGCTCGATCTCGACCCGAAGGAGGCACCGTTCTCCGACGTGATCCGCTGTGCGCAGTCGCTCCATCGCATCTGCGAAGCGGCGGGACTTCCCAACTACGTCAAGACGACGGGCAAGACGGGCCTGCACATCATGCTCCCGCTGGGCCGTCAGATGACGTACGCGCAGTCCCGCACGTTAGGTGAGCTGCTCGCCCGCCTCGTGATTCGCGAGCTCGGCGACGTGGCCACCATCACGCGGCACGTCACGAGGCGCGGCGACAAGGTGTATCTCGATTACCTGCAGAACCGGCACGGTCAGCTCATCGTCGCCCCGTTCATCGTGCGGCCGCTCCCTGGTGCGACAGTGTCGATGCCGCTCGGGTGGGACGAGGTGGACCTGTCGCTCGATCCTCGCACGTTCACGATCAAGACGGCGATCGACCGCATGGACACGGTCGGCGTTGACCCCATGCTTGCGGTCCTGACGGAGTCGCCTGATCTCGGATCGGTGTTGGGAAAACTCGCGGCGCTGATGAAAGCCTAACGTGCGGGGACGGCCAGACAGAAGGTGTGAACGGATTCGACGGAAACAGGGTGTGAGGTAGTTAAACGTGAATTCTTGGCCGCGATGAAACACTGGACCATTCAGGTCGGCGACGAAACGACCAGCGCGATCTACGACCCGGCGCCTAACGGCGACGCGTCCACCGTGGTCGTCTGCGCCCACGGAGCGGGCGGCAACATGACCGACCGGGCGATGGTCACGGTCACACGCGCGCTCGGCGCACGCGGACTGTCGACCGTGCGGTTCAATTTCCTGTACAAGGAGAAGCGATCGAGCCGGCCGGACCCCATGCCGAAGCTCAAGGACACGACCAGCGCCGTGGTCGCACGGGCCCGGGCGGAGCTCAATCCGACGACACTGATCATCGGTGGCCGGTCCATGGGCGGGCGAGCCGCATCCATGCTTGCCGCGGACGGCTTCGATTGTTCCGGCCTCCTGTTGCTTGCCTACCCGCTTCACCCGCCAGGCAAGCCCGATCAGCTGCGCGACGCACATCTGCCATCGATTCGTGTTCCCGTCCTGTGCATCAACGGGACGCGTGACCCGTTCTGCACGCCGGAGCTCATGAAAGGCGTGCTCGAACGCGTGACAGCGCCGTGGGAGATGCTGTGGCTCGAGGGTGCGGACCATAGCTTTCATGTCCTGAAGAGTTCCGGGAAAACCGATGCCCAAATCATGAGTGAGGTCGCTGACGCTACCGAGAGATGGGTCGCTGCGGTGCGGGCGAAGTGAGTGAGCGCGTGGGAGCAAGCCCCAACGAGTCCGAGTGGACCGACCCGCTGGATGTGCTCGATGTGCTCGGGCACCGATACCCGTTCCTGCTGGTCGATCGATTACGCGTGGTGCAGCCAGGCCTGCGCGCGCTGGGCCTCAAGCGCGTTACCGCGGGAGATTGGTGGAGTGAGGCAGCGGATTCCGGGACGTGGGAGATGCCGGGGACGCTCGTCGTCGAAGCGCTGGCGCAGACCAGCGCCGCGGTGCTGATCGGCCTCCTGAACGAATCGGCCGGCGCCGTGGGTTATTTCGCCGCCGCTGACCGCGTACGGTTTCGGTCGCTCCCACGCGTCGGCGACACGCTCTTTCTGACGGTCGAGCTGGTGTGGTATCGGCGCGGGGTGGCTCGGCTCCGCGGGGCTGCGTCAGTCGACGGGCGCCTGGCCGTAAGCGCAAATTTCACGACTGTTGTCCGCAGCCGCGTCGCCTAACGAACCGAAACCGAGTGTCCCATGCCCGAACCGTCTACCGGAGCCACGGCGCACCTGCGACCCGACGCAGGCCTGTCACGACTCCCCGGCCCACGCGGCGAGCGCTTCGTCGAACTATTCAAGCACGGCACGCTGGTGGTGGAGCTCTATGCGCCACGCGGCCACGACCCGCAGACGCCCCACACGCGCGACGAGATTTACGTCGTGGCGAGCGGTCGGGGGACCTTTTTCGACGGGTCGTCGCGCGTGTCGTTTCAGCCGGGCGACCTGCTGTTCGTCGCCGCAGGCGTCCCACACCGGTTCGAGAATTTCAGCGATGATCTCGCGGTATGGGTGATGTTCTATGGGCCCGACGGTGGAGAAGCGGCAGCCTAACGCGATCGTTTGCGCTTGGCAGGCTCGCGCCCGGTCAGGCGGTCCACGTCTTCCCGGTTGGACGTGACCAGCTCGCCAATTTGCTCACCGAGCTGGCCGGCTGTCGGGCCGGTGTCCGCAACGGCGCCACCCAACCGCACGTCATCCCGTACGAAATCCGAGCCGTCGGGATCGGTCTGAAGATCATCCACGTCGACCTGCTTCACCTTGAAGTGTCCGGACTTGTCGCGGCCGTTGTGCGGTTTCCTGCGTTCCGACATGGGCAACTCTCCTGATTCGTGATAGACGATTCTGCAGAGAGCCGACGTGAAGCAAGGACCAGACCTCGCGGACGACGCTTCCGGCGGCCCAAATTAGACGCATGCCTCCAAGCCGTCGGGATTTCCTTCAGCAGACCGCCGCAACGGCGACCGTCGCAGCCATCGGGCCGATTGCCTCAACCGCTGAGTCGCTTCGCGCTGCCGAAGCGACCTCCCCGGCCCCTTCGATAGATACCGGGAGAATCCGCGCGCGACCGGTAAGCTCGAGCCGAGTCCGCGTGTTAGGCGGTCCGCTCAAACGTGCGCAGGACATCACCGCGAAATACCTGCTGGAGCTCGAGCCAGACCGGATGCTCGCGTACTACCGCATCCGCGCCGGCCTTCCGCAGAAAGCTGAACCGTACGCCGGATGGGATGGCGGAGGCCGGAACCTGACCGGCCACATTGCCGGCCACTATCTGTCCGCCGTCAGCCTCATGTACCTCGCGACTGGCGACGCACGGTTCAAGCAGCGCGCTGACCATGTCGTGCGCGAGCTCCAGATCGTTCAGGACAAACACGGCGATGGTTATCTCAGCGCACTCGAGGGCGGCCGCGAGGCATTCGCGGCGCTGTCGAAGGGTGACATCCGCTCCGCCGCGTTCGATCTCAACGGCCTCTGGTCGCCGTGGTATACCCTCCACAAGACGTTCGCCGGACTGCGCGATGCGCATCGCCACGCCGGGAGCCAGACCGCGCTCCGCGTCGAGACGAAGTTCGCGACGTGGGCCGAGGGCGTCCTCGCACCGCTCGACGACGCGCAGATCGCGAGGATGCTCAACACCGAGCACGGCGGGATGAACGAGGTACTCGCCGATCTCTACGCCGACACCGGCGACCGCCGCTGGCTCGATCTGTCGTACCGGTTCGAGCATCACGAGCTCACCGACGCGCTCAAGCGACATCAGGACAACCTGAACGGGAAGCATGGGAACTGCCAGATCCCGAAGCTGATCGGGTCCGCGGCTCGTTATGCGTACGTGGGTGACGCCGGCGACCTCATGGCCGCATCGTTCTTCTGGGATCGCGTGACGCAGCACCACAGCTACGCGACCGGCGGTCACGGCCTGGCCGAGTACTTCGGACCGCCGGACGTGCTCGGTGCACGGGTGGACGGACGCGCCTGCGAGTCGTGCAACACGTACAACATGCTGAAGCTGACGCGTCGTCTGTTCTCGTTCCGGCCCGACGCGTTTTACGCCGACTTCCAGGAGCGCGCGATCTTCAATCACGCGCTCGCGTCGATCGATCCCGAATCCGGGCGAACGTCGTACATGGTCCCTGTGGGTCGAGGCGTTCAGCAGGAATACCAGGACATGCTGCGGAGCTTCACCTGCTGCGTCGGCACCGGCATGGAGAATCACGGACTCTACGGCGACGGCCTGTACCACGAGTCGGCCGATACCCTGTGGGTCAATCTGTTCGTGCCGTCCTCCGCGCAGTTCACGTTAGGCGCCGTTCGACTCGAGATGGACACGAGCTTTCCCGAGGGCGACAGCGCAACCATCCGCCTGGCGCTCCCGACGCCCAAGTCGTTCACGCTCGCCGTCCGCCGTCCGAGCTGGGCCGGAGACGACTTCGGCATCCGCGTGAACGGACAGTCGATCGACCAGCCGCGAATCGCCGCGCTGCGCGCCGGGCCGGCCGGCGGTCGGGATGTTCCGATCGACCGCCCGGCGATCCAGCCGAGCACCTACGTGAACCTCCGCCGAACGTGGAAGTCGGCAGACACGGTGGAGATCACGTTCAGAAAGTCGGTCCGGCTCGAACCCACGCTCGATCGCAAAACGGTCACGGCCATCATGTGGGGCCCGCTCGCGCTCGCGAGCGATCATGGGCCTCGAGTGGAAGGCCGCGGAGAAACCGCAGACGGCGCCGCGACGATCCCGCCACCACCGCCACCGGTTCCGGTGCTCGTCGCGGCTGGTCGCCCGCTCGCCGAATGGCTCGTGCCAGCCGGCTCGCGCGTGGGCGACTTCCGGGCAACCGGCGTCGCCCGGGTACCTAGTGAACCAGGCATTGCAACGGACGTCGCGCTGACACCGTTCTACCGGACGCATGGCCGCCGCTACAGCATCTACGTCGATCTCATCACGCCGTCGGAGCTCTCGGACAGAGAAACGGAGATCGCGGTCGAGCGCGAGCGCGTCCGTCGCCTCGAGGCAGCGACGTTAGGCTTCGTGCAGCCGGGCGATACCGGCCAGGACCGCCAATTCAACTATCGGAGCGACCCGGCCGATCGGGCCGTCCAGCAGGCGGCCGGCCGCGCAAGCCGAGCCGGCACCGGATGGTTCTCGTTCGACATGCCGGTCGACGGCTCGAGCAACGTTGCGGTCATCGTGACGTACCTCAATGACCTCGGGCTACCGCCGGCGTCGGGGAACTTCGAGATCATCGTGGACGGCACGTCGATCGGGCGGTTCGAGCCTAACGGTTCGGCAGTGGGCTTCTACGACGCCCGATACGCCGCACCGGCGGAGTCGACTCGTGGGAAGACGAAGGTCACGGTCCGATTCCAGGCCTCGCAGGGCGGCCGCATCGCGCCGGTTTTTGGAGTCAGAACCATTCGCTCCACCGGCGCGTGATCGGACGTACCCGTTTCGCATCGCTTGTCACGCTCACCGTCGTGGGGGCTGCAACGCTCGGAGCGCAAAGCGCGCCGGCGTTGCGTACGGGAAAGGTCGAGGCGCACACGGTGTTCGATTCGACCTACCGGAGGCCGCGCCGAATCTGGATCTACACGCCGCCGGGCTACGACGCGAAAGCGACCACGTCATACCCGCTGATCGTCGCCTTCGATGGTGACGAGTATCGCGACACGATGCCGCTGCCGATGGTCCTCGACACACTGCTCGCGGCGAAAAAGGCGCCCGCGTTCGTGGCCGCGCTGATCGACAACGGCGAGGGGGCCGTCCGCATCGCCGACCTCGGGAATGCCCCCCGCATGGCCGAGTTCCTCGCGAAGCAGCTGATGCCGTGGGTCCGGAACGGGTGGCGAGTCACGTCGGACCCGAAACGCGTGATCGTCACGGGATCGAGCGCGGGCGGCCTGGCGGCGTCGTACGTCGCCTTCGTGCATCCGCAGCTGTTCGGGAACGTCTGGTCGCAGAGCGGCGCCGTCTGGCGGGGTGCCGATGGTTCCAACGGTGCGCCGTACGAATGGCTCGCGGCGCAGGTGAAGGCGGCGCCGCCGCGTCCGGTTCGGTTCGTGCTCGACGTGGGCGCGCTCGAGGACCATGCCACGTTAGGTGGCGCCGGCCCGAATTTCCTGGACGCGAGCCGTCGATTTCGCGACGCGCTGAAGGCGAAGGGCTACGACGTCACGTATACCGAAGTGCCCGGCGGCAATCATGCACCGCAATGGTGGAAAACGCGGCTGGCCGATGGCATTGTTCTGCTCAGTGCCGGCTGGTCGAGCCGTTAGGCACCGCCGGCGTCACCACGTTTTCGACGCACCCATGCGACGCTTCTCGTTCCGCCTCGTTGACGCCGTCGGCTGCACGCTCGTCCTGGCATCCGCCGCGACCTCTGCCGCAGCCCAGGTCACGCATACGCCGCAGACCAGCAACACGAACGTTCTGCTGATCGCGGTCAGTGCTGTCAACGATCAAATCGTCTGGGTGAGCGGAGCACAGGGGACCTACCTGCGAACGACCGACGGCGGTACGACGTGGCACGCGGCACGGGTCCCGCAGGCGGATTCGCTCCAGTTTCGTGACGTGCACGCCGTCGATGCGAACACGGCGTATCTGCTGAGCATCGGGAACGGCAGCCAGTCCCGCATCTACAAGACAACCGACGCCGGCGCGAACTGGACACGCCAGTTCACGAATCCCGACTCGGCCGGGTTCTACGATTGCCTGGACTTCTGGGATGCCCGGCGCGGCCTCGTCATCGGTGACGCGCTCGGAGGCGACATCGCGATCCTGCGCACGACCGATGGTGGCGCAACCTGGTCGCGCATTCCGGCCGCGAGCCTGCCGCACGCGCAGCCTAACGAGGGAAGCTTCGCGGCCAGCGGCACGTGCCTCGTCACGAAGCCCGGTGGTCACGCGTGGATCGTGGCAAGCAACGCCGACCATGGCCGCGTGCTTCACACCGCGGACTACGGCGCGACGTGGTCCGTGGACACCCTGCCACTCACCACGCGCGCCGGTTCCGGCCCGCAGTCCATCGCCTTCCGCGACGCGCGCCACGGCATGGCCCTCGGCGGCGGAACCGCGGCCCAGCCGGGCGACGCGTTCACCGCGGTCACCAGCGACGGCGGGAAGTCATGGGTCGCGCGGACGAGCGTGCCGCTCAAGACGGGCGCATGGGGCGGTGTGTACGTGCCGAACGCCAAACGCCCGACCGTGGTCGTGGTCGGCCCGGCGGGCGCCGTGTGGTCGAACGATGACGGCACCACGTGGAAGCCGATCGACTCGCTCAACTACTGGTCCGTCGGCTTCGCGTCGCCCCGGGCGGGATGGGCCGTCGGTACGCAAGGCCGGATTACCAAACTCTCCGGCTTCTGAGTACGCCGATGGGACCCGCCGAGCTGCCGGGTGTGCTCGAATTTCTTCGAGCGGCCGAACGACTCAAGAGCACCACCCGAACGGGCTACACATCGACGGGCCAGCAGGAGAGCGTAGCCGAGCACACGTGGCGCCTCTGTCTCATGGCGCTCGTGCTCAGGCCGGCCTTCCCCGAGATCGACTTCGCGAAGCTCGTGAAGATCTGCATCATCCACGATCTCGGCGAAGCGGTCCACGGCGACGTGTCGGCACCGGAACAGGCGCGACGCGCGGCCGCCGGGGCGTTGGCCGGCAAGGCAGCGGAAGAGCGGCGTGACCTGCTCGAGCTCCTCAGGCCTTTGCCAGCGGGGGTCCGCAACGAGATCACGGCGCTCTGGGACGAGTACGAGGCGGCGCAATCACTCGAGGCAAAGCTCGCCAAGGGGCTCGATAAGCTCGAGACGATCATGCAGCACAATCAGGGATTGAATCCGGCCGACTTCGATTACCGGTTCAACCTTGGGTACGGGCGGCAGCACACGGCGGATATTCCGATCATCGCCCAGCTGCGAGCGATCCTCGACGAGGAAACGGAAGCGCGGGCACGAGCAGCGGACGCAAAAAACACGTCGCCCTGAGGTCCGCGCTGTATGTTTGACGGGTGACCGAGCTCGCCGTCTCCCCCGAAACGGCTGCGCTGTTCGCGGGCGATAGCGAGCTCGCGCAGCGTTGTCGTGCCCTCGATTGGTCCGCGACGTCGCTGGGTCCTGTCGACGACTGGCCCACGGCGCTGCGCACGGCGGTACGCATGGCGCTCGAATGTCCGTTCCCGATCAACATGTGGTGCGGGCCCGAGCTGCTGCTCATCTACAACGACGCGTACCGCGACGTACTCGGCATCAAACACCCCGCATCGCTCGGCAAACCGGGGCGCGAGGTGTGGGGTGAGATCTGGCCGGAGATCTCGCCGATGTTCGACGTGATCCGCCGCGGCGGATCGCCGGTCTACGCAGAGAACGCCCGCTTCATCATGGAGCGTGAGAGCGGACCGCCGCGCGAGGCGTGGTTCACGTTCTCGCTGAGCCCCATTCGTGACGAGTCGGGCGATGTGATCGCGTTCCTGAACGTCGCGACCGAAACGACGACGCGCGTGCGAGCCGAACGGGACGCGCAGGAAGCCCGCGCAGCGGCCGAGCGTGCGGAGGGCCAGCTACGCGACGTATTCTCGCAGGCGCCAGCGTTCATGGCGGTCCTGAAAGGGCCGAGCCACGTGTTCGAGTTCGCAAACGAGGCGTACGTTCACCTCGTCGACCATCGCGACATCATTGGAAAGCCGATTGCTGACGCGCTTCCCGAGGTGTTCGCACAGGGGTTCGTAGACCTGCTGGATCGCGTCCTTGCAAGCGGGCAGGCACATGTTGGTCGCGCGACGCCGGTCAGGCTCAAGCGCGGCGCTGCTGGCGAATCGTCGCTCAGGTATCTCGATTTCGTCTATCAGCCGCTGATCGACGCCCGTGGTGACCGAGTCGGTATCGTCGTGCATGGGGCCGACGTGACGGACGCGGTACGCGCCCGGCACGAGGTCGAGCGGCTGTGGGTGGAGAGCGAACAGGCGCGCGCGAACGTGCAGGCGAGCGAGGCACGGTATCGGTTCCTGGCGGATGCCATTCCGGTTCAGGTCTGGACCGCGACGCCCGATGGTGCGCTCGACCACGTCAGCGATCTCACGGCGAAGTACTTCGGCCAAACACCGGCGCAGTTGATCGGCGAGGGGTGGCTCGCGGTTCTTCATCCCGACGACGTCGCGGCAACGACTGGACGCTGGGAACAGTCACTCGGGAGTGGAGCGCCTTACGAGGCCGAGTATCGTTTGTGGAGTGCCGCGCACGCGTCGTATCGCTGGCATCTCGCGCGGGCGACGGCGCAACGGGATGACCACGGGGCGATCATCCGCTGGTTCGGGACGAACACCGAGATCGAGGAGCAGAAGCGGGCCGAACGCGAGCTTCAGCGCCTGACGATGGAAGCGCTGGAGGCGAACCGCGCCAAGAGCGACTTTCTCGCGGCGATGAGCCACGAGCTGCGGACGCCGCTCAACGCCATTGGCGGATACGCCCAGCTCATCGAGATGGGGCTACGCGGTCCGGTCACCGACGAACAACGGGTCGATCTCCTGAAGATCCAGCGCAGCAAGAACCACCTCGACGGCCTCGTGAGCGACGTGCTGAACTTCGCGAAGCTGGGCTCGGGGAAGATCGATTTCCGCGTGAGACCGATCAGCGTGCGCCAGACGGTGGACGCCGTCATCGAGATGGTGGCGCCGCAGCTCGTTCAGAAGGCGCTGCGGCTCGAGTCGTACGCCGCGCCTAACGACGGGCACATCCTGGCCGATGCCGACCGAACGCGGCAGATCCTCCTCAACGTGTTCGCGAACGCGCTCAAGTTCACGGCGCCGGGCGGGACCATCACGCCGGACGTGTGCGTAGAGCCCGGGCTGGTGCTGATCAGCGTGCGGGACACCGGCATCGGGATTCCAACGGAGCAGCTCGACCGGATCTTCGAGCCGTTCATTCAGGTGCGGCGATCAGTCGACTCGAGTGACCATGGCTTCGGCCTCGGGCTCGCGATCAGCCGTCAGCTCGCACGCGCCATGGGCGGCGATCTCACGGTGCGAAGCGAGGTCGGACGAGGCTCGACGTTCACGCTCACGCTGCCCCGCGCCGATATCTAGGCTGCCGTAACGTTGCTCGTCGCCTAGACACTCACGAACCGGTACATCAACCGGATCAGCCGGTACGCGTCTGCCATGGTCGGCGCCGTGAACTCCACCGTGAAGCCGTCCACCTGCCTAACGCCGGGAATGGCCTGCAGGATCTGTGTGACGGTATTGTCGGCCAACCGGAGCCTGACCTTGACCGGCTTGCCGATGACCCACGGCTTCGCACTCGATCGGTTGGTGAGCGCTCGGCTGGCCGCTGCGACGAGACGTTCCTGCACCACCTTCGGATGAAGCAGCCGGGCAGACTGTGGTGTCACCGCATACTTCGTGGCCACGGCCTCGACCTTCACCGTTCGCGTGAACTGCTCGACGAACGCCGAATCGCCGGCGGCCATGATCACCGGCACGCCAATGGAACCGGCGTACGCCGCGTTGAGCTCTCCTTCCCCGACCTCGATGTCATTGAGCCAGAGCCCCTTCACCGCGCCCGTGCCCGTGTGCGCGATGAACCCGTTTGGCGTGCCAGCCCGGGAATGGTAGCCGAGGAAGATCGCAGCGGCGTACGTCGAGTCGAGCCCTTCCACCATGCCGAACGGCTTGACGGCGCCCTGGATGTAGGTCACGCGCGGATCGAGCTCGGTGTGCAGCAGGTTCTGCATGTCACCGTGGGAGTCGTTGACGAGGATCTCGGCGGGGCCGCGCTGCAGAATCGTACCGACGACGGTGTTCACTTCGTCCGTCATCAGCTTTCTGCCTAACTCGTAGTCCTTGCCCGTGGGGCTCGTCATCGCCGGTGTACCGATGCCGCCGATGCCTTCCATGTCGACCGAGATGAAGAACCTGGGCGGTCGTTGTGCCTGTGCCGGCGCGGCGGCGATGCTCGCGATGAAGAGCAGGAGCGACAGAAAAGCGGGATGGCGCATGTTCACGCTGGTGGGTTGTGGCGATGGAATGATGCGAACGGAGTCTGACCCCCAACGAAGCGTCAGAACTCGTCGATCATCTGAATACGGCGAATGTGCCGCCCGCCCTCGAACGGCGTAATGAGCCACGTATCCACAATGGCTTTCGCCTCGTCGGGCGACACCATGCGCTCCCCGATCGAGATCACGTTCGCATCGTTATGCAGGCGCCCGAGCCTGGCAGATTCGACATTCCAGCAGAGCGCGCAGCGCACGCCTTTCACACGGTTCGCGACGATCGCTTCACCATTCCCGGAGCCGCCGAGGACGATTCCGCGCTCGCAGTCGCCGGCGGCCACCGCCAGCGCGACCGGCCGAATGTACGTCGGGTAGTCGACCGACTCCGTGGAGTTGGTGCCGAAGTCCACGACCTCGTGGCCCCGTTCGCGAAGCATCGCGATCAGCATCTGCTTGTATGTGAATCCCGCATGGTCCGACCCAATGCCGATGCGCATGGAGACCTCGTCAGCTCGCGTTAGGGGTGAGACTACCTTCGAGGACCGTTGCGGGCTCGCGTGTCGCCCAGCGCCGCACGATCGACGCGGCGGCAAAATCGCCGCTCACGTTCGCCACGGTCGCGAACAGGTCGGGAATGGCGTCGACCGCGATGAGCAGCGCAACCCCCGCCGCCGGGACACCGACGCTCGCCAACACGGGCGCGAGAAGCAGGAAGCCGCCGTTCGGCACGCCGGGCGTCGCGAAGCTCAAGGCGATCGACGACGCCACGACGGTGAGGTACTCGCTGACGCCTAACGGCACGCCGTAGAGCCGCGCCAGGAACATGGTGCCGGTGAGCCACGCCACTGCGTTTGCCACCTTGAACGACGACACGGCGAGCGGCAGGACGAACCCCGCCTGCGTCGGCGGTACACCGAGACGCCCGGCCGAGTCGATGAGCGCCGGGAGTGACGCCAGCGAGGAGCTCGAACTGAACGCCACCGCCTGCGCCGGCAGACCCGCCCGGAAGAACCGCGGCAGCCCCACACCACCGCCTAACGCGCCGATTACACAGATCACCAGGGTCAGCACGAGCAGGAGCGCAACGTAGCCGACCACATAGTACCCGAACGCGCCGACCAGCGACGCCCCGAGGCGGGCGGAGGTCGACGCCACGAGCGTGAAGACCCCGATCGGCGCCAGCGCGATCAGCCAGCGCACGATCTCGAGCATGGCGTCACCGACACCATCGAACACGCGCAGCACCTGCTCGCGGCGATCGGGCGTAATGCGCCGCAGCGCGAGCGCGAACAGCAGCGTGAACACGATCAGCGGTAGCATCGCCCCGTCCGCGGCCGCGCGAATCACGTTGGCCGGCGCCAGCCCGGCGAGCCACTGCCCAAAGCTCGGCAGCGTGCGAATCTGCTCCGCAGTCGCCACGCTAGCCGCGGATGCCTCGGCCTGCATTCGAGCGACGCTCGCCGGGTCGACCGGAATGCGCGCCATGACCGCCGGCACCGTGACGAGCGCCAGGACGGCGGCACCGATGTGAAGCGCGACGAACGTCGCGAACGCGGTGCCGCCCAGGCGACCGACGCCGTGCGACTCGCCACCGCGGGCCACAGCGCCCAGCAGCAGGGCGACGACGAGCGGCACGATCGTCATCCGGATGGCGTTCACCCAGATCGACCCGACCGGCTCCAGGAGCGCGACGGACCGGCTGAGCCACGGAATGCCGACGCGTGAGACGGTGATGCCGACGACAAGCCCCGCGATGAGGGCAATCGCGACGCGCCCGACGCGCCGCGATCCGCCGTTCGCTCCTGCCGCGGTGGGTTCCGTCAACGCTCGTTCGGGCGAACCCACGCGAGCGTTGCCGCGAGATCGATGGTCCGCTCCATGACTCAGTCCGTCCGCGCGGCGACCGGTTTCGCCTTCGCCAGCAGATCGCGGAGCTCCGGCTCCGGAGCGGCCGCCCAATACAGCGGCAGCGGCGCCAGTCGGCGCCTGTCCTCCCCACTCTGAAAGGCGAGCCACCCGCCATCCAGCGTCGGGCCGACCCACTGGCTGGGCACCACGTCCCACACTTCCCACTCGCGGCCGTTTGAATCCTTGAACGTTCGATGCGCCATGCCTAATGGTACTCGCAACGCGTTCGCGACCGAAACCCTCGCACCGGAGAGATCAATCAACGAGCTCTGGTCGGCCGCGGACCGCCATCATGGTGCCCTGCATCGCGGTCACCACTGACTCTGCGCCGCCAGCCACCGCGATCACCTCACCCGTGCAAACGAGTAGCGTTCGGCCGGGCTTGATCACCCGTCCGATCGCGCGCATCCGCTCACCAACCGCCGGCGCCAGCAGGTTCACCTTGTATTCAACGCTCAATACGGCGGACTCTCGATCCATGAGCGAGAGGGCAGCGTAGCCGCACGCGCTATCCACAAGGGCCGTGACGATGCCCGCATGGAGAAAGCCGTGCTGCTGGGTGAGGTCCTCCCGAAATGGCAGCTCGAGCTCGACCTCACCCGGCTCGACGCGGACGAGCCGAGCGCCTATCGTGTGCATTGCGCGCTGGCGCGCGAAGCTGCCGCGGACTCTCGACTCATACGACTCATCCCGCGGTTCGAACTGTTTGAGGGTCATCGTGAAAACCGTGATTATCGGGGCCCTGTTGGCTCTTACCGCCTCGGGCGCGACCGCGCAGAACGGCGCAGGCGCCGCGGCAACCGGACCGACCATGGCGAGCGCGGGCACGGATTCGCTCGCGGTCGCGCGCAAGTATACGGTGTGGTTCTACACAGGACAGGTCGACAGCCTGCGGGCCCACCAGTCGGCCGACGCGAAGAAGGACAGTACACCCGCTGAGCTCATGGCCACGCTCATTCAGTTGACCGGCGACATTGGCGTGGAGGAGAAAGTCATCGAGGAGCGCTTCGTGAAGCGCCTCGGGAAAACGCAGTACTGGAGGACCGCGCAATTCAGCGGCGGCGGCGAACCATTCATGGTTCGCCTCGCGCTCACGCCGCAGGGGGAGCTTGCAGGGTTCGGGTTCAACCCACGCAGCCAGGCGCCAGCAGTCGATCCGTGACGCCCACGCTCAGCCAGCGAGCCGGGTGACACTTGCCCGAGCTCCCCGACGTCACCGTCTACATCGAAACGCTGCGCACGCGGATTCTCGGACAGGAGATCCGCGGCGCTCGCGCGCTCAACCCGTTCGTGCTCAGAACCGTCGATCCTCCGCTCTCGGCTGTGGTGGGCAAGCAGGTGCGAACGATCAGCCGACTCGGTAAGCGCATCGTCATCGGTGTGGATGACGCCCTGTACATCGTCGTTCATCTCATGATCGCCGGCCGGCTGCGATGGCGAGAGGGCGGAAAGACGATCGGCGGCAAGCTCGCTCAGGCCGCATTCGAGTTCGAGCGAGGGACGCTCTACCTCACGGAAGCAGGGTCGAAGCGACGCGCCTCGATTCACGTCGTGCAGGGCGCCGACGCGCTGGCGCAGTTCGACCGCGGGGGTCTCGAGGTGCTGGACGCGGACCTCGCGGACTTCGCGTCGCGCCTGCGAAGCGAAAATCACACGCTCAAGCGGTCACTCACGGACCCTCGGCTCTTCAGCGGGATTGGGAACTCGTATTCCGATGAGATTCTCCATCGCGCCAAGCTGTCGCCGCTTCTACTGACGTCTCGTCTCACGGACGAGCAGATCGTGCTGCTGTTCGAGGCGACGAAAGCCACGTTGATCGACTGGACGAACCGCCTCCGTGAAGAGGTTGGCGATGGGTTTCCCGAGAAGGTGACCGCGTTTCGGGAGGGCATGGCGGTCCATGGGCGGTACAAGCTTCCCTGCCCTGTGTGTGGCTCGCCCGTGCAGCGGATTCGATATGCAGACAACGAGACGAACTATTGCGCGCGATGTCAGACGAACGGGCGACTGTTGGCGGACCGGGCGATGTCGAGGCTCCTCAAGCAGGATTGGCCGAAGTCTATTGACGAGGTGGAGTGACTGGGCAGGCTGCCATCAGCCATCAGTCCTGCCGCCTGCCGCGGATTACGGCTTCGTCGCCTCACTCACGATCAGCTCTATCGCGCCCGTCATCTTCGTCAGCAGCTGCTCGTGACCGGTGAGCTTGTGGCGTGCCGCGATCGATTTGATGGGGTCGTACGAGACGTGGGTCTTCCCATCCTCGCCCTGCCAGACGAGAAATCGCAGCGGAAGCTCGACCGCCATCGTCTGATCGGCGAGCATCAGCGGAGTGCCGGCGGCGGGGTTGCCGGCGATGATCAGGGTGGTCGGGCGCAGGGTCAGACCCGCCTTCCGTGCGGCGGCGGCGTGGTCGATCTTCGCGGCGACGGTCAAGCCATTGGCGACGGCGGCCCGCTCGAGGCGTGCGACGGTCGAGTCGAACGACGAAGCGCTCACCACCGTCCTGACTACGGAGGTATCCAGCAACGTTCGCTGACCATGCGCGGCGCCCGTGAGGGTCAAGAGCGCGGATGCGATTCCGAACGCCTTACGAACGCTCATCAAGACACGAGTCATCGAGACGTGGGGCCCGGGTCGTGCGGCACGTGGTTCGCGCTCCCGTCGTTGATACCGACGGGCGACGACTGGTTGCGGAGCTCCGCCAGAAAAGCGGCGGGTCCGGCCCCATCGGGCAGTGCCCGGAGGGCACGGAGCGCGTCTTCGGCGCGGCTCGTGAGGCCGGCCACCATCTGGTCGGGATCGACACCGACCCGTTCCAGCTCGACGACGAGCTGTCGAACAATGTCCGCGTGCGGCATCCGGCTCCTACCGGGGCTGGAAACAACGTTCTGCGGATAGCAACTGTTAGGCGGCGATCGTATGGGGACACATCGGCCTCTAAGCTGTTGCCTTGCGCGCCGTCGCACAACAGACGAGGCGAGCAAACTCCATGCGCGCCGCGGAGAGCGGGCTCGAGCAGTTGTGATGATTGGGTCAGCATCCATTCGCTCTGTGGCTGCGTCGGCAGCGCTCCTCGTGCTGCTCGTGACGCGCGCGGGTGCACAGTCAGGCCTTCAGCCCGAGGGAACACGGTTCTGGGTGACGGCAGGCGGAGCGATCGCCGCGGCGGCACTCCTCGACGAGAGCGCCCGAACCTTCTGGCTCGACCGCCACTCGAGCTTCGCGAGCTCGTTGGCCGACGCCGGGAATTTCGTTGGAACCGGCAGGAACATCATCGCCGGGCTTGCCGTCACCTACGTCGTCGCCCGGATCACCCACCACCGCAGGACTGCCAACGCCGTGCTCCGCATCTCCGCCGGATATGCTGTGTCCAACGTGATCGTCGGCGTACTGAAGCCGGTCGTCGGACGGCACCGTCCGGACAGCACGAACGACGCCTGGCGCTTCAAGCCCTTCTCGACGGAGGGTGAGTGGCATTCGTTCCCGTCGTCCCACGCGGTGCACGCATTTTCGATCGCCGCCGGTGCCGCGATCGCGACGAGACGATCATGGGTAGCAGCACTGGGATACTCCGCGGCGACGGTGGTCGCGTGGTCGCGTGTGTACGACGATCAGCACTGGACGAGCGACGTCACGACCTCGGCCGTCATTGGTATGAGCGCGGTCGCGACGACCATGGGCTGGCTCGATCGTCGGTGGCCAGAAAAACGGGAACCGGGAACCGGGAACCGGGAACCGAGGCTCCACGATGAATCACTGTTCCCGGTTCGGCGGCCGCGCCCCGCGACGCGGCGCCTCCCGGTTCCCTCTATTCCCGATTCCCTATTCCCTATTCCCGAGT
>DATCGG010000299.1:0-6807 GCA_036509075.1 Gemmatimonadaceae bacterium
CGTGTATCCGCTGGAGCCGGCGCCGATGGCCGCCGCGCTCGCGGAATTCGTGAACGAGTTCGGCGTCCGGATAGTTGGCGGATGCTGTGGGACCCGCCCCGAGCATCTCGACGCGGTCGTGAAGGCCGTGCGGGGCCGAGAGGCAACCGGGAACGGGGAACGCGGGGCCGCGAGGCTCGAGCACCGAGGCGCCTCGGTTTCCGGTTCACCATCCCCGGCTCCCGCGACACGTCATGTCCCACGGGTGTCGTCAGCGATGCGCGCAATCACCCTCCATCAAGACCCGCCTCCGCTTCTCGTGGGCGAGCGCGTCAACTCACAGGGCTCCCGCAAGGTGAAGCGATTGCTGCTCGCTGATGACTACGAGTCCATCGTCGACGTCGCGCGCGAGCAGGTCGATTCCGGGGCGCACGTACTCGACGTGTGCGTGGCTCTCACCGAGCGCGCCGACGAGGCGGAGCAAATGTCGAAGGTCGTGAAGCTACTCTCGATGACCGTCGAGACACCGCTCATGATCGACTCGACGGAAGCGTCCGTGATCGAGAAGGCGCTGGAGCACGTGCCGGGACGCGCGATCGTGAACTCCATCAATATGGAGAACGGCCGCAAGCGCATCGACGCTGTCGTGCCGCTCGCGAAAAAGCATGGCGCGGCGCTGGTGGCCCTCACGATCGACGAGATCGGGATGGCGAAGACGCGCGAGCGGAAGCTCGAGGTCGCGCGGAAGATCTATGACATCGTCGTCGGCGAGTACGGGTTGTCGCCGTCGGACCTCATCTACGACGCGCTCACGTTCACGCTCGCGACGGGTGATGCCGAGTGGATCGAGAGCGCGAAGGAGACGATCGAGGGCATCCGGCTCATCAAGCGCGAGCTCCCGGGCGTGTTCACGATTCTCGGTGTGTCGAACGTGAGCTTCGGGCTCGCACCGGAAGCGCGCGCGGTGCTGAACTCGGTGTTTCTGCATCACTGCGTGCAGGCGGGGCTCGACGCGGCAATCGTGAATCCGGCCCATGTGAAGCCGTATTTCGAAATTCCCGACGATGAGCGGCGGCTGGCCGATGACCTCGTGTTCAACAAGTCTCCCGACGCCCTTCAGAAATTCATCGAGCACTTCGAGGGAATCGGGAATCGGGAATCGGGAATCGATCAAACCGCGGATTCTGGTCCGCAGTTCGAGACGCCCGACGCGCGCGTCCATTGGATGGTGTTGCACCGCAAGAAGGACGGCATCGAGGCGGCACTCGACGCGGCCGGAGTGCGCGAGCAACCCGTTCGAGTGCTGAACGACGTGCTGCTGCCCGCGATGAAGGAGGTCGGCGACAAGTTCGGAGCCGGTGAGCTCATCCTGCCATTCGTGCTCCAGTCGGCCGAGGTGATGAAGAAAGCGGTCAAGCACCTCGAGCAGTTTCTCGAACGGACGGAGGGCTACACGAAGGGCAAAGTGGTGCTCGCGACCGTGTACGGCGATGTGCACGACATCGGCAAGTCCCTGGTCAACACGATTCTCTCCAACAACGGGTATACCGTGTTCGACCTCGGCAAGCAGGTGCCGGTGAACACGATTCTCGACAAGGCGATCGAGGTTGGCGCGGATGCGATCGGTCTCTCGGCACTGCTCGTCTCCACGTCCAAGCAGATGCCGCTGTGTGTTCAGGAGCTCGATCGTCGCGGGATGCAGATTCCGGTGCTGATCGGGGGCGCGGCGATCAACCGACGGTTCGGGCGACGTGCGCTCTTCGTGGAAGGCGAACGCCCATACGGCCCCGGTGTGTTCTACTGCAAGGACGCGTTCGAGGGACTCGAGACGATGGATGTACTCCAGGACGGCGACCGTCGCTCACAGTTCGTTGCGGCGTCACTGGAGGCGGCGCGGAACGACGTCTTCCTGCGCACCACGGTCGGCAAGGACATCACCGTGGGCGACCGCGGCGGCGAACGGAGCGACATCCGCGCCGACAACGCGCTGCCCACGGCGCCGTTCTTCGGCGTGCGCGTGGTGCGCGACATTCCGTTGGCCGAAGTGTTCGAGCTGCTCGATCTCGATGAGCTCTATCGCCTGCAGTGGGGCGGGCGCGGGTCGGGCGAGCAATACGAGGCGACCGTTCGCACCGAGTTCAAACCGACGCTCGACCGCCTAACGGCGGAAGCGAAGCGCGACCGCTGGATCGTGCCGCAGGCGGTGTACGGCTTCTTCCCGGTGCAGAGTGACGGGAACAACCTCCTCGTGTATGACCCGGCGGCGTACGAGAGCGACGGCGCATCGCTCCGCGAGATCGCGCGCTTTCACTTCCCGCGTCAGGAAGGGCGCGAGCGGCTCTGCCTCGCGGACTATTTCCGGTCCACGCAGTCGTCAGATGTGGATGTGGTCGCCCTGCAGGTGGTGACGGTTGGCGATGCGGCCACGCATCGGTTCGACGAGCTGCAGCGGGCGGGTGAGTACACCGAGGCGTTCTACTCGCACGGGCTTGCCGTGGAAGCGGCGGAAGCCACGGCCGAGTGGATGCATCGGAGGATTCGTCGCGAGCTCGGGATCTCGGTCGCGCAGGGGAAGCGCTACTCCTGGGGTTATGGGGCCTGCCCGGATCTCGACGATCACGCGCAGGTGTTCAAGCTGCTTCCCGTCGAGCAGGCGCTCGGGATGACACTAACGAGTGCTTTTCAGATGGTGCCTGAACAGTCTACTGCGGCGATGATAGTCCATCATCCCGACGCAAAGTATTACGCCGTTCGCGGCGCCTCGAGTGAGGCACCGGCCCAGTCATCGGCCATCAGCCAGCAGTCATCAGCTCAAACGGCAGGGGAAACGGCAGCGTGACCACGCGAGCCGGGTTGTTGAATCGCCTGCTCGACCCCGCGCGCGTCGTCGTGTTCGACGGCGCCATGGGGACGATGCTCTATGCCAAGGGCGTATTCATCAACCAATGCTACGATGAGCTGAACATCAAGGCGCCCGATCTGGTGCGCGATGTTCACGCCGCGTATGCGAAGGCGGGGGCCGAGGTGTTGGAGACCAACACGTTTGGCGCGAGCCGGCTGAAGCTCTCGCAATACGGGCTCGAGTCGCAGGTCCGCGATATCAACCGTGCGGCTGCTCAGCTCGCCCGCGAGGTGGCGGGTGACGATCACCTCGTGGCCGGGGCCGTTGGGCCGTTAGGCGTCCGCCTCGAGCCGTACGGGCCGACGAGCGTCGAGGAAGCATACCTGACGTTCCACGAGCAGATGCAGGCGCTCAAGGACGGCGGCGTCGATCTCTTCCTGCTCGAGACGTTCGGTGACCTGGCCGAGATCAGCCAGGGCATCCGTGCGGCGCGCGCGGTCGACCCGACGATGCCGCTGATCGCGCAGATGACGGTCGGCGTCGACGGACGCACGGCGTACGGCGCCAGCCCGGATGATCTCGCGCGCACGCTCGAGCAACTGGACGTCGACGTCATCGGGCTCAATTGCTCCGTCGGCCCGCAGGCGATTCTCGAGGCGATCGAGAAGATGGCGGCTGTGACGCGGAAGAAGCTGAGCGCCCAGCCGAACGCCGGCATGCCGCGCGATGTCGGCGGACGCAGCATGTACATGGCGAGCCCCGAGTACATGGCGTCGTATGCGCGGCATCTCATCCAGGCGGGCGCGAAGATCATCGGCGGATGCTGCGGGACGACGCCGGATCATATCCGGTCGATTGTGTCGGGCGTTCGGCCGCTTGCCCCCCGTGTGTCGGGAATTGGCAATCGGGAATCGGGAATCGGAACGCGGGGAACCGGGAACGGGGAACCGATAACAGAAGCTGCAAGGAGCCTCGGTTCCCCGTTCCCGGTTCCCGGTTCCCGCGCCGCCGCTGGCGTCGCCCCGATCCCATTCGGCGACCGCTCCCACTTCGCCGCAAAGATCGCCCGCGGCGAGCGCGTCACCTCCGTCGAGATCGTCCCGCCGCGCGGGGTCGATGCGAGCAAGATGCTGTCCGACGTCGCCGCCCTGAAGCGCGAAGGCGTCGACGCTGTCAACGTGCCTGACGGGCCACGCGCGCAGAGCCGCATGGGTGCGGTGATGACCAGCCTCCTCATCGAGCAGCAGGCGGGCATCGAAACCGTCACCCACTATTGCTGCCGCGACCGCAACCTGCTCGGCATGCTGAGCGACTTGTTAGGCGCGTCGGCGATGGGACTCAGGAACCTGCTCGTCATCACCGGCGACCCGCCGAAGATGGGGCCGTACCCCGACGCGACCGCGGTCTTCGACATCGATTCCATCGGGCTCACCAACCTCGTTCGCAACTTGAACCATGGTCTCGATCCGGGCGGCAACCCCATCGGCGCGCCGACGCGTTATGCGATCGGCGTCGGCGTGAACCCGGCGGCGGTCGACCCGGCCCTCGAGCTCAAGCGGTTCGAGTTCAAGGTGGAAGCGGGCGCTGAGTATGCCATCACGCAGCCGGTGTTCGACGTGGCGCAGCTCGAACGCTTCCTCGGCGAGATCGATCACGTCCGCATCCCCATCATCGCGGGCATCTGGCCCCTCGTGTCCGTCCGCAACGCCGAGTTCCTGGCGAACGAGGTGCCAGGCGTCGTCGTCCCGGAGAGTGTGATCACGCGGATGCGCCGCGCCAACGAGAGGTCGAAGGAGCACGCGGTGGCCGAGGGGATCGCGATCGCGCGCGAGATGCTCGCGTGCGTGAAGTCGGCCGTGCAGGGCGTGCAGGTGTCAGCGCCGTTCGGGAAGGTAGAGCTCGCGCTCCAGGTCTTCCACGATCACACCACGACCTAGCCGCCGAGCCACGCCTTACGTCGGCGAAGCTCCATATCGATCACCGTCAGACCGTTCACCGCGTTGACGGTGTGCGTGGCCAGGACAGAGCGGTGCCAGTCCGGCGTCAGCGTCGTCACGGTTTCTTCCACGAACTCGCTCGGGTCGAGCCGCACGATCCGACGCAACGTGACTCCCCAGCCATAACGGTGGGAGCAGTCCTGGGCGGGCCGGTACCATGTGTCACCAACCTGAAACGGCCGACCGGCGGGTCGCGCATGCCTAACGTTCGAAATGACCGGATTCTTTCGGTGAGGGCACCAGGGGCCCAGTGGGGAATCCGCGTAATAGACATTCAGCTCGTCGCAGCGTGAGCCGCCCCGCGAAACGGTCCCGGCGAACATCCACCACCGTCCCTCGATCTCGACGACCGATGCGTCGACCAGCCGCACGTCCGTGAGCATCACCCGCTCCAGCGTCCACTCGTACGGCGCCTTCACGGCACGGTAGAGCTGCACCGTGCGATTCGCGACCGACTCCGGAATCATGTACCGGTCGCCACGCCACTCGAACGTGTACGGATACGAGAGATGGTAGTCGCACTCGAGCACGGGCACGGTGTCGCCGATCATGCCCTGCTCACCGAGCTCGAAGCCACGGATCGTGCCCTTCGGGGCGCGGAACTTGAGCTCCTCGAACAGCACGTAAAAGCGCCCATCGATCTGCATCGGGAACGGGTCCGCCCAGAATCGGTCGATCGGCGGGACGATCCACTTGAACCGAAACGGCGCCAGGTCGGGCACGTGGTCGGTCGAGGTCTTCGACCCGAAACGGTACGCGAGCGCCCACTGGTCGACGATCGTGAGGTCGCGGAGCTTCGCGCCTGCATAACGAGACACGAGGCGACCGAGGTGCGGTGCGAGCTCTCCGTTTTTCGGCGCGAGATAGAGCCGGTTCGAGTAGGCCTGCGGATGCCGCGCCGTCGGTTCCGGATCGACGAGCGCGCTCTCGCCGTCCTCATGGAGGTCGCGAAGCTTGCGGATCACGAACTCCGACGTCTTCCAGAAGTACCCGGCTCGATTCTTCGTCACCGAGAGCGGCTGCGTGCGCGCCTGTGAGCGATAGATAACGCGGCCGGCGTCGAGGTCCTCGGACAGGATCTGCAGTACAGAGCCCGTGGTCGGCACCTGCTCGATGACCTCCCAGAATCCGGGAGGCCCGCCGCGATTCGCGAGGTTGTCGCCGTGGTGATAGGACCACACCCCGTAGCGGGCGATCCGGAGCGAGCGGCCGCGAAGGATCCGAAAGCCGAAGCGCAGTGCGACATCCAGGTCGTACGCGAGAATTCGCTCGACGTCGGCGTCGTTGAAGTAGTCGGAGAATTTCGTCTCGCGCGGCGTGACTTCGACCGTTGGAACGGACGCCAGGACCGATGTTGCGTCCATCATGCGGATCGGATCGTCGTCGGTCGCGAACTTGCGAAGGTCCAGCCGCTCGTACAGCGCGAACAGCAGGCTGTGGCGATGCGCGTACCAGCGCGAGAGTCGCGCGGCCGTGGACCCGCGCGGCGACACGACCGCACCCGGTGAACTGTTTCTCACGACCAGCGAAATCGTTGCGACGGAGGACTTCTGGATGTCATCGATGATGGCGATGATCCAGGCCGGCTGTTGGTACGAGTCGACCAAGAGGCCCACCTTCAATCGCGGACGCGGTGGAGTATCCTTCGAGTTGGGGGGTGAGCTCATCAGGCTGCGGACGGCCGGGACGTGGGTGGCGTCATATTATCCCAATCTGGACGCCCGGACCATTGGAGTTGCCACTCGGATCCCTGACGGCGGGTCGGAGTCGTTTGAATCCGCAATGGGCATCGTTCCGGAGGCATGCAAGGCCTGCGACGTCACCCGAATTTCGACCGACTATCTGTTGCGATTGCACTACAGCGACCGGATCGGGCGGTAGCATTGATGCGTGTTTGATGGGGGCAACCGCGGCGCGCCGCGTGCATGAGGGACGCGCGACCGGCCGACGCCGACGGCGTCATTCATTGTTCAGAGCAGAGTCGACGAG
>DATCGG010000300.1:0-2679 GCA_036509075.1 Gemmatimonadaceae bacterium
CAAGCGATCGCATCGTGGATGCGCGCAATGCATGCTCGCTCGGTCGTCGATGGTTCGGCGATGGCCAGGCGCCGTCGGCCGTCCGCGTCGACAAAGCCGACGTCAGCCCGGAGGAGGCGGTGAGCTCCGCCGCGGCTCGGCTCTGCGAGGCGGCACGGCCTCTCGTCTACCTCGCGACCGGCCTCTCGTGCGAGGCGCAGCGCGAAGCGGTGGCCGTCGCCGACCTGCTGCGCGCCCGCGTCGACTCCGTCACGAGCTCGACGGCACTGCTCGGGATGCTCGCCAGCCAGGAGCATGGCTTCGCGACGGCAACGCTAGGCGAGATCCGAAATCGAGCCGACGTCGTCGTGTTCTGGGGCGTCGACCTCGAAGGCAGGTATCCTCGGTTCGCTCCACGATACGCACCGAGCCCGCCGGGTGCACACCTACCCGACGGTCGACGGTCGCGCACCGTGATCGCCGTGGACATTGGCCGAGCTGCTGCGACGGTTGACGCGGACGTTCGCGTTGAGATCGACCCCGCTGACGAGCTCCCGACACTGATCGCGATCGAAGCGTTCATCCGCTCATCCGACGCTTCCGGCCTCCATGCTTCGGTCGCCGACCGTCTGCGAAGCACCGCACGAGAGCTCGCGACGGCGCTCCTGTCCGCTCGCTACATCGCGCTCGTCTACGACGCTGAGCCCGATGACCGATCCGAGCGCACGGACGTGCGCTTCGAGGCACTCGCGTCGTTAGGGCAGGCATTGAACGACCGCACGCGGTGCGCCGCGCTCGCACTTCGTGCTGGTGGTAACCGCTCCGGCGCCGACTCCGTGCTCGTCGCACAAACCGGATACCCATGCGCGGTTGACTTCGCGCGTGGCTACCCGCGGTACGATCCGCATGCTGGGTCGACGCTCCGCCTCCTCCACTACCACGACGTCGACGCGGTGCTCGTTGTCGGAGATGCGACGGGCATTCCGAGCGGCATCGCCGCCTCGTTCTCGAACCTCCAGGCGGTGGTGATCGGCCCGCACGCGAGCTCCGCTGCTTTGGGGGCACGAGGTGTCGTTATCGACACCGGAATCGACGGAATCCACCTGTCGGGCACGGCCCTCCGCACCGACGACGTTCCGCTGCCACTTCGCGCGGTATTACCTGGGCCGCGGTCGACCGCGGAAACCATTCGCGCCGTGACGGCAGGGGTCCGCCGTGTGCTACTGCCCGCTCGCCCAGTCGACTCTGCGGCGTTAGGCTCGTGAACCACCTGCGAATCGCCGGCGGATTGGTGTACGATCCCGCGAACGCCGTCGATGGTGACGTGCGCGACATCTGCATCGAGGATGGACGCATCGTCGCGTCACTGCCCGTTACGGCGCCACGGCTCGACGCACGTGGTATGGTGGTCATGCCCGGCGGCGTCGACATGCACTGCCACGTCGCGAGCAGCTCGGTGAACGTCGCACGACGCCTCCTGCCGGAGGACCACGGCCAGCATCCCGCCACTGCCCCGTTACTTGACGACACAGCCGCGGTGCCGCGGTCCGGCACGGATGGAACGGTGCCGACCACGTTCACCACCGGTTACCGCTACGCCGGACTCGGGTACACGACCGTGTTCGACGCAGCGGTGGCTCCGATCATGGCGCGCACCGCACACACCCAGCTCGATGACACTCCGATCGTGGATGGCGGGTTCTTCGCGCTGCTCGGCAACGACGACTACCTCCTCCGGCTCATCGACGCGGGCGACCGTGAGCGCGCACGCGAATACGCAGCCTGGATGCTCGCGGCCGTGGGTGCCTACGCCATCAAGATCGTGAATCCGGCAGGCGTCGAGCTCTGGAAGCGGGGCACGAAGGAACGAACCGACCTCGATACCGCGTTAGGCAGCAGCCGGGTGACGCCGCGGGCGATCCTCGAGACGCTCGTGGACGCAGCCAACACGCTGCAACTCCCGCACGGCGCCCACATCCACTGCAACAACCTGGGACTGCCCGGCAACTCGGTCACCACGCTCGCGACGATGGCTGCGCTCGACGGACGGCGCGCGCACTTCACCCACCTCCAGTTTCACAGTTACGGGAAGTCGCCGGAGGGACGGTGGCAATCCGCGGCACGTGAGATCGTCGAGTATGTAAACGCACACCAGAATATCAGTGGCGATGTCGGGCAGGTCATGTTCGGGCCGGCCGCGACGATCACGGCCGACGCGCCGGTCGAATACCTGCTGCACAAGAGCAGCGGCCGGAAATGGGCGAACGTCGACATCGAGCTCGAGACGGGTTGCGGTGTGGTGCCGCACGAGTACCGGGACAGGAATGCAGTCGCAGCGCTTCAGTGGGCCATCGGGCTCGAGCTGTTTCTCCTGTCCGCCGATCCGTGGCGCCTGGTCCTCTCGACCGATCATCCGAACGGCGGCTCGTTCATGTCGTACCCCGAGCTCATCCGCCTTCTCATGGATCGCGTGTACCGTGACGAGCAGATTGCGCGCGTGGAACGGAAGCTCCTCGCCGGCAGCGCGCTCGCCGATGGGCTCGGGCGAGAGTACTCGTTGAGCGAGATCGCGGTCGTCACACGTGCCGGTCCCGCCCGACTGCTCGGACTCCGAAACAAGGGTCATCTCGGGGTCGGCGCCGACGCCGACGTAACGGTTTATGTGCCTGACGACAACCGGGCCACGATGTTCTCCACGCC
>DATCGG010000301.1:0-2645 GCA_036509075.1 Gemmatimonadaceae bacterium
CGTCCCCGCGCCGCACGGCGAGGATGCCGCGCAGGTACGCGACGAGCGATAGGAACCATGGACCCGCGTCCTGAAGCACCGACGTGGCCTCATCGAGCAACCGTTCGGCCTGTCCCGCATCGCCGGTTGCGAGCGCGACCCACGCCAGTCCAGTCAACGATTGCCCGGTCGCCCACCGAATCGCCTGCGCCCGGAACCCTTTCACGCTTCGGGCAAGGCAGTCGCGGGCCGCATCCAGATTGCCCACGGCATGTTCGACGAACCCCAGGATCCACTCGGCGTCCACTGCGGCATCCGTGTCGCCTGAACCCTCTGCGAGTATCAGGGCACGCGAGACATTGGTGCGCGCGCGGTCGAAGTCTCCCTGCATGTACCGCATGACTGCCGCGCCATTGAGCACCCTGGATTCGACGCCCGGCGGTAGCGGCGGCCGGCTCAGAATCTCCTCATACCAACGGAGCCCTTCGATGGCATGGCCCCGGATTACCCAGAACCACAGGAGTCCCCACGCGATGTGGGAAGCTTCCGTCAAACGGCCGCGCTCGACGAGCCACGTCAGGACGACACGGTAACTCTCGAGATCTTCACGCACGCGATCCAACCATTCGACCTGTGCAGGTCCAACCAGCCCCTCCACGGCCAGCGACACTTCGCCGGCGCAGTAGCGCGCCAATCCCTCCAATGCGTCATCGCGCTCACCCGCCGCCGTGAGTTCGAGAGCCGCGTACGCACGCACCGTGTCGAGCATCCGAAACAGCGGGCGCGTGGCAATAATCGGAGAGTCGGATCGCACAAGAAGGCTCTTGTCGATCAGGCCTCTCACCACGCGGAGCGCTGCGCCGTCCGAGACACCCTCCCGGCCGGCGAGGGCGACCTCCGCTGCCTGAATCGGAAAGAGACCCGGGAGCACGCCGAAGCGACGGAAGGCGCACTGCTCCTCTGGGTCGAGGAGCCGATAGCTCCAGGCGACCGTCGCGTTCATCGTCTGTTGACGCTCGGGGAGATCGCGTGCGCCGATGGTGCCGAGCAGGCTATCGTGCTCGAGACGCCGGCGCAGATCGTCGAGCGTCAGCGCTTTGATCCACGGGGCCGCCAGCTCGAGCGCGAGCGGCAGCCCATCGAGGCATCGACAAATCACAGTCATGCTCGAACCGTTCGCCGGCGTGAGGCGGAAGTCGGGCTGCACGTCCCGCATCCGTTCCACGAGCAGACGCACGGCTGGCACGCGCGCCAGATCGGCAAGCGATATCTGCGAAGGCGGCGCCAACTCGAGAGGCCCGACGACGTACTCGCGTTCGCCCCGCACGTGGAGCGGCGCGCGGCTCGTGACCAGCAATCGAAGCGAGGGCACCGACGTCAGGAGATCCGCGACCAGCGTCACCGCGTCCAGCAGGTGCTCGAAATTGTCCAGCACCAGCAGCGTGGGGCGATCCGCGCACGCGGCCCGCGCGCGCTTCGGCAGGTCGAGCGCCGTAACGTCCGACAACCCGAGCGCCTCGGCGATGGCCGGCGCGACGAACACGACATCCCGAATCGCGGCCAATGAGACGAACACCACGCGGGTGGCGCGCTCTTTCGCGATCGTGCGTGCAAGCTCCAGCACGAGCCGCGTCTTGCCGACTCCTCCGGGTCCGATGAGGGTGATCAGGCGTGATACGGGATCACCAAGCCACTGCCGCAACGTCTCCATTTCGGTGTCGCGGCCGAGAAGGGGCGTGAGGGGCGATGGCAGCGACGCGCCGACCGGCTCCTCGGCGGCCGTGGCGCGAGCAGAGGCTCTAGCACTCCCCAGAAACGCGTCGCGGTTCTCGCCGGTCAGGTCCAGAGCCGCGGACAGCCCGCGCACGGTCTCGACATGGGGCCGTCGTCGTTCACCGCGCTCCAACGCGCTCACCGCATGGACCGACAGGCCTGCGATCGTCGCGAGCTCCTCCTGCGTGAAGCCCGCCGCTTCGCGGAGTGTCTTCAGTTGCGCCCCAAACCCCGGAGCGCCGACTTTCATGGCCCTTCATCTTACTGCCGCCCACACGAGCATCGTACGGGCGCCCTCTGAAAGCCCGAGCAGCTCGATCATCGCCGGAGGTTGCCAGAGGAGCACGGTGAGCGCCTCGCTCTCGCGTCCCGCGCGCAGGCACGCGTCGGCGAGGACACGACGTGCCGCGAGACACGACGGCTCGATCGCGACGCTTCCCGCGAGCGCGCGATAGCGCCATCGTAATCACGCACGAGGTACCGCACCCATGCGGCACCGGAGTTGACCACGACACAGAGCGGGTCCATCTCGCACGCGCGATCGCTCGCGCATACGCCGCTTCCGCGCCAGTCCCACTCGAGCGTTCGTCGCACTTCGCCGAGCGCGAGATGAGCCTCGAAGTTGAGCGTCGCAGCGCGCCACAAGAGCCTATCGTTGACCGGGCGCGAGCCTCCGTTCGTTTGATATCCCAGGGTTCCGAACCTCGCGGATCTCCTCGGATGTCGCGATGATGAGATGCTGCGGGTGTCCGGAAGAAGTACTGGAAAGCCCGATCCTTTGATTCGGATCAAGCAGGCAGGCTGATAGCAGCGTCGTGAGCTGGCTGTTTCTGGCCGGAACCGCCCGAGAAATATCGATACCCCAGCACGACGACGATGGCGAGGACCGCGCC
>DATCGG010000302.1:0-2524 GCA_036509075.1 Gemmatimonadaceae bacterium
AGTTTTTTGCCGGGACCGTCCTCGCCAGTCACGTCCTGCGTCTCATGGGATGCCGGATCGGCCATGGAACGATCGTGACCCAACCGCTGCAATGTTCCGACTGGAACGCGGTGCAGTTCGGCAATGATTGCGTCGTCGATGGCGTTCTGCAGTTTCACACCTTCGAAGACATGATCTTGAGAGTCAAACGGACTCGCATCCTCGACCGCTGCGCCGTCAACTTTGGCGCGACGGTGATGGGCGGCGCCGTGATGGAGCAAGACACGACGCTCGTACCCCTGGCCCTCGTCCTCAAGGAGATGAACATGCCGACGGCCACATACGAAGGCAGCCCCGCGGAGCCGGTGACCGGGCAAATCTCCGTCTCCTCCGGCGCTTCGCACGGCTATCCGCGGCAGCCCTGAGGTGCTCGGCCGCGCTGGCGCGACGTCTAAACGCGCATCCCGCCGGCCCCTGCTTTCGCTTCGAGGGAACGCGCCTCGCGGCCTCTGAGCCGAACAGTCGAGACACCAGCGCGCGGAACTGCGTTCGCAGGATCCGCTCGTCCTTCGTGACGTGGCCCATCTCGTCCTCGAACCGCTTGAGGAGCACGTCCAGCTTGAGCGGTTGGTGCGCGTGGATCTCCGCGATCATGTCCTCATCGTGCCTGTCCCCCCGCACGACCTTCATGAGGGCCAGATCGTGGCGCTCCGGGACGAGGATTCGGAGCTTCTTCAGCCTCATCGACACTGTCTGGATGCGATCTTCGTAGTGGTAAGGCCCGTCGCTCACGCCCGCCTTTTCGATTGGCACAGGGAGCCCCGTCTCGGCCCGTGCCTCGGCCGCCGCCCTGGCGACGGCGCGCGGTACGGCGTGCCAGGTGTCGATGTCCTTCGTGCTCGCGGTCGCCCCGTACTTGAGCGCGGCCGCGGCGCCGCCGATCACCAGGATCTCTGTCGGCTCCTCGATGACACGGTCCATGGACCGCACGAACTTGACCAGTTCCTCGCGCGTGTACTTTCGGAATTCGCTCACGCGGTCACCCGCACCGCCTTGCGGAACATCGACGCGAAGCTATCGGCCGACATGTTCATCCGAAAACCCCAGCGCCTGGCCCCGGCTGGCGTCTTCAGCTCGGCGAGACGCCGCTCGGTCGCGCTTCGCAGCTTGAAGAATTGCGACGCGCGCTTCCGACGGCGTGCCTCCGCCGCGAGCGGTCGCGCCTCGCGCGCGAGAGCCCTATCTCCCGAAAGCTCGGCGCTGAGGTCGAGGAAGAACCCGAGTGCTCGTCCTTGTCCCCGTTCTCGAGCCATGCGACGGAGGAGGTCGAAGTCGAGACGTTTGCGCGTGCGATAGAGAGCCACGGGTAGAGCGCGCGCGACGGCTGCCTCGCGACGGGCAAGTGGCAGCGCTTCGGCGAGCACGCGTTCGGGCCGCGGCACGTCGGCCGGTTCGACGGCCGTCGAACCGTAGAGGGGCGCGCCAAGATGGGCGAGCCACGCCTGCACGAGCTCGGGGTCGGCCGGGGCATTTTCAGCCGGCGCATCGACCTTGCCTACGAAAAGACCGAGTCCTGCCGGCTTGAGCAGATCGGCAACCATCGAAAAGTGTGGGTTCGCTTCGTTCGAGGTCAGGAGCCGCCGGACGGTCTCGGGTGGCAGCCTCCCGCGCCGGGCCAGTTCGGCTTTGGACATGCCCATGGACGCCCGAGCGCTCTCAAGCATCGACAGCGCATCCCGAGCGGTGGTAACTGCCTCCATAATCTCAGTGTAGCACGCATGCTACACATTTATGTCTCTCCAGGATGCTCCCCGGCTGTGGCTGCGCCACCGCTGTGGGCGCAAGCCCCCGATTCCTCGCCAGAAACCACTCTCCTACTCGCTCCTGCACTCTCCTGCGATCCGGGCGCGTCACCCGGGCGACGGCCGCTGTTCGCGCCCAGCGATCGCATCAGCGCGACGTCCTCCTTGTACGACGCGGTGGCCGTCCCCCGTAGAAGTGCTCGGGGAATTTCAGGCTCGCGTTCAGGTCGCCGGCCGTTCGGTCAGCCTCGCCTGCGGGGAGAGATCCGCGCCCAGGCCGCGACCCAGTGCCCGGAGGTCGCCGAGCGCCTTCGCGAAGGTCAACGGCACGACCTCGACGCGATCAGCGTCCATGACCACAACGGTACCGGCACGCGGATCGGGCGCGCTGGGAATGTAGATGACGCGGCGGCCGTCGGCGAGGCGGTCGACCTCGAACGCCAGCTGGGACGAATCGTCGAAGCGGATCATCACCGGGCGCATCGACGACGCCGCTGCCTTCTTGTCGAGGCTGTCGGTCAACGCCTTCAGGAAGCCGTAACCCGGTATGCGCCACAGCACGCCGGATTCCGCCTTCTTGACGAAGCGATTGGCGAACGAGAAGCGCGTGAGCAGACCGGCGACGAAGCAAATGACGAGCAGCACCGCGACCGCGATCGCGTCGGCCACCACGACGCCCCAGACGGTATCCATCGGCAACAAGTCGTCCAGCGGCTTCGCCATCCGCTGCAGCAGACCCACCA
>DATCGG010000303.1:0-6018 GCA_036509075.1 Gemmatimonadaceae bacterium
ACGTGCAGCTTCGCCAGCGTTCGCTCCACGTGATTCCGCGCTGTGAAGAAGCGGACACCCAGGCGGTCGGCGATCTCGTTGTTGGAGAGGCCTTCCGCGATCAGCCGCGCGACCTGAATCTCGCGCGCCGTCAGGCCGAACTGGTCACGCAGGACGTTGTCACTGAGCGGCTCAGTGGCCGACGCGGCCATCGTCACCAGGACCGCGGGCTCCGCACCCAACAGCTCCTGGCCCACCGCAGAGCCGCGCAGGTGGTAGACCGTGGCGCCGATGCGGACCGAGCGCACGATGTAGTCGTCGGAAGCGGTATCGACGGACGAGCGACCGGGATTCATCTTCGCCGGCGAGCGACGTCGAGCCGACGCGCCGAACGTCCACGCCATGCACTGGGCCTCGCTCCGAAGCCGTGCAGCGTCCGACAAGCCCACGAGACGATCCAGCGCCGGGTTCGCGTGCAGAAGTTGACCGGAGCCATCGAAAAGCATGGCGGGGTCCGAGAGCGAGTCGAGCATGCGGACGACGTTGTTTCTCGACGCGATCGAGCCGATCCATGCGGCGATGCCGGCGCGGAACGCGGGCGCGATCGCACGCAAGGCCGCCATCAGATGGTACGGCGCCGGCCCGAGCGCGAGGTCACGGTGAATACAGACGGCGGCGACCGCACCGCTTGGGATACGTACGCGAAGGCCCAGCGTCCCGGTGGGCGAAGGATTGCCTGAACGCGCGGAGTCGGTCGCGAGATCATCACGCACCCAGAGCACCAGCTCCTCGGCTCCTGGTTGCTGAAGTCGTTCGGTTGCCTCCTCGTGCAGGCCCCACTCGGCCTCGTGACCCACCGCGTTCGCGATCCGGCTGACGGCTCGCCAGCGCGGAGTTGCCTCGGGAAGCAGGATAGCGCCCGCCGGCGCATCAGCCAGCGCGCACAGGGCGGCAGTCAACGCGTCGCCCCAATGGATGGCGTTTGGAAACTCGAGCGGGGAGAGCGCTACCGAGATGGCGCGCTCCAGGGCCTCGAGGTGGCGGGCGTCCGAGCCGGAGCCGACCCCGGGTGCTTCGTTAGCGAAGGACATGACTGCTCCAAAATGGTGCAGGGCTCGCGAGCACGCCTCCGCTCGCTGGCCCGAAGCGACGAGTCAACGGTCGTTACCAACCGGCTTCCATGCAGCGATGAACGACTGGTTCGCCCGAATCCTCTCACCGCGTCCCCCGGGTCATTCGACTCATGTGGTGCTCGCGCGGGTCGAATACGATTCTGCGTCCGGCAAGCGCGGCGACTCGGCCGCAGCTCTGCCGGATCGTGAACCCACCAGATGCCGTATGCGCCCGTACTACGATCCTACTCGAGGACTATCATGAAGTATCAGATCGCTTTTGCTGCGTTGATCGCTGCTGCCTCGACGGCCGGCGGTCAGGTCTCCCACGCCGATCATGGGGCGCTTGCCCGTCCGGCGTCCGCCACCTCGCCCAACGGCGTGATTGTCCGGCGCGATGGCATCCGAACCGTGACCGTGACCGCGACCGACTATTCGTTTGCCGCACCCGATACGATTCCGGCCGGGCTCACCGAGCTTCGTCTACTGAATCGAGGCACGGAGATGCATCACGCGATGCTCGTCCGACTGGATGCGGGAAAAACGATGGCTGACCTGTTCGCCGCCATGCAGTCCGAAGGCCCCCCACCCGCGTGGGCGCATGAAGCCGGCGGTCCACAAACTCCGGGGCCCGGCGGGGAATCGAACGCCATTCTGCGTCTCGTGGCGGGTCGCTATGCAATGATCTGCGTCATTCCCTCGCCCGACGGCAAAGCTCACGTCATGAAGGGGATGGCGAAGGAGATCGTCGTCACACCCGCGACGTCGAACACGTCGAACGCCAACATGCGCGTCAACTCGACCATGACGCTGTTCGACTATGCATTCCAGCTCTCTCAGCCGCTCCAGGCGGGGCGCCAGACGATTCGGGTGAAGAACACCGCCGAGCAGTCCCACGAGGTCGTCATCATGAAGCTCCAACCGGGCAAGAAGCCGGCGGACGTGCTGGCCTGGATGGAGAAGATGGAGGGGCCTCCGCCAGGTGCCCCGGTTGGTGGGACGACGCCGATGGCAAGCGGTGAGGAGAACATCGTCACGCTGGATCTCACGCCCGGCGAGTATGGTCTGCTCTGCTTCGTGTCTGACGCGAAGGACGGGAAGCCGCATTTCATGCACGGGATGATCACGCAGCTCACGATTCCGGCGGCGAGGTAACCCAAAAGAAAACGAGGTCGGACAAAAAGTCCGACCCCATTCACGGGTCCGGTGTAGGCCGGCGTTTGACCTATCCTTTCATGCGGACTTCGGTTCGCATCCACGGGTGGATACAGCATTGCACCCGTGCGATGCCGCTTGCATCAGCAACGTCGGCGAGTTCATCGGCCTCGATCAAATAATTCCCGCCCGATGGGACGACGTCGTCTTCCTCGAGCGTCAGACACTCCGGCGCCGGCTGGAGGTTGAGGATTCCATTGAGGACGTCGACGAACCCGCCGGCAAACGCGTGCACCGGTGTGAACGTATGCGCCTCACCACCAACGTTGTGGCCGAGCAGCCCGACGCCGAATCGACCGGTGATCTGGTCAGGTGTGAAGCGCCAGTCGCGCGCATCGCCGGTCGCCTGCAGCTCGGCTATAAACTGCTGGAACGTCTGGTGGCCGTGCTTGACGCACGCGTTCGGGTCCTGCAGGGCAGCGTTGAACGACGCGGGGTCACAATTGTCGTGCGCGACGATCGCTCCGGCGTGCTGGTCTTCCTTGCTGAGTGCAACCGTCGGGTTCGGCGAACGATTCACTTCGGTTGGAGCTCGTTGCTCGCCGCACGCGGCAAGTGTCAGGACGCTGAAGGCCGCTAACGCGAGCGCCGGGAAGTTCTGTCGATGCATGAGCACCTCGCCGTGGGGTTGGTTGCACACCGCGTCAACTCGGCCGCGACGCGGGCCCGGACGCTAGGTGCCGCCGTGATTCACCCGCAACTAACCAGCGGTGAATGTGCGGGCTCGCGCGGCGAACGGTGGGAATCCCAAGGTCAAGTCACATCCGCCGAATCGCGTCGCTAACCCCCCGTTCCGAATTGGTGTGTGTACTTCACAATGAACGAACGCGACTGTGGGTGCACCCAATCGAAAAAACTGTCGGCGACCTGACCTTCGTTGAACACAACGAAAAGTCCGGTGCCGGCGGTGTTGAGCCAACCGAAGCGCGCGTTCGCGGTCCACGCCCGCGCCTGATTGTTGTACTGAATCAGTGACTGGATGAGCACGCGGGGTGTGAAGAAGTACGCGACGCGTGTTCCAATCAGATAGCGAACGAAGTCACCCTGATCGAGATGCACGTCGTTGTAGTCGACGAGCAGCGACGAGGTGAACGACGCCCCACGCCGCAGCACGATCGTCCCGCTGCCCCCGTTCCGGTGCCCGTTGTAGAACGGCCCGAAGTCGCCGCGCAGAGTCAGCGAGACCGGCGCGCTTGGGTTGGTCGACGCGTCGAGACCGATGCTGGGGTAGTCGTAGCTGCCAATGGGCAGAACGACACCCGGCGAGATCTCGAACGGGGCCTGTAGGCCTTCGTGATAGATGTTGAGCTCGGGACCGAACCGTCCGCCGTTCGCGAATTCGACTTCGGTGAGGTCGATGTGCCACTGGCCACTCTGGTAGAAGCCGTCCAGACCATAGTAGCCGCGGAAACTCGAGTGCGGGTTCCATTGCTTGAACCACGGCCACTCGCGGTGGCGCACGAGCCGCATCAGCGACATCTCGTAGTACCGATAACCGCCGAACCGATTGAGGAAGCCGACCTCGGGGTTGAACGCGTCGCCCACCTGCACGTAGCGCACTGTGTTGTTCCAATCGGCCGTCGTGTATCCCGCGCGAGCGCTGTAGCCGAACTCGTCGCCCTCGAGAGCGGGCGTCTCGGTCTTCGCCCCCCACCAGTCGAACGTCCAGTTCTGACCCGCGCCGATTCGACCGTCGAGTGCGTACGTGCGGTTGTAATCGCGGGTGTCGCTCGTCGACATACGCTGTACCGCGAGCGCGCCCACGCGGGAGCGGGCGGATAACTCGCGCGACACGCGTGCGACGCTGTACGACGTCGTCGGCGGGCCATCGTCTACATCTTCGGTGAAGAGCTGCAGCGCACCCACGGTGAGTCCGGCGACTCTGCCGGAGACACGCCCACCTCCGATGATGGGCACGGGTCGGCCGATCGAGTCGATGCCGATGCGTCGGGTGAAGAACAGCTCGACGGCCTGCGGCGTGCCTGCCGAAAAGATGCCGGCGTTCTCGAGAAAGAACGGCCGCTTCTCCGGGAAGAACAGGGGAAAGCGCGTGAGGTTCGTACGCTGCTCATCGACCTCTACCTGCGCGAAGTCGGTGTTGTAGGTGAGGTCGAGCGTTAGGCTCGGGGTCACTCCGAACTTGAGATCGGCGCCCACCTCACTGGGGCGAGTCGACTCGGACGCGAGGCGACCAGTCGCGTCGTCGATCGCGTACGCGCGCTGCATGCCGCCGAGCACGTAGGGCGTCACCGTGGCGATGCGCCGCACGGGGACCTGGAGCCCCTCCATGGTTCCCGCGCGCGAGAGACGATAGAGATTGAATTGGCGGGGAATGAACGCCCAGAACGCTTCTTCGTTCTTGCGCCTGATGCTGCGGGCGAAATTGAGCCCCCACGTCTGGGTCGACCCGCCGCCGTAGCGCAGGGTTGAAAACGGAATGCGGAACTCGGCGTACCAGCCTAACGAATCGACCGAGGTCGCGACCGTCCAGCTCCCGTCCCAGTTGAGGTTGAAGCCGCCCATGGAGCCCGACTGCGCGCGCGTCTGCCCCGTCTGCGTGACGCCGCCGCCCTCGCCTTCCTTGACGACCTGACCGTCGTACTCGATGGCGGCGGGCGTCGTCGCGAACACGAAGCCGTTCTGTCGGTCGAGGTAGGTGTCCAGGATGATCGCGAAGTAATCGCTGTTCGTGAGATCCACGTCGCGCACCTTGTCGCCCGGCACGATGCGCGACGGCTCGCGGTCGTACAGCCACGCGCCGATGTACAGGGCCTGGCCATCCGTCAGGATGCGCACCTCGGTGCGTTCGGTGACCGGGGCGCCTTCATGTAATTCGCGTTGAACGAAACCGGCGAAGGGTTCGGCGTCCCGCCACGCCTCGTCGTCGAGGCGGCCGTTGACGACTGGCGGCTTTTGCGTGGGGTGCGCGCGTGCTACGGGCGCGCGCTTGTTGGCCAGGGACGAATCAGCGGGCCCCTGGGCGCCGAGGACGGTCGCGACGAAAACGAGCATCGCCGCCGCACAGGAAAACCCGCGGCGGCCGAGTGGCCAGCTGGTGTGTGGGTGCATTCGGAGGGGCAGGGTAGCCGCCCGGAGGTCCAATCATCGGATCGGGTCGCCGGGGAATCTGCACGCACCGGTCTGGCCGAGCCAGTCGGATTTTGAATACCTGCCGGATTTTCGGCAGGCATGTCTTTTACGTCAAACTTTTTCGTGGACAGCGATAAAGCGGATCGGACGAAAACGGCCGGATAACTGCCCGACGTGACACGCTATAGCCACAACGAGCCAGAATTTTTTCCAAAGCGCTTCGGTACGCGTGAGCATCCGAGCCGGTCCCGTTCTCAAAGCGGGCTCGTTGCTCGAGAGAGCCGCCTAATAGAGGTCTATCCGGTCGCTTTCACGAAAAGGCTCGGCGACACGCGATGCCGAGACCCAATCACATAGAGGGCTTCTCGAGCGCCGCCCAGATCAGCGGGAAGGTCGAGTTGCTCTGCGCGCGGTATTGTGGCCGGAAACCGTAGAGGACGACGTGGCCACGTCCGCGCTTGACGTCCACCATGGCGGCTTTGCCGTTCAGCCTCGGAGCGCCGAGCAGCCAGCCGGACAGCAAGGCGTTCCCGCTTGCCGGGTATGTGAGAACCGCAGTCGCCAACGTGGAGTCGGCGATCTCGAACGCCGGGCTGTCCTCGAACCAGACGGCGGGGACGGG
>DATCGG010000304.1:0-16529 GCA_036509075.1 Gemmatimonadaceae bacterium
CCGCCACTTGGCAGCGCCGAAGCGGTCCAGCTGTTCGTCGAGCGCGCGCAGGCATCGATCGCGTCGTTCGAGCTCGCGGATTCGAACGCCAATGCGGTTCGGGATATCTGTCGCCGGCTCGATGGGATTCCACTGGCGATCGAGCTCGCAGCGGCGCGCGTTCGCGTTCTCTCGCCCGAGCAGATCGCAGGAAGACTCGACGACGCATTCCGTCTGCTCACCAGCGGCAGTCGCACGGCACTACCGCGCCAGCGAACGCTCCGCGGCACGATGGACTGGAGCTACGGGCTCCTCGACGGTAGGGAGCAGGCGCTCCTCTGCAGGCTCGCGGTGTTCGCCGGAAGCTTCTCGCTCGAGGCAGCCGAAGCGGTCTGTGTGGGCGATCCGCTCGAGGCTGAAGACATCCTCGACGGCGTCGCCGCCCTGGTCGATAAGTCGCTCGTCGTCATGGAAGCCGGGGACGGAGTGGCCCGCTACCATCTGCTCGAGACGGTCCGTCAGTACGGGATGGAAAGGCTGGCCGAGCATGGCGGAGCGGATCGCTATCGTGAGCGTCACGCCCACCACTATCTCGAATTCGCCGAGCGGTTCGCGCCGCTGCTCATTGGCGGGGAGCATGAGCCGGGGCTACTCTCGCGCATCGCTGTCGAGCACGACAACCTGAGAGACGCATCGGCCTGGGCGGCGAATGATCCGTCGCGCGCCGAAGAGGCACTTCGCTTCGCCGACGCGCTCTTCTGGTACTGGTACGGGACGGGGTATTGGTACGGCTCGGGGCAGTTCACGCAGGCGCGCGAGCAGATCGCCCGCGCGCTGGCAAGCGCACCGGGTGCCGATCCGCTCTTGAGGGCACGGGCGCTCGCCGCCGACGGATTGAGCGCGCTTGCGCAGGGCGACTACGAGGAATCGCGCGACTCGTTCGCGCAGAGCCTGACGCTCTTTCGCGCCCACGGCGAGGCTGGTTCGATCGCGTTCGTGCTGTCCAAGCTGGGCGCGTCGCACATCATGCTCGGGAACACGGAGCTTGCCGGACAGTTGCTCGATGAGTCGTACGAGCTCGCGAAGCCGCTCCCGCTTTCCATCCTGCACTCGTTCATCCGCTTCTGGCGCGGATGGGCAGCGGTCGTGCGCGGCGAGCTTCAGCTGGCGCGCGAAATGTTCGAGGATGGCGTACGATTTGGGCGGCAGATCAGCCATCGCACCTCCTTCGCGCATTCGTGCGCGATGCTCGGGAAGGTGCTGTGCCGCCTGGGCGAGTACGACGAAGCCTACGCGCGACTGAGTGACGGGCTTCGCGTGCACGTGGAGATCGGCGATGCCTGGGGCATCGCCCTCGATCTCGAGGGGCTGGCGGGACTCGTCATTGCACGCGAGCGCTACGCCGACGGCGTGAGGCTCATGGGTGCGGTGGACGCGCTGCGGGAGCGCGTGGCCATCGCGCTTCCCGCATCGGACCGCAGCGAGAGAGAACGGCTCGTCGCGATCGCCCGCAATCAGCTGGGCGGCTATTACGAGCGGATGTACGATGAAGGCCGCACGATGCCGATGAACGAGGTCAGCCAGATCGCGAGCGAAGCGGGCGGGCTGCAGACCGCGGAATACCGGGTTCCGGTCCTGGAAGACGCGGTCGGCGTGACACCGCCGGTCGTGCCGGCAGCAACCGACACGCTGCGCGTGCTCGCGTTAGGGCCGCTGCAGGTCTTCGTCGGCGGCGAGGCCATCGACACGACCGTGTGGGGATCGGCCCGGCCGCGCGAGCTGCTCGTGTATCTACTCATGCATCCGGATGGACGGACGAAGGAACAGGTCGGGCTTGCCTTCTGGCCGGAAGCATCGCAGGCGCAGCTGAGGAACAGCTTCCACGTGACGCTGCATCGTCTGCGGAAGGCGCTACGGAATCCCGATTGGATCGTGCTCTCGAACGACCGATATCGGGTTGATCCGGAGGTGGTCGCCGAGTTTGATGTGGCAGAATTCGAGCGTGCGATTAGCGCAGCGCGGCGTGCGGTGAAGCGAAAGGAAGACGGCGCAGCTGCCGCGCTCGAGCGTGCGCTCACGCGGTTCCGTGGGGACTTTCTCGATGGAGAGCCCGCGGGCGACTGGCACCTCGAGCACCGGGACCGCCTGCAGCGCCAATTCGTGGATGCATTGATGGAGTTGGGCGACCGTCACGCAGACGAGGGGCGTAACGCAAAGGCGGCGGATGCATACCGTCGGGTTCTCGCACGCGACGATCTGAACGAGGACGCGACGAGGGAGCTGATGCGCTGCTACGCGAAGGCCGGCGAGCGTGCACAGGCGCTACGGCTCTACCAGCGCTTCAGTGAGAAGCTGAGGAAGGAGCTGGATGCGGAGCCGGCGGAGGAGACGCAGGAACTCATCGAGGAGATCAAGGCTGGATAAGGGACTCGGTCACGCAGCCTCATTGCGCAAAACCGCGCCAACCCGCGATCGATTCCCGACACCGAGCTTCGCGAGGACGCGCTCGACGTGGTTACGGGCGGTGAAGTAGCTGACGCCAAGCTTTTCCGCGACTTCGTTGTTCGAGAGACCGCTGGCTACCAGGCGCGCGACCTCGACTTCGCGGGCGCTCAGGCCGTACCGGCTGCGCAGCTCGATGTCGGTCAGCGGGTTCACGAGCTCGAACGCGGCGGTCACCAACACGCCGGCTTCACCTCCGGGCATCCAGCCGGACGTCAGCATGCCGCGCAGACGATACAGTCGCCCATCGGCGCGCACCTCGCGCTGCACTTCGGACGTCCGCTGACCATCGGCGTTCGAGTCGGCGATCGATCGCTGGGCCGCGGCGGCCATGGTCCAGGCCAGTCGCTGCGCTTCGGTCCGCACCTGAGAGCCAGCGCCGGCCGCGCCGGGCATTCCAAACAATTCAGCGGCGCGCGGGTTCGCGTGAACGAGGGCGCCGGCACCGTCATAGATCAGTACTGCTTCGGGTAAGGCGTCGAGCAACGCGGTGAGCTCGGATCTCCGAACCGCGAGACGACGCCACTCCGACACGCCGGCCTTGAAGGGCGGGACGAGCACGCGCGCCATTGCGGCTCGTCGCACTTCTCCAGTGCCGGCGATGTCGGCGCCTACAGGCGATGCGTATCTATCGAGCACCCGCTCGATCGCGTCCCAGGCCGTCTCCCCTGCCATCACGGTTGGCATGTGGAAGTCGGTTCCGGTGACCTCGGACATGGCGCCAAAGGCTGCGTGCAGCCAGTCGCCCGCGCTCGAGTAATCGAAGGGAGAAAGAAGGGTATGGAGGGCGCGTTCCAGCGATGCGAGTGACTGCGCCGCCTCGAGGTTCTCGTAGCGGGTGGGAGCCGTGGACGGGTAGTTCTGGTACACGTCGTCGCGAGTCGCCAGCACGAATGCCTCCGATTGTGTCAGGATCGCCGGGACCGTCCCGGCGACGCGCACCAAACTGCGAGGCGGCTCTTACTCGGTGCTTATCGGCATCGGCGGATGGGGCTTACAGGTGCTTACGAAAGCAGAGAACTGGGCGACAGGCGGCAGGCGGCAGTACCCCTTGCGCTTCTACATGAAACGACGCATCGTCTTGTAGAAGCGAAAGGGGAACAGGCCGTGACCGACGAAAAGCTTGACCTACCGCAGGGCACACTCGACCTGCTCATCCTCAAGGCGGTGTCGCTCGGGCCCATGCACGGCTGGGCCATCTCGGAGCGCATCCGCGATGTCTCCAAAGCCACACTCCAGATTCCCCAGGGCTCGCTCTACCCAGCACTCCACCGACTCGAGCGCCGCGGCTGGATCAGCGCCGAGTGGGGTGCGTCCGACAACAACCGACGAGCCAAGTACTACCAGCTCACCCGCAGCGGACGCAGTCAGCTTCAGGCCGAAGCCGATGCGTGGAGGAGTTTGACGGCCGCTGTCTCTCTCGTGCTGGACATGGGCTAGGGCGGGAACTGGGAACAGGGAACTGTGCATCTCGATCGATCGAGGCATCGATGCCCAACTGGTTGAGCGACTTCCTGAGTGAAATGCGATACCGCTTTCGCGCGGTGTTCCGGAAGCGGTCAGTCGAGCATGACCTGGACGACGAGATTCGCTTCCACATAGACAAGGAGGCGAAGAAACTCGAAGCCTCGGGACTTCCTCCCCACGAAGCGCATCGCCAAGCCCGCATCGCATTCGGCGGCGTCGAACGCATCAAGGAGGACACCCGCGACGTTAGCGGTGTGTCGTGGCTCGAAGTCCTCCTCCAGGATCTTCGCTACGCGGCGCGTGGACTCCGCGCGCGTCCCGCATTCACTGCGTCGGTGACCCTGACGCTCGGACTGGGGATCGGCGCCAACGTCGCTATGTTCGGGATCGTCGACCAACTCCTGATCCGACCCCCGGCCTACCTTCGCGATCCGGGTCGAGTGCATCGGATCTACCTCACGTCGGTGAGCGATCGTCGCGACGTCACCGACGGATTCACCGAGTACGCGCGCTACCGCGACTTCGCGCGACTCACGAAGACGCTCGACGCCACCGCGGTGCTTGCCTGGAATCAATTCGCGGTCGGCGTGGGCGAGGACGCGAAGGAGATGCCGATCGGCATCGTCAGCGCCAGCTTCTGGAGCTTCTTCGACGCCAGGCCAGCACTTGGCCGATACTTCACCGCGAGTGAAGACAGTATCCCGACGGGCTCACCGGTCGCGGTCCTGAGCTACGCGTTCTGGCAGGCACGATACGGCGGCTCACCTGATGTCCTGGGGAAGTCCGTGCAGATCGGTCCGGTGCCTTGCACCATCATCGGCGTTGCGGCACCAGGCTTCGTCGGTATTCCTGACGAAGGCGTGCCGGCGGCGTTCATACCAGCAACGGTGTACGGCTATGGCGTGTCCTCCGCACGCGGGCGAATCGACTACTACAACACGTACAACTGGGGCTGGCTTTCGGTCATCGTGCGTCGCAAGCCTAACGTCAGCCTCGAGGCAACGAACGCGGACCTCACGAACGCATACCGTCTGAGCTGGGCGGCGGAGCGCGCGATCAGCCCCAATATTCCGCCGGTCGAGATTGCCCGCCCACGGGCCGCGGCCGGACCCGTCGTGTTCGAGCGCGGACCTAACGCCACCCCGGTCGCGAGAATCGCACTCTGGATCGCCGGCGTCGCGACCATCGTCCTGCTCATCGCCTGCGCGAACGTTGCCAACCTGCTGCTGGCACGAGCGCTCTTCCGGCGCCGCGAGATCGCGCTGCGCCTGGCGCTGGGCGCCAGCCGAGGCCGCCTCCTGGCACAACTCCTCACCGAGAGCCTGCTGCTCGGCACGTTAGGCGGGGTGGCCGGCATCGCGGCAGCACAATGGGGCGGTGCGATCCTGCGATCACTCTTCCTGAGCGATGTCGCATCGGCCGACGTCGTGCGCGACGAGCGGACGCTCGCGTTTGCCGGAGCGGCCGCCCTCATTGCCGGCCTCATGACGGGGCTCGTACCAGCGGTGCAGGCGGGACGCGCTGCGCTCGCGCCAGCGCTCAAGACCGGCAGTCGCGACGGAACGTACCAGCGCTCGCGTACGCGCACGATGCTGCTCGTAATGCAGGGCGCGTTGTCGGTGCTGCTCCTCGTTGGTGCCGGGTTGTTCGTCCGCAGCCTGCACAACGTGCGCTCCATGCGGCTCGGCTACGACGTCGACCCCGTGCTGTACGTGCATCTCAACCTGCGAGGCCTGCGGCTACCGGTCGATCAGCGAGCGGAGCTTGCGCGACGTCTCGTCGACGCCGCGCGCGCAATTCCCGAAGTGGAGTCCGCAGCTCGCGGCATCAGCGTGCCCTTCTGGAGCACCGAAGGGCTGGGCTTCATCGTCCCTGGCGTCGATTCGGTTCGCCGACTCGGACATTTCACGGTCCAGATGGCATCTGCCGACTACTTCACGACCACGGGCACTCGAATCCTGAAGGGACGCGGGTTCACGGCAGCCGATCGTGCCGACGGGGCGCTCGTCGCAGCGGTGAGCCAGGGGATGGCGGAGGCCGTGTGGCCCGGCAAGGAGGCGATCGGTCAGTGCATCAAGATCGACCGCCCCACCGACCCATGCCGGATCGTGGTCGGCGTGGTCGAGAACATCCATCAGAACAGCCTGACCGAGAGCCAGAAGCTGCAGTACTACCTGCCGATCGACCAGATGCGACCGAATGAAGCCGACGTGTTCGTTCGCACGCGCGGCGATGCCAGCGCACACGCGGAAACAGTGCGACGAGAACTGCAGAAGGTCATGCCGGGCGCGTCGTACGTGACGGCGACGCCGATGCGCGAGATCATCGATCCGAGACAGCGGTCGTGGCAGATCGGAGCCACGATGTTTCTTGTGTTCGGCGCGCTCGCGCTCGTGCTCGCAGCCATCGGTCTGTACAGCGTGATCGCCTACGGTGTGGCGCAACGCACGCAGGAGATCGGCGTCCGCATCGCGCTCGGTGCGGGCGTGAGCGACATCATCACGCTCGTGCTTGGGCAGGGACTGCGGTTCGCGGCTCTCGGGATCGTGGTCGGCGGTGCCGGAGCATGGTGGGCAAGCAAGTGGGTGGGTCCGCTTCTGTTCTCGGTCTCGCCGAAGGATCCGGTCGTCTACGGTACGGTCGCGGTCGTGCTGCTCGCGGCGGCGCTGCTCGCGAGCGCGATCCCGGCAGTGCGCGCGGCACGGGTGGATCCGAACGTCGCACTCAGGACCGAGTGAGGACTCCGGCGCCTAACGCTTCTTCCCTATTCTGACGACGTGCCACCCGATCGCCCCTGACCGCGCCCGAAGGTTTTCTGCCCACGGCGGCTTGGTGTTGGTGTTGGTGTTGGTCTCATCGGACAGGCCCTCGATGCGCACGATCTCGTTTTCGCCCAGCGCACAGCCGAGGAAACCGCCGGTCGCGTCGAGCGTGACGTCATAGGAGGATGCGCTGTCGAGCACGGGTTTCCCCTCGTCGTTGAGCGGGATGCGGGAGAACACCGCAGGGGTCTTGCTCAATGGTTGCCCACCCTGGTCAAGCACGATGAACCGGATTATCGACTGCCGTTTGAAATCGACCTGCACGCCGTTGCACATGCGCGCGGCGAGCTCCTCGTTCGACGGGAAGACAATCTTCATCCACGCGGTCTTGCCGGCCTCGACGTCCACCGTCTTTACCAGGTGCTGGATGCCGAGCGAATCGAGCGCCGGGTGGCGTAGCACGAGGGTGTAGGACCCCGGCGGGACGAACGCCAGATCGAAGGTTCCATCGGCCACCGTCCGCGTGGAGTCTTCGGTCCCATCGAGCGCGACGGTAATGCCCACGATCGGCCGGTTCGAGACGGTGTCCATGACGACGGTGCCCTGCAAATTGCCTGACTGATTGAGCAGTGAGTTGAGCGGGACGGCGCCTCCCTCTTCCGCGATGCGGACCACGCCCAGCACCAGTCGGCCGAAGCCGGAACGGTTGTAGCCGAATTCGGGCATGCGGATGCGCCAGCTCCGGACGATCCAGCGGCCACCCGGCAGCCGGAAGAACGACACCGTGCCGCCGTAGTCGCCCGGACGTAGGTCGTTAGGCAGCCAGTTGTACGTGAACTCCAGCGTGCGCAGCTCGTTCGTCTTGGCATCCATCCACAGCACGCCCTTGATGTCCGGTTTCTTGCGCTCCTTCACCGGCTGGAACGCGAGCCCCACATAGCCGGTGTGCTCGAAGGTGCCCGGCTCGATCTTGAAGCAATGGTCGGCCAGGAACGTGTCGGACAGGAGGACGTCGGCGTCGGGGGCATAGTAGTCGACGCTGCTGTCCTGGTTCACCGTGATGTAGCCGCCCACCGAGAGGACCTCGGCTGGAAGGCTCTTGAAGGGGTGGTCGATGGACGCCGACAACTTTTGGCGGCTCTCGGACAGCACCTTCCACGTGTTGACGTCGAGCTTGCGCTGGAAGCGCGTGACGGAATCGTCGCCGACCGTTAGGCTGCGCGTGATGACGGAGGCCGTGAGCGCCGCACGCGCGTCCTCCCACAGCGCGGCAGTCCTGGCGTTCGTCTGTGGGTTCCGCACGCACGACGTGCGGCCGGTGATGTTCACGGAGCTCAGGAGAGCCGGGACCGGCTCGAGCGAAATGTCGAGCCGCTTCGTTTCGCCGTCCCCCACTCCGAACGGTGTGAGCCTAACGCGCTTCACGCCGATCCGCTTGACGTCGATCGTGTACATGCCTGGCGACGGGAGGCGGATCTCGAAGCCGCCCCCATCGTTGCTCAGGACCTGAACGACGACCGAGTCGCGTGGGTCGAGCACCGACAGCACGACGCCGTCCAGCGGAGCGTTCGTGGTCTTCTCCGTCACCACCCCACGCACGACCTGCGCCGCGACGCGCTCGCTCGACGCGAGCGCGACGGTACTACCTAACGCGAGAGCGGCAACCTTCGCACGGTTACAACTCCAGAGCGACATGCGAGCCCCACCGAAGCAGCGGTCAATGTACTCGCACTCATCGGCCGACTTACTGTCCCCCTCCCCCTCCCCCTCCCCCGCCTCCGCCCTTCACCTTCGCCCAGCTGTCTCTGAGCGTCACGGTTCGGTTGAAAACGAGGTGATCCGGCCTGGAATCCACGGTGTCGCTGATGAAGTACCCCGTGCGCTCGAACTGGTACCGCGTCCCGAACGGGTCCTTGGCGACACTCGGTTCGATCTTAGCACCGGGGACAACAACCAGCGAGTCCGGGTTGAGCGTACCGGTGAACTCCTGGCCTTCACCCACCGCATCCGGGTCGGGCACCGTGAACAGCTTGTCGTACAGCCGCACCTCGGCATCGAGGGCGTGCCGGGCCGACACCCAATGAATCGTTCCCTGCACCTTACGGCCGTCGGGAGCGTCCCCGCCCCGCGTGGCCGGGTCGTACGTGCAGCGGAGCTCGACGACGTTGCCCGAGGCGTCCTTCACCACGTCGGTGCACGTGATGAAGTACCCATACCGCAGCCGAACTTCCCTGCCAGGCGCGAGCCGGAAGAACTTCTTTGGTGGGTCTTCCATGAAGTCTTCCCGCTCAATCCACAGCTCCCGCGAAAACGGTACCTTGCGCGACCCCGTGAGCGGGACGTCGTGCGGGTAATACGACGCGTCCAGCTCGTCGACCTGATCCTCGGGGTAATTCGTCAGCACCACCTTGAGCGGGTTGATCACTGCCATGACCCGCGGAACGCGCATGTTGAGGTCGTCGCGGATGTAATGCTCGAACGTGGCGAGCTCCGTGCGCGCCGGCTTCCGCGCCACGCCGATGGCCTCGGCGAAGTTGCGAAGGCCCTCCGGTGTGACACCGCGGCGACGCATTCCGCTTATCGTCGGCATGCGCGGATCGTCCCAGCCGCTCACGCGTCCCTCGTTGACGAGCTTGAGCAACTTCCTCTTGCTGAGAACCGTGTAGTCCAGCTCGAGCCTGGCGAACTCCGTCTGCTCGGGCGGACGCTCGAAGCCTGCCTCGTGCACGAGCCAGTCGTAGATGTCGCGGTTGTCCTTGAACTCGAGAGTGCAGAGCGAGTGCGTGATCCCCTCGATCGCATCGGACAAGCCGTGGGCAAAATCGTACAACGGGTACAGACACCACGCGTTGCCGCGGCGGTAATGGGCCGCATGACGGATCCGCAGCAGCAGCGGGTCGCGCATGATCATGTTGGGGTGCGCGAGGTCGATCTTCGCACGCAGCACGTGGGCACCATCCGGGAACTCTCCCGCCTTCATCCGGCGAAGGAGATCGAGGTTCTCCTCGGGTGTACGGTCGCGATACGGCCCGGGGTTTCCGGGCGTGGTGACCGTCCCGCGATTCACGCGAATCTCCTCCTCGCTCTGCGAATCGACGTACGCCTTTCCGCGCTTCACGAGGTCTTCGGCGATCTCGTAGAGCTTCTCGAAGTAGTCGCTGGCGTAGAGCTCGGCGTCCCAGGTGAACCCGAGCCATTCCACATCTCGCTTGATGGCCTCGACGTACTTGATGTCCTCGGTAAAGGGGTTCGTGTCGTCGAAGCGGAGGTTGCAGCGCCCGCCGAACTGCTGTGCGATCCCGAAGTTGAGGCAGACGGACTTCACATGCCCGATGTGCGGGAACCCGTTGGGCTCCGGCGGGAATCGCGTGGCTACCGGCCGGCCGAAGCGGTTGGCCGCGACGTCCTCGGCGACCATCTCTCTAATGAAGTCCTTTCGAGCAGCGGACGGAGCGGTATCGGAAGGCATCGGTGTCGGGTCGTCTGGTGGAACTCGAACGTGAGATGAAACTTAGGGCCCACCGACAGTCTATCCAGTCTGCACCTACCCGTTGGAAACTGATGCCTGACAACGAATGAGTGACGACTCGCCGACTCAGAAACTGGCCAGGACACCGCGACCAATCTTGGCCAGTCATGCGTCCTGAGCCGACAGTCATTCGTTATCAGGCATCAGTTCAACCTGCGCCTTATGGAAACCCTGATAAATGATTTGACGTTCGCGCTTCGCGTACTTCGCAGAAACGCGACGTTCGCGGCGTCGGTGGTGGTCACGCTTGCGGTCGGGATCGGGGCCGCGACGGCGATGTTCGGGGTCGTGAACGGCGTACTGCTGACGCGATTGCCGATTCACGACCAGGGTCGCGTGATGGTGCTGCGCAAGGAGCAGCTCGTCGGCAACGAGACGCTGGTGCCGTTTTCCGTCGGCGACCTTCGGAATTTTGCGGCCCAGGCGAGGACGCTCGAGACCGTGGCGGGTGCTCAGTACGATGGCGCATGGCCGGCGACCATGCGCGACGGCGATCGGGTCCTGTCGCCGAACACGGCCGTCGTATCCGGCAACTTCTTCACGACGTTAGGCATGCGGGCGACGTTCGGTCGCACGCTGATGGAGAGCGATGACGTCGTGGGCGGGGATGCGATCGTCATCAGCCATGCGCTGTGGCTTCGCGCGTTCGGTGGCGATTCGACGGTGGTCGGGCGCGTGATCCACGGCGCTGGACGCGGCAACGCGTTCCGAATCGTCGGCGTGATGCCGCGTGGGTTCGCGTTTCCCGGAAAGGCGGAGGTGTGGGTTCCGGCCGTCACAGTCATCCCTGGCGCTGCCTCGAATGAAGGGCAGTGGCCGTACAATCTCGTTGGCCGGATGCGTGCCGGCGTTTCGGCAGAACAGGTGCGGGCGGAGCTTGCGGCATTTCTGGCCCGGAAAGCCTATGTGCCTGGCGAGCCTCGTGACGTTCGTGCCTCGGTGCGATCGATCGAGTCGCTCATTGTCGGTGACGTGAAGCCTGCGCTCCTGGCGCTTGCTGGTGCGGTCGCGCTGCTGCTCGGCCTCGCGAACGTGAACGTGGCGAACCTCTTCCTGGTACGGGGGCTCGGGCGCCGGCGTGAGCTCGCCGTTCGCGCGGCGATCGGCGCGGGTGGCTGGCGAATCGCGCGGCTGATGGCAACGGAAGCCGTGGTGCTCGCGACGTTAGGCGGCCTGGCCGGTCTTGCCGTTGCCGCCTGGTTGCTCCGGCTGGTGGTATCGCTCGCACCGGCGGAGCTCCCGCGGACGGATGCCATTCGCGTCGACCTGGCCGTAGCCGCCGCGACGGGCGTGATGGTCGTGGTGAGCGCCCTCGCGTTCAGCCTGTGGCCCGCAATCGCGGTGTCGCGGCAGCGCGACCTGCATAACGTGCTGCGGTCCGGCGCGAGGACGGGCGCGGCCGATGTGGGATCGCGGCGCGCGCGAAGTTTTCTCGTGGTTGCCCAGGTCGCGCTCGCGATCGTCGTGCTCGTGGGTGCCGGGCTTCTCGGGCGCACGCTGTCGGTACTCCAGCATCTCGACATGGGGTTCGCCAGCGATGAGCTGAGCACGGTGGAGCTGTCGCTGCCGGAGTCGATCACGTCGAGCCGACCGCGATTGGACGCGTTCTATGGCGCGGTTACCAAGCGGCTTGCGACCATGCCCGGGATGTCCTCGGCGACGGTCGTGCTGGTGCCGCCGTTCTCCGGTCGGAACGGGTGGGATGCGTTCTTCACTGCGGAAGGTCAGACAGCCCGCGACGCGGCCGCCAACCCCGCGCTCGATTTCCAGCCGGTGCTGCCGAGCTACTTCTCGACGATGGGCATCCCGATCAGACGGGGCCGAGGCATCGCGGCGACGGACCGCGAGGGGACGGCGCTCGTGGCCGTCGTCAGCCGGTCGTTCGCCGAGCGTGCGTGGCCACGCCAGGATCCGATCGGCAAACGGTTCAAGTTCGGGCATGCGGACGCGCCGTCGCCATGGACGAGCGTGGTCGGCGTGGTCGATGACGTGCGCTATCGCGAGCTCACGTATCCCCGGCCGGTGGTGTACGTCGCGTGGGCGCAGCAGACGGACAAGCCGCCGCTCTCGTTCGTCGTGGCGCGCGGGGCCGCGGGCCACGCGCTCACCGCACGCGATGTGGATCGTCTCGTGCGCGAGCTCGAGCCTCGAGTGCTCGTGACCAGTGTGGCGACGATGCGGCAGCGCCTAACGACGTCGCTCGCGCGCCCGCGCTTCGACGCCATGGTACTCGGCGTCTTCGCCGCGGTTGCCTTCGTCCTCGCGGCGGTGGGCGTGTACGGCGTGATCGCCGCCCTCGTCCGGCAACGCACGCCGGAGATCGGCATTCGGCTCGCCCTCGGTGCGCAGCCTGGTGAGGTGCGATGGATGGTGATGCGGAGCGGGCTCGGACTCGCCGGTGCCGGCGTGGTGGCGGGGCTCGCGGCCTCGCTGGCGGCGACGCGCGTGTTAGGCGCGGAGCTCTACGGGGTGCATCCGGCGGACCCGCTCACGATGAGCGCCGCGTCGCTTGCGCTGCTCGTGGCTGCGGCGCTCGCGTGCGGAGTGCCGGCGCGAGCGGCCTCGCGAGTGGACCCGCTCACGGCGCTCAAGGCGGAGTGATGAGGGAAGAGGGATGAGGGTAAAAGGCGAAAGCCTCGGGATGCATCTCGCAGTTGAGATGAGCAGCCCGAGGGTTTCCGCTGTTAACCCCCTTCCCTCATCCCCCATCCCTCTTCCCTCATGCGGGCGGTCTGCGTCAATCTGTGTCTCCGTGTTTTTGAAGTACACAGGTCGCGATGTGCGCCACCGTAGATGCAACCCGAAAGACGGAGTTGCGCAGCCCTTCGTTTCGCCGACAATTTCCGGTGACTCAACGGAGTGGCCTCATGGACCAGGAGCGTCACGGCGAAGCGTTCGAAGGCGACATCAAGCTCACCGTCATCGGAAAGCGGCTCACGGCGGGCGAACCGGCGCCCGCGTTCTCGCTCGACGCACTCGATCCCGGCGACGCCATGCCGCATCCCGTCTCGCTCGCCGATGGCGCCGGGCGCGTGCGGCTGCTCCACGTGGTCAATTCGCTCGACACCCCGGTCTGCCACCTGGGCGCACACCGCTTCGAGCAGATCGCGGCAACGCTGCCGCCTAACGTCGATGTCTACACGGTGAGCATGGACCTGCCGTTCGCCCAGCTCCGTTGGCGAACGACCGAGGGGGTGTCGCACGGGGCGTTGTCGGGTCATCGGAGCGAGGATTTCGGACGCGCATACGGCGTGCTGCTGCGCGAGTGGCGCCTCCTCGAGCGGGCGGTGTTTGTCATTGACGGCGGTGGTCGCCTGACGCACGTGGAATACGTCCCCGACCAGATGGCGGAGCCGAATTACGATGCGGCGCTGACGGCCGCGCGCTCGGCCGCCCAGCCCTGACGCAACGCGCGGACCCACGCGGATAGCTCCCGCTGGCGCTTCCGACCTCGCTGCGGCGATAAGCTTTTTCGGGGAACAACAATTTCGCGGATGGCGCGGAAACGGCCGGATCCGGCTTTGCATTAACGCTGACTCTCGCAACGAGCCAGGTTTGAGAATAACGGCCTCGGGATGCAATGGCTTCCCGAGGCCGTTCGCCAAAAAAAAAAATTGGCTCGTTAGGTGAGATGATCGGCCCGTTAGGCGAATCCGGCCGTTTCCGTCACATCCGCTTCATCGTTGTTCCGGAAAAGGCTTGTTGAACCTCGAACTCGGTCAACGACCATTGGCTCCGGGCACTGGCCATCCGGCCGGCAGGTTGTCGGCGTCGGACACGCACGACCCGCACACGCGATTCACGGCTCGGAAGCCGATGAGCCGGACGTGCGGTGACACGAAACCCGGCTTGGCGGGCTCGTAGTCGAGCAGGCCGCTCGTCATATACTTCTTGTTGCTGTCCGGGAACACCGTGACGACCGCAGCGTCGAGTCCCGTGCGCCGCTGCACCTCGAGCGCCCCGAGGAAATTCGCGCCTGACGAGATGCCGACGCCGAGCCCGATGTCAGCCGCGAGCTTCTGCGCCATGAGAATCGCGTCGCCGTCGTCGACGGGGATCACCTTGTCGACGACGCCCAAATCGACGATCGGTGGAATGAACTCGTCCGAGATACCCTGGATGCGATGCTTGCCGACCTTGTGTCCGGTGGTGAGCGTGGGTGAGCTCGCCGGCTCGACCGGGTAAAGGCCGATTGCCGGGTTCACCTGCCGAAGGAACCGGCCGACTCCCATGATCGTCCCGCCGGTGCCAACTCCGGCGACGAATGCATCCGGCGTGATGCCATGCCCGCGGAGCTGCTCCCAGATCTCCGGGCCAGTAGTGCTGGCGTGCGCGTCGACGTTGTCCTGGTTCGCGAACTGGCGGGGCAGGAATGACCCCGGCGTTTCTTGCGCGAGCTCTTCCGCCAACTTGATGCTGCCAAGAAAACCTCCTTCCGCGACGGAGACGAGGCGAACCGTCGCGCCGAAGCTCCGAATGAGCGCTTTGCGCTCCTCGCTCATCCACTCGGGCATGAAGATCGTCACCCGGTGGCCGAGCGCACGGCCCAAAGCAGCGAAGGAGATACCAGTGTTGCCGCTCGTTGCCTCGATGATGTGTCCGTGAGGCTGGAGCGCGCCGCTCTCATAGCCGCGCCGGATGATGTGCAGCGCCATCCGGTCCTTGATCGAACCGGTGAAGTTCAGGTTCTCGGCTTTGGCGTAGATCGTTCGCGGCTGGTCGAACACCTCACAGTCGATCGCAAGCAGCGGGGTGTTCCCGGTAAGCACGCGGAGGCCGCGGACGCGGGCCTCCCAGTCGGTTGTGTCCGGCAGGAGTTGAAGATGCCGGCGAATACGCGTCGGATTTGCCATGCTGTTGGATACCGAATCGGGCGGGCGCTCACTAGCGGGGAGTCGCCCATCCCATGTCGGAGAATCCCTCGCACGACTCAACCGTTGGCCGTAGCTTCGGCCTCGGGATTGGAACGGATCACGGTTGCAGCCATGAAGATGAAAAGCTCGAAGCTTCGTGCGTGGTGGTCGCACCGTCAGGGCCTCGACGGGTCGATGCGCGGGAAGTCGCCGGCGCAGATCCTCGAGCGGTGCGGCTGGTCGCGATCGGTCGGTGGTGCGGGGCCGTACCTGACGCTGTTCTCCCGTGGCGGGATATCGCGTGAACGAGCGGACGGGGCAGCGGCGACGCTCGCGATCCACGAGCTCCCTACGGCGCGCGGGTGTACGTACGTCCTGCCATCGAGCGACTTCGCACTGGGACTGACCGTGGGCCGCAACTTCAGCAGCGACATGAAGACCGCGCTCAAGCTCGGAGTTACGGAGAAGGAGGTCGACAAGCTGTGCGACGCCGTCGTCAAGGCGCTCGAGCGCGGGCCGCTCGACCCGGACGGCATTCGCGAGGCGACAGGAAAGGCATCGCGCAGCCTTGGCGAAGAGGGCAAGAAGAAGGGCCTGACGACGACCCTGCCGCTCGCGCTCGGACGGCTGCAGACCGAAGGTCGGATCCGCCGCGTGCCGGTCAACGGACGCCTCGATCAGCAGCGCTACGCGTACGTGAGCTGGACCCCAAACCCGCTCGCGTCGTATCCGGAGTCGCTCGAGGCGGCGTTCACGGAGCTCGCCCGGCGGTTTTTTCGCTGGGTGGGCCCTGCGACGTTAGGTGAGTTTCAATGGTTTGCCGGGCTCGGGGTCAAGGCCACGAAGCAGGCGGTCGACTCGTTAGGTCTCGTGCCGGCGGAGCCGGGAAGCGACCGGTTGCTGCTGCCTGACGATGTCGCGGCCTTCAAGGAGCTCGAGGCGCCGACGAGCCCGCAGTATTCGCTCGTGAGCAGCCTCGATCCAATCACGGCGAATCGGCGCGAGATGCAGTCGCTCATCGACGACGAGGATCGCGAGCGGACGGTGATGGTCGACGCGGCATCGAAGCCGGTGGGCGGGCTCGCGGATCTGCCGAGTCACGCGATTCTGGACCGCGGGCAGATCGTTGGCCTGTGGGAGTTCGACCAGAGCGCCGGCTCGATCGTCTGGGCGACGTTCCGTCGCAAGAGGGACAAGGCGCTCGCGGCAGCCGTGGAGGAGACGGAGGCGTTCGTGCGGGAGCAACTGGGCGACGCGCGGTCGTTCAGTCTCGATAGCCCGAAGAGTCGCGTGGCGCGGCTGGAGTCGCTCCGTACAATTGGGCGTTGAGGACGGCAGGCGGCAGGCGGCAGGCGGCAGGCGGCGGGCGGCAGTTGCTAGCCCTGACGGTCAGTCCTAGCGCGGCAAGGAGGCGGGGCGTCGGGCCGTAGGCGGCGT
>DATCGG010000305.1:0-8884 GCA_036509075.1 Gemmatimonadaceae bacterium
GTACGAACCTCTTCGTCGTCGTCAACGACGACGAGATTCAGCGGATCAGGGTTGGTCATGTGGGCCACAGCGGTCTCGCTCTCGGTGTCGACGGCCGGACGTTCGAGGTATACACCGAGCTCAGCGCCGCGGTTCGGACACGCCGCAATTTCATCCTGATCCCGCCGAACTGCAACGCGACCGTCACTCAGGCGGCAGCTTTCCATCAAGCAGAGCGCGGATAGCCGTCTCGATTCGCGGCCACGTCCACTGACTGGCACTCGCGATCTCGAAGTGGCCCGCTCCTGGAAAGATGATCGTGCGCACGGAGTCTCCAGCCTTTGCGGCCGCGCTGGCGTACGCGTCCACGAGGTCGCGCGGCACGTAGTCCTCGTGCGTGCCAATGACGATCACCTGCGGCACGCCCAACGGCAACAGCGCCATCGGCGACGCCTGCGCATAGCGGTCCGGGACCGTGCTTGGCGTTCCGCCGAGGAGCGTCGTGATGACGGAGTCCTGGCACAAGCCCTCGTACTCGCGAATGTGCGCGGTCATGTCCACCGGGCCCGCGAGGTCCACCACACCACGCACTGGCAGCGGATTCGCCAGGTAGAGCGGACTCCCCTTCGGCACCCGCGTACGAGCAGCCGCCCACATCGCCAGATGCCCGCCCGCCGAGTGGCCGACGATCACCACGCGACGCAGGTCGAGCTTGTGCTGCGCCGCGATCGCTCGCAGGTGATCCACGCCGTGTGCGACATCGAGATACGTACCCGGCCAGCCGCTCCCCGGTTGCCCGAGTCGACGATACTCGATGTTCCATGTCGCGATGCCCTTCGCCTTGAGAGCGTCGCCTACTTGTCCGAAATAGCTGGCCTGTGCGTAGGCCGCCTTGAAGCAGCCGCCGTGAACGAGCACAACGACCGGATGGGACCCCGGACCTGTCGGCACTCTGAGCTCGCCGTACTGACTCGAGTCCGTGCCGTACGAAATGCGCTGGTCTGGTGGCTGAGTCGGGAGTGACGACAGCTCCTGTGGCGTCATCAGGTTGACGGTCTTCGCCGTGTCGGGCGCCGGCGGCGCAACGTTCGAGGTGTCGGCCGACCCTGAACTGCGCGAACAACCGCCTGATAGCACAAGCAAGACAGCCGTGAGACCCGTCCGTCTATACCTGTGGTGGTTCGTCGGCATCGGATTTCCTCGGGCGGCACGGCACAGCGTGTCATGCGCTGTGGGGCCTCTCGTTTGTTGCCTTCGCGTTAACGCCGCTCCATGTTTTTGCACGGACGCAACGTACGCCATTCGACGTCTGACGTACACAAACAGCCGAATCGAACCCGACACCCCGCTCCTCCTGCCGGGCCGAGCGCCCTAATGGCAGCCCCGCGTCAGATGGAACACACCCCTGATGTGGATGTCCTGCAGGAGCTTCGGAGCGGGCGGCGAGATAGCCTCGATCGCCTCCTGCCGGCGGTGTACGAGCAGCTCCGAGTCATCGCGAGCCGGCAGCTGACGTTGCGGAAGGGCGGCGGAACGCTGTCGACGACCGGGCTCATTCACGAAGCCTACCTGAAGCTCGTCGATCAGTCCCGGGTTGCGTGGCGCGATCGGTCCCATTTTTTCGCGCTGGCGTCGGTCGCGATGCGGCACGTGCTCGTGGATCGCGCCAAGGCGCGTCTCGCGCAGAAGCGTGAGGGCGGCCTTCGTCGCGTCACGCTCGACGAGGAGCAGCTCGACGCGGACGATCAGGCCGAGCTCATGGTCGATCTCAACGACGCAATCGACAAATTGGCGGTGACGGAGCCGCGACTCGCTCGCGTGGTGGAGTGCCGGTTCTTCGGCGGCCTGAGCGAAGAGGAGACCGCCGAAGTGCTCGAGGTGACTGCTCGCACCGTCCAGCGGGATTGGGCGAAGGCGCGGATGTTGTTGCGGCGAGCGTTGTCGCCGTGAGCGACAGCGAGCCGCGGCAGTCGAGTAGTGACTTCGGATCGCTGTTGGCCGACCGATGGCTGCAGCTCTCGCCGCTCGTGGACGCCGTGCTCGATGCGCCGCGCGACCGGCGATCTTCCGTGCTCACAGAGGTTAGCGGGGGCGACGCGCAGCTTCGGGACGAAATCGAGCGGCTCGTCGACGAATGCGAGCGCGCGGTGCCTATGCTGGACCGGCCCGCGGCCGAGGGGTTTTCGCATTTGCTCGTCGCCGATCCCGATGCCGCGATTCCCGAGATGCTCGGCGGGCGGTACCGGATCGAACGCGAAGTCGGTCGGGGTGGGATGGCGCGCGTCTATCTCGCGCGAGATCTCAAGCACTCGCGGTCCGTCGCGGTGAAGGTCATTCGACCGGACCTGGCTCGTTCGTTAGGCAGGGAACGCTTCCTCCGTGAGATCGAGATCGCCGCCCGGCTCCGGCACCCCAACATCGTGCCGGTCTACGACTCGGGCGATACCGGAGGGGCGCTCTACTTCGTGATGCCGTACGAGGAGGGGCCGTCGCTCCGCGAACGGCTGCGCGTCGGCCCGGGAATGTCGTCGGGGGAGTGCGTGAGCGTACTGCGCGACGTTGCGCGGGCCCTGGCGTACGCCCACGAGCACGGCGTCGTCCATCGGGACGTGAAGCCCGACAACGTGATGCTGTCGAGCGGCGCAGCGGTCGTCACCGACTTCGGCATTGCGAAAGCCATCGCCGCCGCCGCCGGTGGCGATGAAACGCCCCGTCCGGGGTCAGACTCCGTTCCCATCGTTGGAACGCAGCCTGACTCCCGTCGTGCGATCACGCAGACTGGCGTGGGTATCGGAACGCCCGCCTACATGGCACCGGAACAGGCGGTGGGTGATCTGACAACGGATCACCGCGCGGACATCTACTCGTTCGGCTGTCTGGCATACGAGTTGTTCGCGGGGCACCCGCCTTTTCACAATCTGCCGCTGCGGGAGATGATCTCGGCACACGTCGGGACAGCGCCTGTTCCGCTTGCCGCCGTGAGTGCCGCCGTTCCCGAATCGGTGTCGCGACTCGTCGCACGCTGCCTCGAGAAGAAGCCGGCGGCCCGGCCTCAGCGCGCGCAGGAGCTGCTCACGGAGCTCGACGCCGCCCAGACGACCGGGCCTAACGCGGCCATTCGACGTCCTCGCCCGCTGCCACGAGCGGTACTCGTCACACCGGTCATCGCCGGGTTCGCGCTGATCGGATACCTGGCGACGCGTGACCGCACGACGTCCCTGGCGAAGGCACCGCATGAAGTGACGATGGCCGCCCTGCCAGTCGTAAGCGACCCGGTACAGGCTCGCGAGCGTCCGGCTCGCACGGTCAATCCCGAGGCGTACCGCCTCTACGTCCTCGGTCAGCGCGCCCTCACCATGCGCCAGCAGAGGATGCAGGCGAGCGTCGAACGGTTCAGGCGTGCCACGGAGCTGGACACGCTTTACGCCGACGCGTTCTCCGGGTTGAGCCTCGCGCTCGCGCTCGCACCGTACTTCGAACCGATCACGACGCGTCAGGTAGCTGGGCCGGTAAGAGCGGCGGCAGAGCGAGCGCTTCGGCTCGATTCCACGCTCGCGCCGCCGCACGTCGCGCTCGGCATGGTGCATCAATACGCGTATCACTGGGACAGTGCCGCCGCCGAGTTGCAGACAGCAATCCGTCTCCGGAAGCCCGACGACATCGAGCCGCTGGTGCAGTACGGACGATACATGCTCCACCAGGGCCGGGCTGCCGATGCGTTGCAACAGTTTCTCATTGCCCGACGCACCGAACCCGCATCGGCATTGGTGTCGAGCTGGGTGGCGTTCACCTACTTACTCCAGGGGCAGATGGATAGCGCCCTCGTGGAGAGCGAACGCGCTTTTCAAAACGACTCGACGAACTACACTACCCTCCAGCTCGGAGCGACTGTTCGGGTCAGGCGCGGTGATTTCGCCGGCGCTCGGGATTTGGTAGACCGTTTGTCACCCTACGACTCGAGGACGCTCTGGACGCTCGCCGTAATCGGTGACACTGCCACAGCCCTCCAGCGACTCCGTGAACTGGAGCGCAGACGCCCCACGCCCTGGCTGTCCAGGACGACTCGCTCGTTCGTGATGTTGGCGATGGGCGATACGACAGCGGCCATGGCCGCACTGGAGCGGGCAACAGACGCAAACGAGCTCTGGCCGGCGTTCCCGGGCGTGCTCGATCCGATCTACGACCCGATACGATCGAGCGCTCGCTTTCACGCCCTGCTCCGCCGTGTCAACCTGCCGCTGAGCGACGCCATCGTGGGTCCGCGTCCGGTGCCGCGTTAGCGTCACGAAGACCAGCCTAACGCGGTGCGAGGACGCAAGCCTCCTCGACCTCCGCACCGCGTCCGTGAAGTTTAGCGGGGAAGACACAATCCGCCTGTGGCAAATCGCGAGAGCGAGCTACTCCAACCCGCGACGCTCGAGCGCGAGTCGCGCCGCCGCTCGGCCAATCGCGTGTCCTGTCTCGATGTCGAACCGGTAGTGGATGCCGCCATAGATGCGCGACATGCCCCCCTCCTGCTCGAGCCTCTCGATCAACACCCGCTCGCTCGGGAAGGCGTCGGTCAGCACACCGCGCCACGCTCCGTCAGCGCACGAGTGTCCCGACGGATATGAAGGATGGTTCGGCAATCCGATCGGGAGCGTGATTCCGGGATCTGCCTGCGACGGACGGATGAACCAGTAGGTGAACTTCGAGTCCCAGCAGGCGATGATCGCGTCGAACTCCGCGGCGTTGGCGTACGCGAGGGTACGAGCGGACTCGAGCTCCGATCGATGGTACTTGTCGAGCAGGTCAGCCGCGACGCCGCTCCAGACGGGGTTTGCGAACGGGGCCCACTTCCGGGCGATCTCCAACTGCTCCGCAGTTCGACTGTCGGAGATCGCACGCACCTCGGCGAGGTCGGCGAGATACCTTGCGGATCCAAACGCTGGTGGCGGCGCAGCACGGAGCTCGCTCTCCGACGTGAGGAAGAAGGGTCGCGCGCCGAATCCGCCACGAACGATTGGTGCACCGCTGCTGACCCAGAAGCCCTCGCCGACAGGCGGCGTCCCAGGCGGCGTCTGCACGTAATTGTCGGACGCTGCCCATGCCAACACTGACGCGGCAACCGCGCGCCCGATGGCCTCACCCGCCGCGAAGTCCGCGTTGATCTCGGCGCCTAACGGCGATTCGGCGCGCTGTGCCTCGAGTTGCGCGTCGATCGCCGTCGCATCGAGCGGGTAGAACTGTTTGAGCACGACCACCGACGCGCCAGCAGCTGCTCCGGCGGCCGAGGCGCGTGACTGACCATGACGCTCGGCCTGGGCGGCGAGCACGGCGCGATACTGCGCGATCGACAAGTAGGAGTTGATACGGCCGACATCCCCTCCTCGCGCGCGGAACAGCGCGACCGATCTGCGGTTCCATCGCACCGTTGACGTCGATGGTGCCTCGGTGGCAGCGGCGCGCGGGGCAATGTCAACAGCTGGGCTTCGCGATGCGTTGGTCGGGCCGTCGTGGCAAGCACTCGCGACAACGAGTGTGGCCCCCAGCATTTGGATCCGGGATCGCATGGGCTCCTCCTCGAGTTGGGTACACGAGGCGTTCGTTTCTGCCTCGCCAATCCCGCACACGAGGAATTTCCGGGATTCCCGACACACGCCGTCCGCGACCGCTGGATCGTGCATTGACCTCGCCCGCGGTGGTCCCACGACACATCATTCACCCTTCATTTTCCCACCACACTCGTCGCGCATGACCGCGGACGTCCGCACACGGTTACAAGGCACGCTGGGATCGGCCTACACCGTCGAGCGCGAGCTCGGTGGCGGAGGCATGTCGCGCGTTTTCGTTGCCACCGACACGCGACTCGGCCGTCGCGTCGTCGTGAAGGTGCTTGCACCCGACCTCGTTGCGAGCGTCTCGGCCGAGCGGTTCGAGCGCGAGATTCGGCTCGCCGCCCGGCTGCAGCATCCGCACATCGTCCCGTTGCTGTCGGCGGGTGACGTCGATGGGATTCCGTACTACACGATGCCGTTCGTCGAGGGGGCATCGTTGCGTGGCCGACTCGCCGCCGGGCCGCTCCCGCCGGCCGAGGCCCAGAGCATCCTGCGTGACGTCGCTCGCGCGCTCGCATACGCCCATCGCCAGGGTATCGTGCACCGAGACATCAAGCCCGAGAACGTGCTGTTGGCCGAGGGCGTGGCGATGGTTGCGGACTTCGGCGTGGCGCGTGCCTTGAGTGCGGCGACGACGCTCGCCGGCGACGTCCTGACACAGGTTGGCATGCAGATCGGCACGCCGGCGTACATGGCGCCGGAGCAGGCCGCCGGTGATCCGGACGTCGACTTCCGCGCGGACCTCTACGCGTTCGGCGTGATGGCGTACGAGCTCCTCGCGGGCCAGCATCCGTTCGCCGGCAAGCGGAACATGCACGCGCTGGTCGCGGCGCACCTCACCGAGCAGCCGGAGCCGCTCACGACGCACACCACCCACGTCACCACGCCGCTGTCGACCATCGTCATGCAATGCCTCGGCAAGGATCCGTCGGAGCGACCGGAGAGTGCGTCCGCGATCGTCCGCGCGCTCGAGAGCATGTCGACACCTAACGCGGTCTCCACGACGCCAGTCGCGCCGCCGGCCGCCAAGGCGAACCCCCGTATCGCCGTCCTGCCGTTCACGAACATGAGCGGCGACCCGGAGAACGAGTACTTCAGCGACGGGATCACCGACGACCTGATCGGCGCGCTCACGTCGCTCAAGGGACTCAGGGTCGCCGCGCGCACGTCGAGCTTCGCGTTCAAGGGCAAGCACGCAGAGTTGGCGACCGTCGGCTCCACGTTAGGTGTCCGCACGGTCGTCCAAGGGAGCGTCCGGCGCGCCGGCAATCGCGTGCGCGTCACCGTGCAGCTCATGAATGCCGCCGAGGGGACACAGCTTTGGAGCGAGCGATACGACCGCGACCTCGACGACATCTTCGCGATCCAGGATGAAATCGTTCGCGGCATCGTGGACCAGCTGAAGCTCACGCTCGGACTGGACCAGACCGCCACCCTCGTCGCTCCTCAGACCGACGATCTCGAAGCGTATCAACTGTATCTTCGCGGACGAGAGGCGGCCTATATGCGATCGCCCGCATCGCTGCGCCGGGCGATCGAGTACTTCCGCCAGGCGCTGGGACGAGATCCCAACTATGCGCGTGCACATCTCGGTCTGGCCGAAGCACACATCGGACTCGGTGTGTATCAGTACATCCCGACGATAGAGGCGAACGACGTCGCGACGGCCGCGCTTCAGGCGGCCGAGCGCCTGGGGCCCGACCTTGCGCTCATCCACGTGCTGTGGGGACAGCTGAAGCTGTATCTCCGATCCGACTGGCACGATGCCGGGCCGCACCTCGAGCGGGCGCTGGCGATAGACCCTAACGAGCCGCTGGCGCACGCGTACGTCGCATTTCTGAATGGCATGCTCGGCAACCTCGAAGCGAGCAAGGCGGCAGCACTTCGCGCCGTGTCGCTCGATCCGCTGTCGGTGTTCATCCGCGCCATATCCGTCATGGGATTTCCTGTTGTCGGTATTCCCGGAGCGGATTCCGCGGCGGCGCTCGACGCACACGAGACGGCGCTCGCGATGGACCCGAACGCCGTGATTCACCTGTGGATGTCGGCTGTCCGGCTCGCGGATTTCGGGCGTCACGAGGAGGCGGTCCTGCGAATGCGTCGTACCGTCGAGCTCACGCAGCGCGCTCCGCTCATCGTTGGCATGTACGCGCGTGCCCTCGCACTGGCCGGCCGGCGTGATGAGGCGCTCGCTCTTCGTGCAGAGCTCCGTGAGCGGGCGCAGCGTGAGTACGTCGGTCCCGCCGCCATGGCGATGATGATTGGCCTCGACCTGGGTGACGAAGCAGCGACGGCGGCCCTGCTCGAGGCGAACATCGCGGCCATGACCGGTCCCACGGCGATCGTGACGACGGTCGTCCGGGAGCTCGCACCATTGCTCGACCATCCGCGTCTCGGTCCGCTGGTTCGGCGGCTGACGTTGTGGGCGACTCGACCGGCCGTGACCACGTTGAGTTCGGCACCCGCCGGCGCCAGAGAACGGCCATGACACTCAGGTGCGTCCCGGGCCACGTTTGCCGCGGCGCGTCGTTCGCGCCATACTCACGATCGGATGACTCACCGACTGAGCCCGGATCTCCGTGAGCAGCTTCAGGCGACGTTAGGCAGCGGCTACACTATCGAGCGTGAGCTGCCCGGCGGCGGCATGGCGCGCGTGTTCCTCGCGCACGACACCGCGCTCAATCGCGATGTCGTCATCAAGGTGCTCGCGCCAGAGCGCGCCGTCAGCCTGAGCGCCGAGCGGTTCACGCGCGAGATTCGGCTGGCGGCGGCGCTGCAGGAGCCTCACATCGTCCCGGTCCTCAATGCCGGCGTCACGAGTGATGGGCTCCCCTTCTACACCATGCCGTTCGTGCCGGGGGATTCCCTGCGCGCGCGCATTCAGGCGGGTCCCGTGGCGCTCGACGAGTCCGTGGAGATCCTGCGCAACCTCGCGCAGGCGCTGGCCTATGCGCACGACCACGGCGTCGTACATCGCGACATCAAGCCCGCCAACGTGCTGCTTTCGTCGGGCACCGCCGTCGTCACGGACTTCGGGATCGCCAAGGCGCTGGCGGCCGCGGGCCCTGGCGGCGAGCTGACGCTCACGGAGGCCGGCTCCTCGCTGGGCACCCCGGCGTACATGGCGCCCGAGCAGGCCGCAGGCGACGACGTCGACGCGCGCGCCGACGTCTACTCCTGGGGCGTCATCGCCTACGAGCTGCTCGCGGGCCATCACCCGTTCCACGACAAGACCACCGCGCAGCAACTGATGACGGCGCATCTCGCGGAGCGGCCGAAGGAGCTCACCGATCAGTTGCGCGATGAGC
>DATCGG010000306.1:0-8136 GCA_036509075.1 Gemmatimonadaceae bacterium
CTTCGGTCTTGCCGAACTTCGTCCCGGACGCCGTGGTCAGCAACGGAAACGTGAGGGCGTGCGACTCGGCGCCTCGCGTGCGCCGGATCAGCTCGATGCCCGCCGTGATGTTGCCCCACTAATCGCTGCCGCCCATCTGCAGCCGCACGTCATGACGACGGCGCAGCTCGAGAAAGTCGTACGCCTGCAGCAGCATGTACGAGAACTCCGTGTATGAAATCCCGCTGTCGAGACGAGACTTCACGGAGTCCTTCGCCGTCATGTAGTTGACCGTGAAGTGCTTCCCCACGTCGCGCATGAACTCGATCGCGCCGAGGTTCATGAGCCACTCCGCATTGTTGCGCATGAGGGCGCCTTGCGGGCCCGAAAAGTCCAGGAATCGCTCGAGCTGATGCCGAATCCCCCGCACGTTCTCTTCGACGACCTCGAGCGAGTTGAGCTGTCGCTCCGAAGTCCGCCCACTCGGGTCGCCAATCATGCCCGTTCCGCCGCCGACAAGCACGATTGGTCTGTGGCCAGCTCGTTGCAGATGAGCCAGTCCCATGACCGGAATCAGATTCCCGACATGGAGGCTCCGCGCCGTCGGGTCGAATCCGCAGTAGGCAACGATCGGCCCCCCGGTGAGCATCTCACCAGCGCCTTCGGTGTATTGAAATAACAGCCCGCGCCACGCGAGCTCATCGAGATAGGATCGTGCAGTCATTCGAGTAAGATATTGGGGCTGGCTGGATGGAGTCAGAGTCGGCTCTGTTCCGGTTCCCCGTTCCCGTCGTACCTTCCCCGCTGGATGAAAACGCCTTCTCGCCTCCGCCAATTCACCGAGCGGAATCCCAAACTGGTCCGGTCGGTTCTGCTCGGGCTGACGTTTCTCGCCGCGTTCGGCAGCGGCATCGCGTTCGCGAGCTGGGTGCTGGTCTGCAACGGTGGACGTTGCCCTCCAGTACAGATCCTCGATACCTACACGCCTCGCCAGACCTCCAAGGTCTACGCCGCCGACGGCCGCTTCATCGCCGAGGTCGGGCTCGAGCGCCGTACGCTCGTGAAGATCTCCGAGATCCCGAAGGTCGTGAAAGACGCGTTCGTTCTCACGGAGGACAAGCGCTTCTACCAGCACTCCGGCATCGACTGGGTTCGCGTTCCTGGCGCGGCGCTCCGCAACCTCCGCGCGGGCTCGTGGGAGCAGGGCTTTTCCACCATCACGATGCAGCTCGCGAGAAACGTCTTTCCCGAGCGCATCTCCCGCGAAAAGAACCTCGTTCGCAAGGTCAAGGAGGCGAAAGTCGCCCGGCAGATCGAGGAGCGCTACTCGAAGGACAAGATCCTCGAGCTGTACCTGAACCAGATCAACCTCGGGAATGGCGCGTACGGAGTGGAGACCGCCTCGCAGCGCTATTTCGGCAAGTCGGTTCACGACCTCAATCTCGCGGAGGCCGCGATGTTGGCGGCGCTCCCCAAGGCCCCCGCGCGCTACAATCCGCGTCGCTTCCCCGAACGCGCGATCCAGCGGCGGAACACCGTCATCGAGCTGATGCGCCGCAACGGCGCGATCAGCGACGCAGACGCCAGCCTCGCGAAAGCGTATCCGCTCCAGTTAGGCAGCAAGACCGAGTCGGGCGAGGTCGCGCCGTACTTCGTCGAATGGGTACGGCAACAGCTCGATGAGAAGTTTGGCGCGCGATTGTATGAGCAGGGCCTCAAGGTCTATACGACGCTCGACCTCGACATGCAGTCGGCTGCCGAGCGCGCGCTGGAGAACCAGCTGCGCGCGATTGAAGGCGGCAAGTACGGGAAGTTCTCGCATCGGACGTATGAGCAGCTCGCGGCACGAACCGCGAATGGCGACGAGTCGGCAGCGCCGAACTCGCCGTACCTTCAGGGCGCGTTCCTCGCGATGGACCCGCGGGATGGCTCCGTGCGTGCGCTGGTCGGTGGTCGCCAGTTCGACGACTCGAAATTCAACCGTATGACTCAGGCGCTCCGTCAGCCCGGGTCGACGTTCAAGCCGATCGTCTATTCAGCTGCCATCGAAAACGGGCGGACTCCTGCGACGATCATCGATGACGCGCCCATCACGTTGCCACAGGTGGCGGGCGACCAATGGACGCCCCAGAACTACGACGGGAAGTTCGAGGGCCCGATTCCGCTCCGTCGCGCGCTCTACATGTCGCGGAACCTCCCCGCGATTCGCACCGGAATGGAGCTGGGTGAGCAGACGGTCATCGACATGGCCAAGCGGTTCGGTATCACGTCGACGATCCCGCCGTATCCGTCCATTGCCATCGGGTCGGCCGACGTATTCCCGATCGAGATGATCTCGGCGTATAGCGCGTTCGCGAACCTCGGGGTGCGAACGGCGGCGAACGCGATTCGTCGCGTCGAGAATCAGAATGGCGAGGTGCTCTGGGAGCCGCAGCCCGTTCGTGCGCAGGTGCTGAGTGCGCCGGAAGCGTGGCTCATGGTGAGCATGATGAAGGACGTCGTGCAGCGCGGTACGGCGGCAGGGAGCGTCGGCTCTCGGTTCTTCGTGCCGTCGGGCGGAAAGACCGGGACGACGAACGATGGCGCGGACGTCTGGTACATCGGCTACACCGCGGATCTCGTCGCCGGTGTGTGGATGGGCTTCGATCGACCGCAGAAGATCAAGGGGAATGCGCAGGGCGGCGAGCTTGCGGCGCCGGCGTACACGTCGTTCATGACGGAGATCTACCGTCGGCGGCCGGCGCCGCCTGATTGGCCACGTCCGGAAGGCATCACGACGCGTGAGATCGACCGTACGACCGGCGAGCTGGCGAATCCGTACTGTCCGCCGGACTCGGTCGTCACCGAGTACTTCATTGCGGGGACCGAGCCCATTCAGGAGTGCACCGTGCACTCCCCGTTCAACATGGGCCAGCCGTTCGACACCACCACGCGGCCGGGGGTGCCTAACGTGCCGAAACCGCCCGGTAAGCGCGATACGACGACGAATCCATTCAAGATCCCGTAAGCGAATGGCGTGGAAACCGGTCGACTGCCACGCGCATTCGACCCTGTCAGACGGCGCGCTCGATGTACCGCAGCTGATCGAGCACGTGACCGGCCGGGGCGTGAGGCCCAGCGTCAGCGATCACATCTCGCGCGATGTGAGCGGGGCGGTCGCTTCGATGGATGCCATCCGCGCGTATCTCGACGAGCTGGAACGGTATCCCATCGCACGGGGCGGCGAGTTCTGCTGGCACGATGCGCTGTGGCGGGAGCTGCCCGATGATCTCGCCGGACGCTTTACACACCGTCTCGGATCGCTTCACGCCATCTACCTCGACGACCGCACACTCGTCCACGCGTTTTCGCGTCGGTTCCCGGCGTCGCTCACGCGCGACGAGTACATGGACGCGTTGGTCGCGAACGCCGAGGCGCTGGCGGGCACGATGCCGGTAGACATTCTGGCGCACCCCACGCTTGTGAACCTCACGCTCCGCGATGTCCCGGCGGATGAGCTGTGGACCGAGGAGCGTGAGGAGCGTCTCGTTGCCGCGCTGTTCGATGCCGGTATCGCGTTCGAGATCTCGGCCCGGTATAAAGCGCACGAGCGGCTCGTTAGGCGGGCCATCGACCGCGGCGTTCGCATATCGCTTGGCTCGGACGGCCACTCGGCCGACCAGGTCGGCGACCTCACGTTTCCGCTCGCGCTCGCGCGGCACTGCGGGGCGCGCGACGAAGACCTGTTCGACCCGTACGCGCGGCTCGCGTGACCGCATGATCCGCTACCACGCGCGGTGGGTGCTGCCGATATCCAGTCCACCGATCGCGTACGGTACGGTGGTCGAACACGGCGCGCGCATCGCGTACGTCGGCGAACGGCGCGGCGCACCTGACGGGACCGACGTCGACCTTGGCGACGTTGCGCTCCTGCCGGGGCTCGTCAACGCGCACACGCATCTCGAGCTCACCGTGATGCGCGGGTTCCTGGAAGACCTCGACTTCCGGTCGTGGATCTTCCGTCTCACGCACGCGCGCCGAGAGGCCCTCGCGCCGGAAGCGCTAATCGACTCCGCCCGCGTTGGCATCGCCGAAGGGCTGCTGGGCGGGATCACGACCTACGCCGACACGAACGACTCGGGCGCTCCGTTTCGCGCGATGCTCGACGTGGGAGTGCGCGGGATTTCGTACCAGGAAGTATTCGGCCCCGACCCGACGCAATGCGCCGAGTCGTTGGCCGGGCTTCGGGGGAAGGTGGACGCGCTGCGCCGCGAGGCGACGGCGCTCGTACGCGTTGGCGTGTCGCCCCACGCGCCATATTCCGTGTGCGATGCGCTGTTCGAAGGGACGGCGGCGTTCGCGATCCAGGAAGGATTGCCCGTTGCGGTGCACATCGCCGAGAGCGCGGACGAGTCGAGCCTGGTCCAGCACGCGTTAGGTGGCTGGGCGGAGTCGCACCGGTCGCGCGGGATCGAGGTCGTGCCGCGGGCCGCTTCGCCGATTCGCCTGCTCGAGCGCGTTGGCGTGCTCGACGCACGTCCACTCCTCATCCATTGCGTTCGCGTCGATGGAGATGACGTCGGGGCCATCGCGCGCCACGACTGCTCCGTCGCGCATTGCCCCGCGTCGAACGCGAAGCTCGGTCACGGGATCGCGCCGCTTACCGATTTCATCCGGGCGGGTATCCGCGTTGGCATCGGATCGGACTCGGTGGCGAGCAACAACCGGATGGACCTGCTCGATGAAGTGCGTCTCGCGATCCTCATGCAACGCGCGCGCACCGCTCGGTTCGACGCCATCTCGGCCAGCGAAGCGCTCGAGCTGGCGACGTTAGGCGGCGCGCGAGCCCTGGGCCTGGAGGCCGAGATCGGCTCGCTCGACGTAGGCAAGTCCGCCGACCTGGCGGCGTTCCCGCTCGCTGCACTTCGCTCCACGCCGGTTTACGATCCGGCGTCGGCGTTGGTGTTCGCCGTATCGGGCATCATGGCGACGTTCGTGGCGGTCGCCGGTCGCCCGCTCGTCCGAGACGCACGCCTCGTGGGCTCGGCGGCCACGGTACCGTCGCTCGATTCCGCCGCGCAAGCGCTGGCGGAGTGGTCCGCGAAGGACCGGCGCTGAGCGAGCGTCCTCCAGTGCGGCCAGTTATCATCCGATTGCACACCCAACGGGGATACTGCAATGACCGACCGCTCCGCCGGGAGAACCGCCAAGATCTGGCGCGACGGCGAGCTCGTGGCGTGGGAGGACGCGACCATCCATGTGATGAGCCACGTCGTCCACTATGGATCGAGTGTGTTCGAGGGCATCCGGTGCTACGAGACGCCCAGTGGCGGAGCGATCTTCCGGCTGCGCGACCACATGCGACGCCTCCAGGACTCGTGCAAGATCTACCGGATGCCGCTCAAGTGGTCGCTCGAGGAACTGATGCAGGCGGCGGTGGACACGGTGTCAGCGAACGATGTGCGCGCCTGCTACCTCCGGCCCGTGGTCGTGCGCACCGGCGAGCAGATGGGATTCTACCCGATCGGCGTCCCGGTCGAGACGTTCATCATTGCGTATAACTGGGGCGCGTACCTCGGTCACGAGGCGCTTGCCAATGGGGTAGACGTGTCCGTGTCGAGCTGGCGTCGCGCCGCTCCGGATACCTTTCCCACGCTTGCCAAGGCTGGTGGGAACTACCTGAACTCGCAGCTGTCGAAGGCTCAGGCCAAGCTCGACGGGTATGCGGAAGGGATCATGTTGGATTCCTTTGGCTTCGTCGCCGAAGGGTCCGGCGAGAATCTGTTCCTCATTCGTGACGAAGTCCTGTATACGTCTCCCATCGCGGCGGGCATCCTTCACGGCATCACGCGCGATTCCGTCATTCAGATCGCACGTGATCTCGGCGTCGGGATCCGGGAGCAGAATATCCCGCGCGAGATGCTTTATATCGCGGACGAGCTATTCTTCTCAGGGACAGCGGCTGAGCTTACGCCGATCCGCTCGGTCGACCGGATCGAGATTGGAGAAGGGAAGCCGGGCCCGCTCACGGCGGCGATCCAGGAGCGATTCATGTCCATCGCCAAGGGCAGGATCGCCGACCCGTACGGCTGGCTAACCCCCGTGCCCAGCGGGGTCAGTGCCGGAGTGTAAATCGCGTGACTTCTGCCGATGAGAAGTCATCTTGTTATCATATCGGCACTTTAATAGGTTGCGAGGGGTTTAATGTTCGACGGGAGCCAGCCTCGTCGAGCCAGGGTGCCGTCATGAGCTCGGACTCCCGCACGGATCGATCCTGCGGGAGTTCGCATACGCACCGAAGGAGGTGTGCGTGATTCTTGGTTGTCTGGCACTGAATGCGTCGTTCGAACCGCTGACCATGGTTCCCATGCGGCGGGCGCTGCGGCTTGTGATCGACGGCAAGGCCGAGATCGTCGAAGCCGATCACGACCGGGTTGTCCGGTCGGAGCGCCTCACCATGCCGCGCCCGGCCGTGATCCGGCTCACGAAGTTCATTCATGTGCCGCGTCGCTTCCGCCGTCAGGTCACGAACACGTTCCTGTTCGCCCGCGACCGGTACCGCTGCCAGTACTGCGGCCGGACGCAGGCGGAGCTCCGCCCGCGCGAGTCGTTGACGCGAGATCATCTGGTCCCGCTGTCACGCGGTGGAACCAACGACTGGAGCAACGTCGTGACGGCCTGCAGCCCGTGCAACACGCGGAAGTCGAATCGGCTGCCGAGCGAGATCGGGATGCACCCGATGACCCACCCGGTCGAGCCGCACTTCGTCCACCTGAGCTGGGCCGTTCGCCGCCTGACTCCCACCCAGGCGCGCTACATCCGACTCTTCTACGGTGCTGAGGTGTTGCACCAGATCGAGGAGCTGGAGGGCAAGCATAAGGGGTCGGGATAGGGGAGCCGCGGGAACTGGGAACCGGGAACCGAGACCCCTCAAGGCGCACCTGTTGGCGTCCCGAGGGGTTTCCAGTTCCCGGTTCCCCGTTCCCGGCGGCGCGCGAAGCGCGCCGCCTATTCCCGATTCCCGACCCGGAACGTTTCCGTCCGCTGCTCGTACCGCCGATTTTCGCCACCCAGCAGCCGCGTCGCCAATCGGGAAAGACCACGTCCGAGCGCAGTCCCGGGGTTCCGCTTGCCGTGCACCGCCGGCTTCAGCTCGCCACGCAACCATCGGTCAATCTCATCGAGATCGGACATCGAGAGAACCTCGACCTCGAGGGTCACGATGTAGTACTGCCGGTCGCGTGTCCTCCGCGCGGGTAGTCTCGGTTGGTACGGTCGCGCGAGCACGGCCTGCGCATCCTCGTACCGCTCGAAGCGCCCGAGGTTCTCGGCATTCTCACCAACGAACCGCGCCACGCGATACGTCTTGGTGAGCGGCTCATACCGCACGAGAACATCCCATTCGACCGACGATTTCACATCGTCGAACACCCCGCCGCGCGACCAAAGCTCTGTACGATAATGGAGGTTCGCGGGGAACCCGTTCTGCAGCAGCCTCTGTAACTCGCGGTCGGCGATGACGTTCGCGGTCCGAATGAGGGGACCCAGCGGGACGGGCGAACTCGGCGTCGACGGCGGCACCGATACGTCAATCCCCTCCGCCGGCTGAACCGGCGCGGGATTGGCGGGCACGGGTTGATCCCGCCGCGCGGCCTGCTGGGCTCGCGCGTCGTGCGCCAGGGCGAAGGCGAGGACGATTGCCGCGCCTAACGATCGCACAGGGCTAGAACCGCTTCCCGACACGAACAAAGAAGTTTGGTGGCTCTTTCGAGTCGGTTACCGACTTCGCCACGAACAGGCCGATCAGTCCCGCGTCGAAGCCGACGCCGATATCCGTCTTGAACGTCGAGAGCCCTGGAAGCTGGTCCTTCGGGTACTGCAGATCGCCGGCGCGGTCGCCAACCAGCCAGCCGCGGCCGGCGTCGGTGAACACCACCCACTGCGCGCGATGGCGCCAGCCGCCGTGCCGCCACGAATCGGTGAACTGCCAGTCCCCGAACATCGACAACCAGAGGTCCCCCCGGTACTCCGCCTGGAACAGGACCATACGCTCGCACTGGGCCGGCACGCCTAACGGGATATTCACGCCATCGCTGCATTGCCGGACGTCATCGCCGTCGCCGGTCCGGCGGAACGGGTAGCCGTCGATCGCCCCGGGCCCGCCTACAGAGAAGCGCC
>DATCGG010000307.1:0-34253 GCA_036509075.1 Gemmatimonadaceae bacterium
ATCCTTCCGGGCAGCGATCGAGGCGTTCACCACCAGGGCGAAGCCGGGGGACGCGCTCGTGGCGGTGTATCAGGCCGACAGAGGATTCGACTATTACACCCGCCGGCTCGGACTCGCGAATGACGGCCGGTTCTACTCAACGCGCACGGTCAGTGGGTTCGACTCGTTAGGGACCGCATTGTCGGGTCGACGGGTGTATCTCGCGACGACGTTCGAGCGTGCGTTCAAGGTCGAGTCGCCGGACCTCTGGAAGCGCGTCGTCGATGGATGGAATCCGATCGAGAGCTTCCCTGCAACGATTGGGTATGGGGAGATTACCCTCTGGAGACCGAAAGGCAGGGACTAGGGACTCGGCCGGGAACCTTGTACCGCCTAGCAAAGCTTCCTTGCGAGTAGAAACATCCCCGCCGAGTCCCCAGTCCCTAGTCCCTAGTCCCTAGTCCCCAGTCCCTAGACACGCTCGATAATCGTCGCCGTCCCCTGGCCGACCCCTACGCACATGGTGCACAGAGCGTAGCGCCCACCATTCCGGACAAGCTCATGAGCCGCCGTCAGCAGCAGCCGAGCGCCGGACATCCCGAGCGGGTGGCCTAACGCAATCGCACCGCCGTTCGGGTTGACGCGTGGGTCATCGTCCGCCACCCCGAGCTCGCGCAGGCACGCCAGCGTTTGCGCGGCAAAAGCTTCGTTGAGCTCGAGCACCGCCATGTCATCGAGCGCGAGCTTCGCACGCGAAAGGGCCTCGCGCGTAGCCGGCACGGGGCCCATCCCCATGATCCGCGGTTCCACGCCGACTGCGACCGACGCAACGATTCGGGCCAACGGCTTCGCACCGAGTTGCCGCACGCCGGCGTCGGAGGCGATGAGCAGCGCGCAGGCGCCATCGTTGATGCCTGACGAGTTACCCGCCGTCACCGAGCCTTTTCCGTCGGTGCGGAAGGCGGGCCGGAGCTTGCCGAGCACCTCGAGCGTCGTCTCCGGACGAATGAACTCGTCCTCCGCGAAGCTGCGCGGTGGGCCGCCCTTCTTCGCTGGCGCAAGCTCGACGGGGGTGATCTCCGCCGCCAGCCGGCCCGATGCGCGCGCGGCAGCGGCCTTAGTCTGCGAACGACAGGCGAACAGGTCCTGGTCCTGACGCGACACGCCGAACTGATCGGCGACGTTTTCCGCCGTCTGTCCCATAGAATCGATGCCGTACGTGTCACGCATCTTCGGATTCACGAACCGCCACCCGATGCTCGTGTCGAAGATCTCGACGTCGCGGGCGAACGCCTTAGCGCTTTTCGACATGACGTAGGGCGCGCGCGTCATACTCTCCACGCCGCCGGCGATATAGACGTCCCCGTCGCCACTGCGAATAGCACGCGCCGCGGTCGCGACCGCGGTCATGCCCGACGCACACAGGCGATTCACCGTTTCACCCGGTACGCTCACGGGCAGGCCCGCGAGGAGTAGCGCCATGCGCGCAACGTTGCGGTTGTCCTCGCCCGCCTGGTTCGCGCAGCCCATGATGACATCGGTGACACGGGCGGGATCCAGGGCGGGATGCCGCTCGAGCAGCCGCCGGATCGTCAACGCCGCCATGTCGTCGGGCCGAGTGTCGGCAAGCGATCCGGCAAAGCTGCCGATCGGTGTCCGAACGCCGTCTGCGATGTATGCGTCACTCATGCTTCGTCTCATCAGCAAAATGGTCGCGTCTCGTTCGGTAAACGGTGCCCTTGAACAGACCCACCACTTCACCGTCGACCTTGCGAACCGTCACGTCGAAATATGCGAGCCGGCGGCTGGCGCTCTGCTCGACCGCGGACGCCGTGAGGACATCGCCCGGCATGATCGCCGCCGGGTACCGGATGCTGTTCTCGATGCTGACGGTCAGTCGGCCGTGCGTGTTCGACGCGAACGCCAGCGCGCTGTCGGCGAGGGAAAAGGCGATGCCGCCATGACAGACGCCAAAGCCGTTCACCATCTCGGGGCGCACCGTCATGCGCACGGTGGCGGCGTTAGGCGACAAGTGCGTCACCTCGACGCCGAGCCATCGGCTGAACTCATCGTGTTCGAGCATGTGGGCGACCACGCGCTCGGCTAGCGCCTGGGCCGCGCCATCCCGCGGTGGCACTGTCATGCGAGCAAGCTCCGTTCGTCCCGCACTACGCGTCGCAAGAGCGCGCTCGGCCGGTAGCGGTCCTCGCCATACTCGGCATACAGCGCCTCGAGGCGACCGAGGACGGTGGCCATCCCGATCTCCTCCCCCCACGCGATCAGGCCCTTCGGGTAGTTCACGCCCTTCGTCATCGCCAGATCGATGTCTCGTGGCGTCGCGACGCGCATGAGCACTGCGTCGACCGCCTCGTTGACAAGCATGGCGACCGTCCGATCGACGATCTGCTGGCCGAGCGCGCGGTCTTCGTTAGGCGGCGGAGTGGTGGCGCCAGGCCGGTAGTCGTAGAACCCGCGGCCGCTCTTCCGCCCGAGCCAGCCCGCCTCGAGCAGCCGCTGCTGAGTTACCGACGGGCGATACCTCGGGTCGAACGAGAGTCCTTCGAACACGCTGCGGGTCACCACGAAATTCACGTCGTGACCGATGAAATCCATGAGCTCGAACGGACCCATCCGGAAACCGCCGAGGGTTTTCATCGCCCAGTCGATCGTCGCGACGTCGGCGATGCCTTCCTCGTACATCCGAATCGACTCACCGTAGAACGGCCGCGCGACGCGATTCACGATGAAGCCAGGCGTATCACTCGTGAGCACGGTCGTTTTCTTCCACGAGTCGACGAGTGCTCTGGCCGTCCCCACGATTGCTGGCGCGGTGGCGAGCGACGGCACGATCTCGACGAGCGGCATGACCGGCGCCGGGTTGAAGAAGTGTACGCCGACGACGCGCTCCGGGCGCTTGCATCCGCTGCCGATCGCGGCAACCGGCAGCGAGGATGTGTTCGTGGCGAGAATCGCGTCGTCGCTGACGACAGTCTCCAGCGCCCCGAACAGCGCCTTCTTCGCATCCAGTCGTTCGACGATCGCCTCGAGCGCCAAACCAACATCCGCGAACGCGGCGAGATTGTTCACGCCCTCGACGAACGTGATGCGACCGAGCACGGTGGCGTCTCCACCCGCGGGCAATCTGCCCTTCTCCACGTCGCGCGTGAGCGCTTTCGCGACACCATCGCGAGCACGCTGCACGGCGTTGGGATCGGCGTCGGCGAGCACCACGCGGTGACCCGCCGTGGCGGCAACCTGGGCAATTCCACTTCCCATGGCTCCGGCGCCCACTACGCCAATCGATGTGTCCCGGTCGAGCACCTAACGACCAACGAACACGGGTGCGCGCTTCTCGAGAAATGCCTTCACGCCTTCTCGATAGTCCGCCGTCGATCCGGCTTCGGCCTGCAGCTGCGCCTCGAGCGCAAGCTGTTCGTCAAGGCCGTTCGTCGCGGAGGCGTTGAGCGCGCGCTTGATCAACCCCAGACCGCGCGTCGGCCGTGCGGCGAGTTGTCGTGCGAGCGTCGTGGCTTCATCGAGCAAATTCGGCCCGTCAACGACGCGCAGAATGAGGCCGATCGTTACGGCATCCTGGGCCGTCACCTTGTCCGCCAGCATCATGAGCGCGGTCGCCCGGGCCATTCCGATGAGGCGCGGCAGAAAGAACGTGCCGCCCGTGTCAGGCACGAGACCGATCTTCGAGAACGATTGGATGAACGACGCGTCGGACGCCGCGAGAACGAAGTCGCACGCGAACGCCAGGTTGGCCCCCGCTCCGGCTGCCACCCCGTTGACCGCGCACACGACCGGCTTGTCGAGCTGCCTGATCGTCCGCACGATCGGGTTGTATCCACGCGCCACGATGTCGCCGAGGTCCGGGGCCGGGCCATCCTTCGGCATCGCCTCGGCCAGGTCCTGGCCCGCGCAGAACGCTCGGCCTGCGCCTGTGATCAGAACCGCCCGCACGCCCGCATCGGAGCCCGCTTGCGATAGAGCCTGTCGCACCTCGGACGCCATCGCGCGGTTGAAGCTGTTCAGGACGTCCGGACGGTTGAGCGTGATCGCCGCAACGCTCTGGTCCGTGTCGTAGAGAATGTGCTCGAATGCCATGGAGCTCCGGGTGGATACCAATGCGCTCGGAACGACGCGCGACGCGCGAAAGCTAACTCACCGTCACTTTCGGACCCATCCCGGCGCGTCGAGGATGTCGATCCGCTCGATCACGTCGCCTTCCAGCACGGCGTCCACGACCTCCATTCCGCGCACGACTTCCGCGAACACGGTGTAGTCGTGGTCGAGCCGCCAGTTATCGATCAGGTTGACGAAGATCTGCGCGTCGCCCGTGTCCCGCCCGCGCGTCGAGATGCCGAGCGTTCCGCGCTCGTGCGAGCGCAATCCCAGCTCGTCACGCAGGAATCGATTGTTGCCGACGTACTCGTTGGCCCCGGGGCTGCCGCCCTGAATCACGAAGTTGGTCACCACGCGGTGAAACGTCAGTCCGTCGTAATACCCTTTCACCGCCAGCGCCGCGAAAGCGCGCACGGTTGCAGGCGCCTCGTCCACGAACAGTCGCAGCTCGAATGAGCCGCCGCCTGACGCCGCCGCCATGGTGACTCGAACGCGCGCATTGTGAAGACTCGAGATGTCCGTGAGTGAGACCGGGATTGGCGCCATCGGACGGGGGTTGGCCGCCGCGTTTGCGACGCCCCATTTCCGAAGTATCTGCGCGGCGCGCTCCGCGATCGCAGGATCGAAGTCGGCGAGATAGGGACGCAATCGCGCCTCGCGGTTCGAAGCGCTTAGGGTCTCGATTCGCGCGAGCAGCTCCATGCGCGGGTCGCGCGACGTCTCTCGTCGCTCGAGCGAGATGCGGTCCAGCGCGACGAAGAGCGCATCGCCGAGCGAGGCTGTTGCGGGTGCGCCCTCGAGCGCTCTGGCTGCCTCCAGGATGAGCTGATAGTCCCGGCGCTTCAGCTCGGCAACGAAAATCGAGTCGATACCGGGTGTCCGGTCGATCGCAGGCGTCGCGTTAGGCTGTACCGGCCGAATCAACCCTGACAGCGCCGCGACCGCTGCCGAGCGCACGTTGTCCGCGGCGTCCTGCGCAGCGCCTCGGAGCGATGCCGTGTCCGCGAGATCGCCGGCCGCCCGCGCGGCGTACATCCGGACCTGCCATTTCGGATGCGCCATCAGCCGCGCGATGACGCCGCGCGCGGAGTCGGGCGCGAGGTGAGCCAGCGAGACCGCGGCGTGGGCACCGTAGTGCCAGCTCGCGCGCGCGTCGGTTCGCGAGGTGGCACTCGGTGGCAGCTCACGAAGGAGCGTGGACAGGCGCGAGACCGCGGCCACGACCGGCTCACACGAGCCGGCAAGCGCATCGATCGCCGCCAACGCGACGTGCGCGTTGGCATCTCGCGTGGCGCCGATGAGTGGCGCACAGGCGGCGCCGCGTCGTCGACCGTACGCACGAACGGCTTCGACACGCACACTCGGGGAGCGGTCGCGAAGGGCAACGTTCACCACGCGGGCGCGCGCCGAGTCGTCCAGCGCCGCCGCTACCGCGGCCGAGGAGACGACCTGTCGTCTCACCTGCGGGTCGGCGTCGCCGAAATCGCTGAGGAACCGCGATCGAATCTCGCGCGCCGTCGCGGTATCGACGGCATTTGTGGTATCGGCGGGTGCCGTGAGTACGCGGCCGCGGATCGCGGCCAGGATCACGTTCGTCTCCCGCGACCAGCTGGTGTCACTCGCTCGCGCCGCGGCGGCCACGGACGGCACCCGCGGCACTTGCGCCACGCGCAGCACACTCGGCGCGGTCCGCAGACTCGGGAAGCGGCGGAGGAGCGCATCAGTGCCGTGCGCGACGCCGAACCACGGCTCGCGAGCGAGCGCGCCGTCGGTTGGGACACCATCCAGCAACGACGCGATCGATTCGCTGGCCGCCCGTGCGACGTCTTCGGTCGCGTACGGTACGCGTCCCAACGTTCGCGCGAGCACTCCGCGGACGACCGGGTCCGACTCGCTGGTCGTCAGCCCACGCAGAAGCGCCTGGATCGACGTGAGCGCTCGGCGCTGGTCGTCGTCCATCGCCGCCGGGTTTGCGCCGGCTGCCCTGGCGATCTGGCCAATGGCGTTGATGGCTTCCTCCCGCACCAGCGGAGACGAGTCCGTTACCATGGGCTGGAGCGCGGGCACGTTCGCGAGCTTTTCGATTCGGCCAAGCGACCGCGCCGCTATGCGTCGCGTGGCGATGTCCGGGCTTCGGAGTCCTGTGAGTATCGGCGCCAGCGCCGACGAATCGCCCGCGCGCGCGTCTTCGGCATCGAGCAGGCGCTGGAGGACCGACAGGTCGGATGCGATCGCTGATGGGGGACCGGACTGGGCCAGCGCGGCCGATGTCAGCAGCCTGCATCCGAGGAGCCCGATTAGTGCAATGCGGTGCGTTGTCATTCCGATACGAAGGGTGGATTACAACCGCAATGATACTCTCTTGTCATCCCGAGCGAAGCGAGGGATCGCGATCGTCCCGATAGATGGCCGCGGTTCCCGGTTCCCGGTTCCCGCTACTAACTTCTTCTCCCATGCCCGTTCGGTCCGCATCGAAGCCCAGGCCGGCTCGTCCCAAGGCGTCCGGCCGCGCCATCGACTGGCGCGCCATCGCGTACAACACACTCGTCTCGCGCGCCCTGGACGACGCCGAGGAGGCGACGAACCGGAATCGGGCAACCGTGCCGCGCGAGCACGTCGTGCTCTACCAGTTCTCGGCGCGTGGTCACGATGTGGCGCAATCGATCCTGGGCTCGATGCTCGATCAGCCCCACGACGGCGTGGGGGCGTACTACCGATCGCGGCCGCTGCTGCTGTCCGTGGGGCTCTCCATCGAGGACGCGCTGGCCAGCCCCCTGGGCCGATCGGGCGGGTTCAGCGACGGGCGCGACATCGGTGTCGTCTGCAACCTGCCTAACAGGAACGGCGCCGTCGTGCTACCGATGTCGGGTGATGTCGGTTCGCAGTACACGCCCGCGGCCGGATGGGCGCAGTCCATCGTCTATCACCGCGACGTGCTCGGTGACGACGCGTACCAGGAAGCGATAGCGGTGGCCCTGGGCGGCGAGGCGTCGGTCGCGACGAACGGATTCTGGGCGTCGCTTACGATCGCGACCACGCTCCGCTTGCCGATGCTCTTTTACATCGAGGACAACGGACTCGGGATCTCGGTGAGGGGCGACATGCAGACGCCGGGCGGCAACATCGCCCGCAACCTGGCGTCGTTCGCCAACCTGCTCGTTCGCGATGGAAACGGGTGCGATCCCGAAGAGTCCGCGCGCTTGTTAGGCGACGTCGTTGCCCATGTTCGCGCCGGCAACGGACCGGCGCTCATCCATCTGACGGTGCCGCGGCTCTGCTCGCACTCGGGACCGGACAACCAGAAAGGTTACCGCACGGAGGTGGAGATCGCGTTCGACGCGAGCCGCGACCCCCTTCCCCGGCTTCGCCGGCACCTCGTCCCCGCCACGATGACGGAATCGGAGTGGACGGAGCTCGAGACCCAGGTGGAGGGTGACGTCACGCGGGCGCTGGATGGGGCCCGCTCGCGACCGGCGCCGGACCCATCGACGATCCATCGATTCGTGTACGAGGAGCCGGCCCGTGCCGGCGACACGTCAGCATTCGGCGGGCTGACCGATGCCGATCTCGCCGCGCTCCCGTCGACCGCCGAGCCTAACGCGACCGGCGACGTCGTGCGCTTCGCCGAAGCCGTCAAACGGACACTGCGCGCGGAGCTCCAGCGGAACCCGAAGGTGCTCGTGTTCGGCGAGGACGTCGGGGTCAAGGGTGGTGTCCATCTCGTGACCGAGGGTCTCCAGAAGCAGTTCGGCGCCGGACGCGTGTTCGACACGAGCCTGTCGGAGGAAGGCATCATCGGGCGTGCCGTTGGCATGGCCGTCGCGGGGCTCATGCCCGTGGCCGAGATTCAGTTCCGGAAGTACGCGGACCCGGCGCACGAGCAGCTGAACAACTGCGGCACCATGCGCTGGCGCACAGCCAACCGGTTCTGCGCGCCGATCGTGGTGCGCATGCCGGGCGGATACGGGAAGGACGTCGGCGATCCGTGGCACTCGCTGAGCGCCGAGGTGACCTGGGTGCATGCCGTCGGCTGGCAGGTCGCGATTCCGTCCAACGCCGCCGACGCGGTGGGCCTGTTGCGCTCGGCCATGCGGAGCCGGAACCCAACGATTTTCTTCGAGCACCGATCGCTGCTCATGACGAGCGACGGGAGCGCGCGCTATCCCGGTGACGACTACGTGGTCCCGTTAGGCGTGGCGACCCGCGTGCGCGAGGGCACTGACATCACGGTGGTGTCCTGGGGGGCGATGGTCCATCGGTGCGCGGAAGCGTCGGAGCGGTTTGGCGACCGGGTGGAGTTGCTCGATCTGCGGACGGTCGCGCCGTGGGACCGCGAGGCGGTGCTCGAGTCGGTGCGGCGGACGTCACGGTGCCTGATCGTCCACGAGGATACGCTGACGGCCGGCTTCGGCGCGGAGATCGCGGCGGTGGTGGCGCGTGAGGCGTTCTGGTACCTGGATGCCCCGGTGGACCGTCTCGCGGTGGACGACCTCCCGATGCCGTATCATCCGTCGTTGCTCGAGGTCGTGCTGCCTGACGCGGACCGGATCGCGGCCCGCATCGATGCCCTTCTGAGGGCCTAAAACGGCCCGATCCCGCCATCGCTCGACTCTGCGGGCTCACGCGTTCTTGGACGCACCGCTTCGGCGGCGAGCTTTTCCGAGAACTGCGATGAAGCGGATGAAGCAGAAACTGCCGGATCACGGCGGGGCTTGTTCTCAGAGATCAGGCGATAGAACGATGGGCGCGACCCAAAGTGGAAAAGGATACCTAACGTAAGGTTGCTCGCTCGCAACCAATTGTGAAGTTGCTGTCGGTCTTCGGGGACGGTTGTACGTCCGGCTTTGAGCTCCACCGCGAGTCGATCCTCCACCAATAGATCGACTCGGAAATGGCCAACGGGATATTGCTCGTAGAACGCGGTGACGGTCACCTCCCGCGTCACGCGTAGTGCGCGCCTGCGAAGCTCGATATACAAAGCCCTGGAGTACACCGACTCCAGGAAGCCGTGACCGAGCGTGTTGTAGACCTTGTAAAACGCTCCGATTACTTCCCGCGTGAGTGCCTCGTCGACCAGCCCCGCATGGTCTCCGCCGCGGACAATACTGTGGCGATCCGGTTGTTTCGGCGTCATCAGCTTCATGGTAGTTCCGAGAAAGTCTTGAACTCCAACCAAAGCCTGGCCGGTCGGCGCGAATCCTTGCCCAGGGTATCCGCGCGCATGACGGCAGCGTGACCAACAGCACAAAACAACAGCGATCTTGAACGTGTTCAAAATTGCCTCTTGACGAAATCCGCCCGTATCCCAACAATTGAACATGTTCAAAACCGTCACTGCCAAGGGGGAAGACACCCGAGACCGCATCTACAACGCCGCCCTCGCGCTGTTTCGTGAGCGGGGCTTCGATGCAACCACGATGCGAGACGTCGCCGCGGCCGCTGGTATGTCACTCGGCGCCGCGTACCACTACTTCCCGAGCAAGGACGCCATCGTTCTTGCCTACTACGACCGCATCTCCCGCGAACACGCGCGGCGCGTCGCCGTCGAAGCCACCTCGCACAAGTCACTCGCGGCACGGCTCGGGGTCGCCTTTCGGAGCAAGCTCGAGATCCTCCACGACGACCGTCCGCTCATGGGTGCCCTGCTCCGGTTTGCGGGCGATCCGAAACATCCGCTGTCGTTCTTCGGCCCCGCCACGCGCCAGCATCGCCTCGAAAGCATGGCGGCGTTCTCCGTCGCGGTTGGCGAGGAGCGCCTGCCCGACGATCTCGCGCGACTCGCGCCGGTCGCCCTGTGGGCGCTGCACATGGGGCTACTGCTCTTCTTCCTCCACGACAGTTCCGCCGGCGCCAGGAGAACGGCGGCGCTGACCACGGGCGCCATCGACCTGATCGTCGTCGCGTTCAAGCTTGCCCGACTGCCGCTTCTGCGATCCCTGCGTCGGCGAGTCGTGACGCTGCTCGACGACGCGAAGCTCCTCCCGGAGTTGCACGACATCGAGCTGGCGAGGGTGTCATGAACCACGACTCGGATTCGGACGCCGTGTACTCCGACCGCGCTGAGCGCACAGCGCGGCTGACCGTCATGGCCATCGTCGTCACACTGGTCGTGGTGTCGGTCGCCTATCGCGTGCTGGTGGTGAAGCATCTCGAGCACACGTCGCTCGTGTTCATCGGGTTGCCGGCGCTCGCGGCGATCACGCTGCTCCACACGCAGCCGCAGACCGCGATCGGCACTGTCAACAAGGTCATCGCCATCCTGCTCTGCCTGTCCGGCATCCTGTTCGGTGAAGGACTCATTTGCATCCTGATGGCAGCGCCGATCTTCTTCCTCGTCGGCACCGTGATCGGCTTGGTGATCAACAGGATGAGCGGCGGCAAATGGCGCGGCATGGTTTCGCTCGTGATCGTGCCGTTGAGCCTCGAAGGTGTCATCCCGTCGCTCGCATTCGATCGCGAGGAACGGATAACCGTCATCCGCACCGTCCAAGCGACGCCCGACGAGGTTCGTTTCGCGCTTGCCTCCACGCCGCGCTTCGACCGAGACCTTCCCCAATTCTTTCGACTCGGCTTCCCCACGCCGATGCACGCCTCCGGTGACGGGCTCCGCATCGGTGACGAACGGCGCGTGGTGTTCGCGCACGGCCGGCACCATACCGGTGCCCTCGTTATGCGAGTCGCTCGGGCCGACCCCGCATCGGTTGCATTCACGTTGGCGAGCGACTCGAGCTACATCACGCACTGGCTCTCGTGGGAGGACGCGACCGTTCGCTGGGTACCAGTCGATGCCGGCCGCACGCGAGTGACGTGGACGCTCCGATATCGTCGGCGGTTGGACCCGGCGTGGTACTTCGTCCCGCTCGAGCGCTACGGCGCCCGGCTCGCGGCGGCGTATCTGGTCGAGACCCTCGCGACGCCTCGGACGCCGGTCGCGCGTTAGGCACGATGGACACCACGCTGCTGATCCGCGCCGCGGCGCTCTACGTCCCGCTCTGCGCAACGGCCGTGGCCTGGCTCGCATCGGCCCCGAGCCGCCGCGAGCGTGCGGCGGCCCTTCTCGCGACCGCGTGGAACGTTCCGGCATTGCTGGCTGTGCACGCCGTGGCGGTGCGCCTCGGATGGTGGAGTTATGGTGTTACGGACGCGACCGTCGCCGGATACCCCGTGGACCTCTATCTCGGATGGGCGGTCGCATGGGGCGCCCTGCCATCCCTCCTCGCTCGAGCGCTGCCGGTTGGCGTGATCGCCCTGGGCGCGGCGCTGGTGGACGTGGTCGCGATGCCGCGACTGGCGCCGGTGGTGAGGCTCGGTGAGCCATGGCTTTTGGGCGAGGCGGTGGCGATCGGTGCCTGCCTCGTTCCGGCGCAGCTCCTTTCGAAATGGACTCGCGAAGACGCGCACGTGCCACGCCGAGCGATGCTGCAGGCGCTTGCATTTGGCGGTCTCGCGCTCGGCGTCCTGCCAGCGGCGATCCTGGAGCGTGGTGGCTCCTGGTCGCCGCTTGTGACGCGAAGCGGGTGGATCACCGGAATTCTGCTCCAGTTGCTGCTCCTCGCCGGATTGCTCGGCCTCGCGGCGGTCCAGGAGTTTGCGGTTCGTGGCGGTGGTACCCCGGTTCCGTTCGATCCGCCGAAGCGCTTGGTCAGCAGCGGACCCTACGCGTATGTGCGAAACCCGATGCAGCTCTCTGCAGCGCTCGTGATGCTCGGCTGGGGCGCCATCCTGGGCAGCTGGTGGGTTGCGGGCGCTGGCCTCATGGCGGTCGTGTACGGGGCGGGCTTCGCAGCAGGCGACGAGGGCGGAGACCTCGATCGTCGATTCGGCGGGGCGTGGCGCGCGTATCTAGGCGCGGTTCGGTCGTGGATCCCGCGGTGGACGCCGGTCGATCCGCGAACGCTTCCGGAATCGCCCGCGTTAGGCAGAGCGCTCGCCGCGTCACCGTGTGGTCCAACGCTCTATGTGGCCGAGCTGTGCGGGCCGTGCTCTCAGGTCCGGGCGTGGTTCGAGGCACGTCGCACCGTCGGGCTCGCGATCGTGGCAGCGGAGGACCACCCCTCTCGGTCGTTGACCCGGATCACGTACGACCCGGGCGACGGCACGGCGGTGAGCGTCGGGGTCGCGGCGTTAGGTCGAGCGGTAGGGCACGTGAATCTAGCGTGGGCACTCGCTGGAATGTTCGTGCAACTGCCCGGCCTTCGTTGGTTGCTACAGGTGGTGGCCGACGCGAGCGGAGGCGGGCCGAAGCTGGTCGTTCGGTCGTGCGAGGCGGCCACACATCATCGAGGCGGCGAGCCTCTTTCTTGGAACTGCAATAAAGCGGATTTGGCGGAACCGACCCGATACAGGCTAACGGGATGGTGATCCGGCCTCTTCCGCAAAATCCGCTTCATCGCAGTTGAAGAAGAAGGCTTGAACAACGACCGGAACGAGGATCCGGGACCTAGATCGCCTTGAACAACTCGAAGGGCTGGTGGCACCCGTTGCAGAACAGGATCGCCTTGCAGGCCGTCGACCCGAACTCGCTCCGCACGATCGTGTTCACCGAGTGGCAATACGGGCACGCGACAGGCGCTCGGCGCCGAAGCGGAACCAGTTCATCGGCCTCTACGCGTGCGGGCGGCGCGATGCCGTACGCCGCCAGCTTCGCCTTGGCTTCGTCGGAGATCCAGTCCGTCGTCCACGCCGGCGCATAGACCGTCTTCACGCGCACGTTAGGCACCCCATGGCGCGCGAGTGTGGCCACGACGTCCACCTCCATGGCATGCATGGCCGGGCAGCCCGAATAGGTCGGCGTCATCACGACCACCACGTCGTCACCCGACACCTCGACATCGCGCAGCACGCCCAACTCGCGAATGCTCAGCACGGGCACTTCGGGATCTTTCACCTCGTCGAGCCAGGCGAGGATCTCCTCGCGGCGCGAATCAGCGACGGTCACCACGCTGCCCCCGGGTGCGCGCGCGCGAGGCTCTGCATGTCGGCGAGCATGCGACCGAGATGCTCGGTGTGCCGGCCTGTGCGCCCGCCTCGAGGCGCGAAGCCATCCTTCGGGACGGTCAGCGTGGCCTCACCAAGCACCTGCTCCACCATCTCGCGCCAGCGCGGGCGAATCGATTCCACGTCGACGCCCGACCCTGACGCCACGGCCTCGGCGTCGATGGCGTCACCCAGAAAGAGCTCGGTGGTATACGGCCAGAGGTCGTCCAGTGCCCGCTGGGTGCGCGCATGACTCTCGGCTGTCCCATCGCCGAGCATACGGACCCACTCCGCGGTGTGGCGCACGTGGTATTTCGCTTCCTTGAGGGCCTTCGCGGCGATTCCGGCGAGCGCCTGGTTCGACGCGGCGGTGAGACGTTCCAGTACGAGCACGTCCCACGCGTCGAACAGGAACTGGCGCACGATGGTGGCCGCGAAGTCCCCGTTAGGCAGCTCGACCAGCTGGACGTTGCGGAACTCGATCGCATCGCGGAAATAGGCGAGCGCGTCCTCGGTGCGGCCCTTCCCTTCCACCTCGCCCGCGAGCTTGAGCAGCAGCGACGCCTGACCGATGAGGTCGAGCGCAATGTTCGCGAGCGCGATGTCCTCCTCGAGAATGGGGGCGTGGCCGCACCACTCGGAGAGCCGGTGCCCGAGCACGAGCCGATCGTCCGCCACGCGAAGCAGGTACTCGAAGAACGGATTCTCCACGATGCCGGAAGTGGCCGTCGCGGGTCGTGCTCCGGCAACCCAGCCGTCAGTAGAATCACCGTTCCCGGTCCCCTGCTCCCGGTTCCCGGTGCGCTCCCGGTTTCCGCTCATAGTCCTCGGACTCCTCGAGGAGTCTTGTAGAACTGCGGATGCCGGTACGCTTTGTCATTCCCCGGATCGAAGAGCGGGCCGGCGTCGCTGGGCGCGGATGCGACGATGGCGCCGGTGGGCACCACCCAGAGACTCACCAGCTTGCCGCGGCGCGCGTAGACGTCGCGCGCGTTCTGCATCGCGTGCTCGGCGGTGGTGGCGTGGACGCTCCCCGCGTGCTCGTGCGGCGCCCCCTGGCCCTCCTGAGTGAACACTTCCCAGAGATCCCACTGGGTCTCGGCGTTCTCTGCGCTGGCGCCAACCGAGGAAGCAGTTTCGTTAGGCATTCGCTAGGCTGTGAAATAATCGGAAACCGGAGCCAACCAGTCCGTTGGCCCCAGGACGCCGTTCACGCGATTCCCGATTCCCGATTCCCGATTCCCGACCCTCAGGCAGCAGATACTGCCTGACGCTTCGCGGCGTACGCCTCCGCCGCCTCACGCACCCATGCGCCGTCGTCGTGCGCCTTGCGACGCGCCCCGAGCCGCTCGCGATTGCACGGGCCGTTGCCCGAGATGACCTCGTAAAACTCCTTCCAGTCGATCTCCCCGAACGCCCAGTGCTCCGTCTCCTCGTTGTATCGGAGATCCGGATCAGGCAGGGTGAGGTTGACGGCGCGCGCCTGCGGTACCGTCAGGTCCACGAAGCGCTGGCGCAGCGTGTCGTTCGTGTCGCGCTTGACGCGCCACCGAATGAGATCCGCGGAGTTCGGCGAATCCTTGTCGCTCGGGCCGAACATCATGAGCGACGGCCACCACCATCGGTTCACCGCATCCTGCACCATCGCGCGCTGTTCCGGCGTGCCGTTCGCCAACGTCGCCACGCTCTCGTAGCCCTGCTTCTTGTGGAAGTTCTCTTCCTTGCAGATCCGGACCATCGCTCTCGCATACGGGCCGAACGACGCCTTCGCGAGCATCGTCTGGTTCACGATCGCGGCGCCATCCACGAACCACCCGATTACGCCGATGTCCGCCCACGTAAGCGTCGGATAGTTGAAGATGCTCGAGTACTTCGCCTTTCCGGTGAGCAGCTGGTCGACGAGCTCTTCGCGATCGACGCCGAGCGTCTCGGTCCCGCAGTAGATGTAGAGCCCGTGGCCAGCTTCGTCCTGCACCTTGGCGAGCAGCACCATCTTTCGGCGAAGGCTCGGCGCGCGCGTGATCCAGTTGCCTTCCGGCAGCATGCCGACAATCTCGGAATGCGCGTGCTGTGACATCATCCGGACGAGCTGCTTCCGGTATCGCTCGGGCATCCAATCCTTCGGCTCGATGGATTCACCCTGGGCGATTCGCGCCTCGAACTCGGCCACTCGCGCTGCGTCGTCGGGGCTGCCGGCGGCGGGCGCGGAGGCCGGAGATTTCTGATCCGTCACGATCTGCTCCGGCGAGAAAGGAGGCCCGGAATCCCTCGCCGCGCACGCGGCGGGCGGGGGCGTTGGCGACGTGTTGCGCGCCGCTCTTCCGAGGCCGATCGGTTTCGTGTATTAAACACCAATCTCCTTGGAATTCAATGGCTAACGACGTGCCGGCCCGGTCGATATCCGGCGTCTTTCCAGGCAACGAGGCTCATGCTGACACCAACTCCGTCAGGAACGCAGGCGCTCGGGTCGGGCGTGGTCACCTGCTCGATCACCGACGGCATCGCCACCGTGTCGTTCTACCACCCAAAGAGCAATTCGCTCCCCGCGGCGATTCTGAATGATATCGCGAACCGCATCGCGGCGGTGAGCAAGCATCCCGCTTGCAGGGTGGTCGTGGTTCGCAGCGAAGGCGCTGGAACGTTCTGCGCGGGTGCGTCATTCGACGAGCTGAAGCAGATCGATTCGCCCGAGTCGGGCAAGGAATTTTTCATGGGATTCGCCCGCATCATCATGGCGATGCGCCGCTGCACGAAGCCCATCATCACCCGCGTGCAGGGGAAGGTCGTCGGAGGCGGTGTGGGAATCGTCGCGGCGTCGGACTACGCGCTCGCGGTTCCCGAAGCGCCGATGCGGCTGAGCGAGCTCGCCATCGGACTCGGCCCCTTCGTCGTTGGGCCGGCGATCGAGCGGAGGATCGGGGCGTCGGCATTCTCGGCGATGGCGCTCGACGCCGATTGGCGGGATTCCGCGTGGTGCGTCGCGCACGGTCTCTACACGCGTATCTGCGACAACGTGCAGGCGCTCGATCAAGTGTTAGGCACGCTGGCGCACAAGATCGCGGCGTTCAATCCCGAGGCCATCACGCAGCTCAAGTCCGCGCTCTGGCACGACACGGACTCCTGGGATCAACTGCTGGAGGATCGCGCCGCGATGAGCGGGCGGCTGGTTCTCTCCGACTTCACGCGGAACGCGATCGCCGCCTTCGAGAAACGGTAGTCATTCCGAGCACGGCGAGGAATCGCGATCGTCCCGTAGAGGGCCCTCCTTCGGGACGAGCGCGATCCCTCGCCTGCCGGCTCGGGATGACACGCTTTTTTTCTGCCGCCTGCCGCCTGTCGCCTGCCGTCCGTCGCCTGCCGCCCGTTTCCCTAGCTGGTCGGTGGATTGAAAGTTTCGTGTTGGGATTCGACCCAGCTCTGGTGGTACTTCGGATCCTCGAACGGCATCGCAGCCTTGGCCACCTTGAGCGGCTTGAACGAATCCATCATCACCGCGAGCTCGTTCGTGTACTTCGCGCCGATGCTCGCCTCCGCGCGACCGGGATGCGGTCCGTGGGGAAGCCCATCCGGGTGGTGCGTGACGCTTCCGTATTCGATGCCCTTGCGGCTCATGAACTCGCTCGAGGCGTAGAACAACACCTCGTCCGAATCCACGTTGCTGTGATTGTAGGGCGCCGGCACGGCCTGCGGATCGAAGTCATACGGGCGCGGGCAGAACGAGCAGATCACGAAGCCGTCGCCCTGGAACGTCTGATGAACCGGCGGCGGTTGATGGATCCGACCGACGATCGGTTCGAAATCGTGGATGCTGAAGATCCACGGATAGAAGTAGCCATCCCAACCAACGACGTCAAACGGGTGATGATCGAGGATCAGCTCATTGAGCGCATCGTACTGTTTGACGAGGATGCGAAAGTCACCCTTCTCGTCGTGCGGCCGAAGCTCGATCGGCCGTCGAATGTCGCGCTCGCTGTACGGCGCTCCCTCGAGCAGCTGGCCGAATTCGTTGCGATAGCGCTTGGGCCAGCGCACGTGGCCGCGAGATTCGAAGACGAGCAGCTTCGTCTTCTTTCCACCGTCCTCGAGCTTCCAGCGATGGGTGATGTTCCGGTGGATAACTACGTAGTCTCCCTGCGTATAGGGCAGGTCACCGTACACTGATTCTAGGACCCCGCTCCCCTCGACGACGTACACGACTTCGTCGGCTTGCGAGTTTCGATAGAAGTGCGCGTCGAGCTCGTCGGGCTCGACGTACAGCATCGCGATGTCGCTGTTGAAGAGCAGCGGGATCCGATCGAGCGTCGGGCTCCCTCCCTTCTGGGCGCGCGCGGTCAGGAAATGACGATGCCGCAGCGACGTGTCATCGTCGGCTTCCCAAGCAATGTCCCGGATACGCCGCGCGGACTTTACCGTGGTCGGTGGATACGAGTGATAGAGCAGCGACGAGGTTCCCACGAACCCCTCGTGTCCCATCAACTCTTCGGCGTATAGCCCGCCATCCGGCCGACGGAAAACCGTGTGACGCTTCTTCGGGATTTCTCCAAGGCGATGATAAATCGGCATCAGAGATTCCCTCGCAACTCCTGCTCTTTCTCGATTGCTTCGAACAGCGCCTTGAAGTTGCCCTTGCCGAAGCTCTTCGCGCCTTTGCGCTGAATGATCTCATAGAAGAGCGTCGGGCGATCCTCCACGGGCTTCGTGAAGATCTGCAGCAAATAACCGTCGGGGTCTCGATCGACCAGAATGCCGAGCTCCTCGAGCGTATCGAGTGGCTCGTCGATCTTGCCGACACGCTGCTGCAGCTCCTGGTAGTACGTGGTGGGCGCCTTCAGGAACTCGATCCCGCGATCGCGAAGGCTCGTCACCGTCTCGATGATGTCGTCCGTCGCAAGCGCGAGGTGCTGTGCACCCGGCCCTCGATAAAAGTCGAGGTACTCCTCGATCTGCGATTTCTTCTTGCCTGACGCGGGCTCGTTGATCGGGAACTTGATACGATCGTTGCCATTGGCCATGACCTTCGACATGAGCGACGAGTACTCCGTGCTGATGTCCTGATCATCGAACGTGATCAGGTTCCGGAAGCCCATGACGTCGCCGTAGTACTGCACCCATCGATTCATCTGGCCGAGCTCCACGTTGCCGACGCAGTGGTCGACGTACTTGAGCCCGACCTCGGCTGGTTGAAACCGCGGCGTGACCGCGCGGAATCCGGGAAGGAACGTGCCCTTGTAGTTCCGGCGCTCCACCAGCGAATGGATCGTCTCGCCGTAGGTACCGATGGCAGCGATCACGACCTCGCCGGAGTCATCGCGAATGACCCGCGGCTCCTGCTTCGGAATTGCTCCGCGCTCGACGGCGGTGGTATACGCGTAGCGCGCATCGTCCACCCAGAGTGCATAGTCCTTCACGCCATCGCCGTGCTTGTGAACGTGCTCCGCGATCGGCGACTCCGGACCCAGTGCCGTCGTCAGAACGAGCCGGATCTTGCCTTGCTGGAGGAGATAACTCGCCCGGTCTCGCACGCCGGTCTCGGGCCCACAGTAGGCGACGAGCTGAAAGCCGAACGCGCCGCGATAGAAATGACTCGCTTGCTTCGCGTTGCCGACGTAGAACTCGACATAGTCGGTTCCGTTGATCGGAAACGCGTCGTGCGCGGTCTCAGCGGTGGGCAGGGTCTGCGTTGCCATGCAATCGTCCTCTTGGGAGCCGCATCGGTGTCGCACAGGAAGTTCCGAAGCCAAATCTAATCCGCGGCCCTCGCACCCGTCGCGCGGGAGACACATCTTCCCACCGGGCAACGTAAGCCTGTTCGTCCGAGATCAACGGTTCCCTGTTCCCAGTTCCCGTCATGTCGGAGTTGTCCACGCTCGCGGCGGCGCTGGCTGGCCAATACGATGTCGAGCGTGAGATCGGCCGAGGCGGCATGGGGATCGTCTATCTCGCCCGGGATCTCAAGCTCGATCGCCCTGTCGCCATCAAGACGCTCCCAGCCCACCTCGCTGGAAGCCCCGACGTGCGCGAGCGATTCCTCCGCGAAGCGCGCACCGCGGCGCACCTGTCGCATCCGAGCATCGTCCCCATTCATCGCGCGGACGAAATTGGCGGGCAGGTGTTTTTCGTGATGGGATACGTGGACGGGGAGTCACTCGCACAGCGGCTGGCCGAGCGTGGACGTCCAGCATTCGCGGAGACGATCGGTCAGCTTCGCGATGTGGCACTGGCTCTCGGATACGCCCACGCGCGCGGCGTCGTCCATCGCGACGTCAAGGCCGAGAACATTCTGATCGAACGGGGGACCGGACGCGCGGTCGTCACGGACTTCGGTATCGCACGTCTCGCCGAATCCAAGCAGCTCACCGCGACCGGCCAGGTGCTCGGCACCGTTCACTACATGAGCCCTGAGCAGGTGTCGGGCGACACAGTGGACGGCCGGAGCGACGTGTACGCGTTAGGCGTGGTCGCGTTCCTTGCACTGTCAGGCGCCTTTCCCTTCGACAGCGAGACGCCGTCGGCCGTGCTCGTCTCGCACGTCACGCGCCCTGCTCCGCGGCTTCTCGATGCTGCGCCCGACGTCCCGCCGTCGCTCGCGGCGATTGTCGACCGCTGCCTGGCGAAGAACCCGGCCGACCGCTTCGAGACGAGCGGTGCGCTCGCCGACGCGCTGGAGCGCGTGCTGGGCGACGCGAAGACAGCAGACCGCCAACGCGCGGACAACGCGCGGGCACTCATCTCCGAGACCCAGGCGCAATCGGTCTGGCGTCGAGCGGCCGAGCTTCAGGCCCACACGAGCTCGCAGCCGGCGCCGCCGCTGCCGCAACCGACGCCCCGCCCCGCTCGCACTCTGTCCGAGTCGTCCGCGTATCAGCTGGCGGATGTGAAAGCGTCGGCGGTCGATGCTGGAATTTCGGAGACGTTCGTGCAGCAGGCGCTGCGAGAGCACGGTCTCATCTCGATGCCAGCGGGCGCGATCGTCGCGGCGGATCGCGACGCGGTCGCGACCCGTCGCCCGGGCACGCTGCCCGCGATCGTCGTGAAGGATGGTCCGAAGCAGCCGGTCAACGTGTTCCTTGGCACCGCGACCCGCATCGTGCTCGAAGCGACGATCGAGGGCGAGATGCCGGAGCGCGACTATGATCTCGTGCTCGACCTGATCCGCCGGGAGATCGGGGAGGTGGGACAGATCGGATCGGTGGGGCGCACGTTCTCGTGGTCGGTGTCGAACCAGAACCGGAAGCTGCAAATCTCGGTGATGCCGCGTGGCGGCAAGACGACGGTTCGCATCGATGAGCAGCTCGGCAACGTCGCGGGCGGTGTGTTCGGCGGCATCATGGGCGGCGGTGGCGGCGGCATGGGCGGGGCCATGATGGGGGTGATCGCGGGGAGTACCCATCAACCGCTGCTCGGGCTCGCAGCCTGGCTGGGGACGATCGCCGCGTCGTTCGGAGCGGCGCGGTTCACGTTAGGTAGGATCGCGGCGAGCAAACGAGAGAAGCTGACCGAGATCGCGCACATGCTCGCGAACCAGATCGCGGAATCGACAGCGTCGGCGGAGCCGACGGATCCCAGGAGGCGGCTCGGTTCTGGATAAGCGGGGACAGGCGACGAACTGCCGGGGACGGGCGGCGGGGACGGGCGACGGCTAGAAAGCGGGAACCCTCGGGAGGCTCATCTCACCGCGAGATGCATCCCGAGGGTTTTCGCCGTTTAACCGTCGCCCGTCGCCCGTCGCCCGTCCCCAGTCCCCAGCTATTCCAGGTCTTTCAGCCCCCGAAACAGCTCCAGTGCCTCCGGATTCGCGAGTGCATCGGTGTTTTTCACCGGGCGTCCGTGAACCACATCGCGTACCGCGAGCTCCGTGATCTTCCCGCTGATCGTCCGAGGAATGTCGGCGACCTGCACGATGACTTTCGGCACGTGATGTGGGCTCGCGTTCTCGCGGATCTGTCGCCGGATGCGCGTGCGCAGGGCGTCGGTCAACGACTCGTTAGGCGCCAGCCGCACGAACAGGACGATGCGCACGTCGATCGCACCGTCGGTCACCACGTCCTGGCCAATGACGAGGCTCTCGATCACCTCCGGCAGCTGCTCTACCTGGCGATAGATCTCGGCGGTCCCGATCCGGACACCGCCCGGGTTGAGGGTCGCGTCGCTGCGACCAGTGATGATGACGCCGTCGTGCTCGGTGAGCTCTGCCCAGTCGCCGTGGCGCCACACGCCGGGATACGTCCCGAAGTAGGCGTCACGATACTTCGAGCCGTCCGGGTCGTTCCAGAATGCGACCGGCATGCTCGGAAACGGCTTCGTGCACACGAGCTCTCCGGGCTCCCCACGCACGGAGTGCCCCGAGTCGTCGAACACCTCGACGGCCATTCCCAGCCCGCGGCACTGCAGCTCGCCGCGCCACACTGGAGCCGCCGGGTTGCCTAATGCAAAGCATGAGATGATATCCGTACCGCCGCTAATGCTCGACAGTTGCACGTCGCGCTTCACGTGTCGATACACATAGTCGAAGCTCGGGGGTGCGAGCGGGCTGCCAGTGGACAGAATGGCGCGCAACGCAACGACGTCATGGCTGCACGGCTCGACGCCGAGCTTCTCGGCCATCGCGAGATACTTCGCGCTCGTGCCGAAGACGGTGATTCGCTCCTCCTCCGCCATCGACCAGAGGCTGTCGTGCTCCGGTGCGAACGCCGCGCCGTCGTACAGCACAACCGTCGCGCCCACAGCGAGCGAGCTCACGAGCCAGTTCCACATCATCCACCCACACGTCGTGAAGTAGAAGATGCGATCCTCGCGGCGCAGATCGGTGTGCAGCACGAGCTCCTTGAGATGTTGCAGCAGCGTCCCGCCGGCGCCATGCACCATGCATTTCGGCAGGCCCGTGGTGCCTGACGAGTACATGATGTAGAGCGGGTGGTCGAACGCGAAGCGTTCGTGGGGAACAGGGAACGGGGAACCGGGAACCGAGGCTCCGTGGGAGTTCTGTTGCCGGTTCCCTGTTCCCTGTTCCCTGAAAGTCGCCCACGAGGTGAACTCACCGGGCGTCTCACCACTCCGCGGAACCACGACAACGCGCCGGATCGACCGGATTTCCCCAACGATTTCCCGTACTCGCGACAGCGACTCGATCTCCTTGCCGCCATAGCGGTAGCCGGACGCGCAGAAGAGCACCTTCGGCTCGATCTGGCCGAAGCGATCCACTACGCCCTTCACGCCGAAGTCGGGAGAGCACGACGACCACACCGCGCCAAGGCTCGCGGTCGCGAGCATGGCGATCACCGTTTCCGGAATGTTCGGCATGAAGCCGGCGACGCGATCACCGACGGCAACGCCTGACGCTCGCAGCGCGTCCGCCACGTCCGCCACCTCGGCCGCGAGCTCAGCGTACGTCAGAGTCCGGCCTCGTCCTCGCTCGGTGCGACCGACGAGCGCGGGATGATCGTCGCGGTAGCGAAGCAGATTCTCGGCGAAGTTGAGGCGCGACCCGAGGAACCATCGAGGGCCGGCCATCGGGTCTGGCGGCGCCATGCGGCTCAACCCGCGCACGACCTCCTCCCACTGCGAGCCGTCAGGACGTCTGTCGGCAACGACCCCGCAAAACCGCCACACCGCTGGCCAGAACTCTTCAGGATGCGCGACGGACCACGCGTACAGCGATCGAAAATCGACAGCCGCGCCGCCCGTTGGCGAGACATAGCCATGGGCGCGCGCGGCTGAGACGAATTGTGCGAGGTTCGTAGCCTGTATCCGTTCGGGATCAGGCGACCACAGCGGCGATGACACGAAGCGTTCCGTCGTCATCCTCGCATCCGCACAGACTACAGCTTCGTGATGTATTCGATCTTAAAAATGAGATTCGTGTTCGGCGGTATTCCGGCTTGAGAATTACCATTTGCGCCGTAGGCGAGCCCGGTCGGGATAATGATCTGTCGAACGCCTCCGGGCTGCATTCCCACGACGGAGGCTTCGAATGCCGGAATGTAGATGCTCTTGCCGATGACAAATTCCAGTGGGTCCCGACCGGTTTGCTTGCTCGTGTCGAACTGAGTGCCGTTAGGCAGATATCCCGTATAGTCGACCTGCACCGAGTCGTTCACTGCCGCGGCGTCCCCCGTCCCGACCGTGAGGTCCTTGATGTAGACGCCATTCGCCTGTTTGGTGAACGTCGAGATGTCGATGCCAAGGCTGCTCGCATACGAGTCATTGGCCGGATCGATTGGGTCCGGGACATTGGGCCCGGTGTCGAGACCGCAGGCGGCGAGAAGGGCGAGCGCGGCTACTGCAGTGAACGAACGGGGTTGACGCATATCGGGTCTCTATCGAGTAGGGGATCGTGCGTTATGTAGGCCAGCGTACGCGGAACGCGCAAGTGGGCCACGGTAAACGGCCCCATGAGACAGGTGAGCGTCGCCAGAGCGGGAACGCAGCCTTCTAACACCTCACGCGACCACAAGGTCACGTGAAATGTCGCCGATTGTCGGGCATCCGCATAGCGCCAACGCAAGATCGACCTCGGTTCTGAGCAGTTCAAGCACGCGTCGCGCGCCTGCTTCGCCGCCCGAGGCGAGCCCCCAGACGACCGGTCGTCCCACGAGTACGGCACGGGCGCCCAGCGCAATGGCTTTGATCACATCGGTACCGCGGCGTATTCCGCCGTCCAGCAATATCTCCACGCGGCCAGCGACGGCGTCGACGACCTCCGGCAGCGCACGCACGGACGCGATCGCTGTGTCGAGCTGACGGCCACCGTGATTCGAGACGATGATGCCTGACGCGCCGTGGTCCACCGCCTTGGCGGCGTCATCGCCTCGAACGATACCCTTGATGAGGACCGGGAGACGCGTGATCGATCGGAGCCAATCGACGTCGCGCCAGCTGAGCGCGGCGTCGATGCCGCTCGCGAAATTCGTCCCCAAACCCGGCTCTGCATGCCCGGTGGGCATAGGAATGCTGCCTGACGAGGGTACGTTGGCCAGGTGCACGCCCGGTGGAAGGTGAAAGCGGTTTCTCAGATCACGCTCGCGCCGACCGAGCACTGGTGCATCGACGGTGAGCACGACCGCACCCATTCCGCATGCTTCCGCGCGCTCGATTAGGGACTTCGTGAGGCCGCGGTCGGCGTAGACATAGAGTTGGAACCACTGGCGACCACCGACCGCCGCGACGTCTTCGATCGTACAGGTAGACGCGGTGCTCAGGATCATGACCGTGCCTGCGGCCTTTGCCGCGCGCGCCGTGGCGATCTCGCCGTCGTCGCACGCGAGACGCTGAAAGGCCGTCGGCGCAATGAGCACCGGGAAGTCGACCGGCGCTCCGAGCACGGTCGTTCTCGTCGACCGTTTGCTCACATCGACCAGGACGTGATACCGAAGCGAGAGCCTGTCGTACGCGGCGCGGTTCTCGCGCACCGTCACCTCATCGTTGGCGCCACCCACGTAATAGTCGTACGCGAGCGTCGTCAGGCGCTCCTTCGCCGAGGCTTCGATCTCGGCGAGGTTGAGGGCGGGCGTGTTGCTGTCGGTCACGGTGGGTGTGCGCCTAACGCCGATACTGCGAGTAGTCGCGGAGCGGCTCGGTGCACGCGGGCCAGCTCTGCGGACCGCCGGGCGCGTTGGCGGGGCGGCGCACATCCGGGCCCTGATCGAACACGCGCTTGTCGCGCGCGAGCGTCTCCGGGTCCTCGCTCGCGAGATACACGAGCATCGCCGTCAACGTCGCGTTGTTCTTTAGATCATCGAGCACGATCTTGTCGAACGTATCGCGGTTCGTGTGCCAGGTGTATGTGCCGTAGTCCCAGCTCGTGGCGCCCAACCCGAACGCGGGCGCGCCGTAACAGACGAAGGACGCGTTGTCGGAGCCGCCACCGGCAGGCGCGCCCGGGAAGCTCAGGTTGACGTTCCGCGCAATCTCTGCGGGGATATTGCTCATCCACTTCGCGAGATTGCCGCTCGCGGTGGTGAACCCCGACGCTGAGAAGTTCACGATGCGCCCGGTGCCGTTGTCCTGATTGAATAGCGCCTGTAAGCCTTTCACGATTTCCGGGTGATCTGCCGCGAACGCGCGCGAGCCGTTGAGGCCCTGCTCTTCACCGCTCCAGTGACCGACGACAATCGTGCGCTTCGGGTTCGGGTAGATCTTCTTCAGGATGCGAAGCGCCTCGAGCATCGTAATGGTGCCAGTGCCGTTATCCGTGGTGCCGGAGCCAGCGTCCCACGAGTCGAAGTGCGCGGAGAGCATCACGTACTCGTCAGGCTTCTGCGAGCCCTTGATTGTCGCGATCGTGTTGAACACCGGCACGTCGCCGAGAAACTCGGACTCCGCGCGAACGCGAAGGGTGGGACCCTGGTTGTTTTCGGTGAGGCGGTAGACGAGGCCGTAGTCCTCGCAGCTCAGGTCCACCGACGGGACCTTGTCGGTGCGGGAGTCGAACACCTTGTTGACGCCCCATCCGTTCGACCACCGCGACGCGATGACGCCGGCAACGCCGGCTTCCTGGAGTCGCTTGCCTAACGTGCCGGTGCCGAGGCCCAGCGCATACCCGGTTGCGGTGACGCGAGCATTCCAGCGCGTGGTCGCGGTGTCACGCATCGCGCGCATGCGCGCGAACGACACCGAGTCACCAAATTGACGCCAGTTGTCGTCGGGTCGGCAGGTGGGCTGCGCCATCGACACGAGCACGAACTTGCCCTTGGCTTGCGGCAGCCAGGCGACGAACGCGATGCTGTCGGCGACCTCCGGAAGAATAACGGTCGAGGCAGCGACGTCCTTGCCGCCAGTCCCCGCGCTCCACGCGAGGATGGTGCCCTCGAGGGTGCGCACGCGCGGTGTCATGAGGTCGATGTGCGTGGGGCCTCGACGCCACCCCTTCCACTTGCCGTACTGCTCGTTGCGCGCGTCGACGCCCCAGCTCTTGTACGTGGCGACGAGCCAGTCGTTGCCGCGCTTGATCCCCGGGGTACCCGTTAGGCGCGGCCCGATCGAGTCGCTCAGGACCTGGGCAAGCGTGTAGGCCTGCGAGCTGTTCATCCCTTCCGCCCAGATCTGGCGGATGGTCTGGTCGCTGGTGGTGTAGGTCTGCGCCACGACGACCGTTGGTGCGGCGACAGCGAGAATTGCAGCGAGAGACAGAGCTCTGCTCATGGTTTCGGGATTGAGGACGTGGGTGCTTCGTTCGGTGGTTCTACGGCCGCCCGAGAGGGCAGTCATCAGTAGCCAGCCCGATAGAAGTCGCCGGCGACGCAGCCAAGATGAGGCACGCCGCCGGCGACTGTCTACCGAATAGGGTCGTTATTGCACGACCTTGTCATTTGCGGCGGCGGAGCCTGCGTAAATGCCGTTGAACAGGAACTTGAACGTCCCGTGCGGCTGCGCGCGGAACGTGATTTCCGGACCGAAGAGATACAGCTTCCCCTTCCCGACGTTCGCTTCAGCAATGGCAACGCCGCCATCGAGGTAGTTCTGACCCCACGCCCAGCCGCTGCGCAGCGAGTGTGGCGAGTCGAACCATGCGATCGGCCTCACTCCCTTGAGCGACGCGTCGGGCTCGAGGCGAAAGACCGGGTCTTCATCGAAGAACACGTCCAGATTGTTAGGCAGGCCGGCGGCAACCGGCGCGGTGTTGTCCACCGTGACGCGCAGAATCGAGCCGGGGACGTAGAACTTGTCGTTAGGGAGCTCGCGCACCTGTCCCTGCGGCGTCCGCTCCACGAGGTGGTTCGACAACGGCAGGCCAAGGTAGTAGGCGAGCGCGGTGGACGACCCGACGGTGATGATCGTGCCACCGTCGTCCAGGAACTTCTTGAGCTGCGGGATCGTCTTCTCCGGCGTCACGCGGCCGAGCCACCCACGGAATTCCTCGGGAATGGTGCTCGGGTCGATCTCGCGGCCGAAACCGCCGCGGCGCCCTTGGCCCTCGCCGGCCGGCGCTGGAATGGCGCCACCCTGAAACACGAGGACGTCGTACTTCCCCGATAGATTCCCGGCGTCGAGCGTCTGCGGGTACACAACGGTGTACGGGAACTCGAACTGCTCGAACAGCCAGCGCGTGTGACCGGACGGCATCGAGCCGCCGTACTGATCCCACAGCGCGATGCGCTTTGGCTGTAGTTTGAGCGCGTCGCTGCCCGGTCGCGCCGACGTACCGTCGAACGACAGGCCCTTCTCCTTCGCAAGCGTCTGCAGCATCTGCGTCGTGTTGCCCTTGGACGCGATATAGAACGTGCCCGCGGGGTACGACTTACCGTTCGCGTTCAGCGGGCTCTTGAGCCAGTACACGTCGTTGCCAGCCTTGATCGCCCGGTTCACCGCGATGAACGCATCGTTCGTGTTGTGGGAGAGCAGATAGCCCGCCGTGCCTGACGACGCGACGGTTCCCGCCGGCGGCTCGGCCGTGCCGGTAATCGGCTGACATGGGCAGTCGAAGCCGTCGAGGATGCGGTCGAACTGCACGCCCATCTGGAACGCGAGCGTGTAGCCGGCATTGTCGTAAGGCGGCTTCGGCGGCCCTCCCGGATAGGCGAAATCGTTAGGGTGATCCTGCGGCTCGAACATGTCGAGCACGTGGGGACGGAACGCCTGCGCAGTCTTCACGACGTACGAACCGGCCGCGTAGCTCTTGCCCCCGACAGTGAACGGCGCAGTCGCCTTGAGCACCGTCACATTCACCTTGCGGAGCGCGTTGACGAACTTCGTCGCCGTCAGGAAGTCCGGCTGCGCAGCCGGAATGATATACCCGCGCGGGTCTCGCTTCGCCGGATCGCGCAGGTACTCCGCGTAGAACTTGGTCGGCGCAGCGGCGCCGAACGGATTGATCGCTCCGGCCGCACCGCCCGGGACGCCCGGCCGGCCGCCGGCCCCATCGCCTCGCTCGCGCGCGACCGCTGCGTCGAGCGAATCGAGCTCGCTGGGTGTCGTCGTCCAGGTGTCGCGGCTGCCGCGCTCGATGGAGTTCTTCCCCATGCGATAGATGTTGTACAGCAGCGTCTCACGATAGCGCGATGCCACGTCCATCACCGCCCAGTTCGCGGTGATCGAGTAATCGATCGACTGGCGGAAGTGCCACTGCTGCGGCGCGATCGGATACGGCAGGTCGGCGCGCGGAAGCTGATTGCGCACGACGAGTGGAATCTCCATGGGCGTCGGATTGCCGATCGTCTCCGTCAGCAGCCCGATCATGTTGTGGAAGTAGGCGAGCGTACGGAGACCGCCGTTCCACCAGGTCGAGTAGCTCGAGCCCGTGCGCATGGTCACGCCAGGCTTCCCTTCCGCCTCGAAGCGCGTGTGCATGGCCGCGGCAACGAGATCCAGCTGCACCGGAATGAGCGGGTCGAAGTTGAAGTTGAACGGATCGCGGAACGGCGGCGCGAACATCACCGTGCCCGCGGGCCCGGTCTGGTGATGATTGTAGACGATCTGCGGGAACCACTCGTGGTACGCGATCCGCGCGTCGTTGATCGTCTCGGGCTGATTCAGGATGTAGAAATCGCGGTTGTCGTCGTGTCCGATGTATTTCTGGTAGAGGCGCGGGATGTTCATGTTCCGCTTGAGCGTATCCGCGTCCTTCATGTACCAGTTCGACACGAGCTGCATCCCGTCCGGATTCACATGAACGAGCAGCATGATGTCGTCGTTCAGAATCCGGAGCGTCTCGGGATCGTTGCGGCTCACGAGCTGGTAGCTCGTCTCGATCAGCTGATGCGCGCCGAGCACTTCGGTCGCGTGCAGTCCGCCGTCGATCCAGACGACCGCCTTCCCCTCACGCGCGAGCGCGTGCGCCTCGTCGTCGGTCAGGCTTTCGGCAAGCGCGAGCTTCTTCGCGATCTCCTTGAAGCGGTCGAGCTTCTTGAAGTTTTCCGGCGACGTGACGATCGCCATGAGCTGCGGACGACCTTCAGCCGTCTTGCCGATCTCCTCGACGCGCATGCGGTCGGATTCGGCGTCGATCTTCTTCCAGTACTCCTGGAACTGATCGTAGTTGGCCAGCTTCCAGTCGTCGCCGATGTTGAAGCCGAAGAACTCCTTGGGCGTCGTGATCTTTCCCGCAGGCGGAGTCTGGGCGCCCACAGCCGTTGCGCTGAGCACGGCCGTGAGCAGGGTGGCGCGTCGAACTGTGGGAACGTTCACTCGCATGACCGGTCCTTGATACTCGGGAGTGTTTGGAGGCCGCTGCTCGCTCTACGCGGTTGCGGCGTCGAGCGTTGGTATATAACAGGGGCGGCGGGGGGACGGGCGACGGGCGACGGGTAGAAAGCGGAGGCCTCGAGAAGCCTCTAGCGCAGGAGAGGCATCCCGAGGTCTTTTCCGTCTTCTGATTCCCGATTCCCGATTCCCGATTCCCTATTCCCGTGTCCTCGATCGCCGTCCATAAGTTCGGAGGCGCGTCCCTCGCTGACGCGGACGCGGTCGCCCACGCGGTCTCGATCGCGAAGGCACAGCATCCACAGTCCATCATCATCGTCGTTTCGGCGCTCGCGGGCGTCACCGACGCGCTGCTCGATGGCGCCCGCCGCGCCGCCGCCGGGGAAGACCGCGTTCTTCGTGAGACGGCCACAACCCTTCGCGAGCGCCATCGGCGGATCGTCACGAAGCTGCTCCGCAAGCCAGAGCAGCGCGCCGTGTTGGACGAGATCGACGCGGCGATGGCCGAGCTCGAAGCGCTCGCCCACGGGCTCTCGATCCTTCGCGAGCTCACGCCGCGCACGTCCGATTACATCGCCTCACGCGGCGAACGGTTGAGCGCACGCATCGTGGCGGCGGTACTCACTCGCGCCGGCGCTCGCGCGCAATTCGTGGATGCGCTCGATGTCATCCGGACCAACGGACAGTTTGGCAACGCGTCACCCGACCTTTCGGCGACCGATCGCGCCGCGCGCGCGGCGCTGCTCCCGCTGCTTCGCCGTCGCATAACGCCGGTCGTCCCCGGCTTCATCGGCGCCACGCCGAGTGGCGAGGTGGCGACGATCGGGCGCGGCGGCACGGATCTCAGCGCGACACTCATCGGGCGCGCGCTACGCGCCGCGAGCGTTACGCTATGGAAGGATGTTCCGGGGCTGCTCACGGCCGACCCACGCATCGTCACCGACGCGCGCGTGATCCCGCAGCTCAACGCTCGTGAGGCGGCCGAGCTCGCGTACTACGGCGCGAAGGTGCTTCACCCGCGCGCTCTCACGCCACTCGCACGTTCGTCGACGCCGTTGTTCATTCGGCCCTTCGCCGATCCGAGTGCTCCCGGGACAGAGATCTCCGCTCGCCGCACGCTCACGAAGTATCCCGTCAAGGCACTCTCCGCCGTCACCGCGCAAGCGCTCGTGACTGTGACCGGCAACGGAATGCTCGGCGTGCCAGGCATCGCGGGTCGGACCTTCACCGCCCTGCACCGCGAAGGCGTGTCTGTCTCGCTCATCACGCAGGCGTCGTCTGAGCACTCCATCTGCTTCACGGTGCCCGCGGCGAGCGCGGAGTCCGCGCGCGCGAGCCTCACGACGGCGTTCGCCGACGAGATCGAGCGCCGCGAAATCGATGAGGTCGAGGTCGAGGCGAATCTGGCCACGCTCGCCGTCGTCGGGCTCGGGATGCACGGCATGCCCGGCGTCGCGGCTCGCGTGTTCTCCGCGCTCGCGAACGGCGGCATCAACATCGTGGCGATCGCGCAGGGATCGTCTGAGCTCAACATCTCCGCCGTGGTTTCGGAGGCCGATTTGCCGGCCGCAATGCGCCGCGTTCACGGCGAGTTCCAGCTCAGTCGGTTGGGTGGCGGTGCTGCGGTGCGACCCGAGCACGCGGATGTCGTGCTGCTGGGATTCGGGCAGATCGGACGAACGCTGGCGTCAATGCTGGGACGCGCGCGTCAAGAGGGACCGCGGGCACGCGTCGTCGGCATCATCGATCGAAGCGGATACGTCTTCGACCCCAACGGCGTCTCGGCCCGTCGGCTCGCCACTCTCGCAAACGAGAAAGCAGCCGGCACGCGACTGAGCTCGATGAACGGTGGAGTCGCCGCATCCACGTCGGACGCGCTCGTGGCGATCTCTCGCCACGCGTTGTCGCGGCCGATCTTCGTGGATCTCACCGCCGACGACACCGCGCCGCTCCTGCGCAGCGCGCTCGGCGCGGGGATGGATGTGGTTCTCGCGAACAAGCGGCCGCTAACCGGCAAGCTCGCAGAGGCAGAGGCACTCCGGGAAACCGCGCGCGCGCACGATCGGCGCATCCTGCACGAGACGACCGTCGGGGCAGGCCTTCCGATCATCGACACGTACTACAAGCTGGTCGAGGCGCGCGATCGCGTGCAGCGGATCGACGGCTGCACATCAGGGACGCTCGGGTTTCTTCTGAGCGAGATCGGACGCGGCCGACGCTTCTCCGAGTCGCTGCGCAAGGCGATGGAGAAAGGCTACACCGAGCCGGATCCGCGCGACGACCTCTCGGGAATGGACGTCGCGCGCAAGGCGCTCATTCTCGGGCGACTCCTGGGGTTCCAGGGTGAGCTCGAGGACATTGCGCTCGAGTCGCTGGTTCCCGAGCGCGCGCGCAAGCTCCCACTCGCCGCCTTCCTGTCGCGCCTCGAGACGTTCGATGACGAGTGGCACGCCCGGGCGCGCGACGCACAGGAGAACGGGCGCGTGCTGCGTTATGTTGCGTCGGTGACGCGGCGTCGCGTCGAGGTCGGATTGCAGGCCGTCGAGTCGACGAGCCCGTTCGCCGCACTCAATGGAACCGACAACCAGGTAGCGTTCACCACGATGCGATATCAGACCAACCCGCTGATCATCACCGGGCCGGGCGCAGGGCCGGCGGTGACGGCCGCGGGTGTGTTGAACGACATCCTGGCACTGGCCGCATCGTGACGGATTTCCCCAGGCGGGTGAATGCGTTCGCCCCGGCGAGCATCGGCAACCTGGGGCCGGGGCTTGACGTGTTGGGCTGCGCCGTGACGGGCGCTGGCGACTCCGTGTCGGCCGAGTGGTGCGACGCGTCCGGCGTCGTGATCCGTGATGCGGGGCACCCCGAGCTGCCGACGGACCCCGCACTGCATGCGTCGGCCATCGCCGCAGCCGCCGTGCTTCGGCAGGCGTTAGGCGGTGGGATGCGCGCCCCCGCCCCAGGGATCGCGCTCACGGTGCGCAAGGAGTTGCCGCTGTCCGCCGGCCAGGGCGGCAGCGCAGCATCCGCAGTTGCCGGTGCGGTCGCCACGAACGCGTTATGCGGGTCGCCGCTACCCACCGAAGCGCTGCTCGACGCGTGTCTCGTGGCCGAGTCCACGGTGGCGGGCCGCCACCTCGACAATCTCGCGCCGTCGCTGCTTGGTGGCATCTGTCTCGTGCGCTCGATGGACCCCATCGACGTCGTCCGCCTGCCCGTACCCGAGGGGCTCTACATCGTGCTCGCACACCCGGCGCAGCGCCTTCGCACCGCGGAGGCCCGCGCCGTGCTGCCCGCCGTTGTGGACCGGGCGACCGCGCTGCATCAGGCCGCACAGGTCGGGGCGATCGTGGCGGCGCTTGCATCGGGTGACCTGGCGCTGCTCGGGCGTGCCATCGATGACCGCATCGCGGAGCCCGCGCGGGCGCCGCTCATCCCCGGATTCCGCGACGCGAAGGCAGCCGCTATCACGGCCGGCGCGCTCGGCGCTTCGATTTCTGGAGCCGGCCCGACGACGTTCGCGCTCGCCGGCGATCTCGCGTGTGCGCAGGCCGTCGCGGTGGCGATGGAAGGCGCGTTCGCGTCGCAGGCCATCACGTCGTCGGTCCGGGTGTGCGAGGTGGACCGAGTTGGCGCGCGCGTGGAGGTCAAGCCGTGACGAGCACGACGACGCCGCGCGCCAGCTACCAGCGGTGCGCGACCTGCGGGACGGCGTACGACGATACCGACGCGTCGCCGCGCTGCGTGGCGTGCGGCGGGCTGCTGGAGGTCGTTCACGCACCGCCGGCGCTGCGCGGCGCGGATCTGCGCGCGGTGTTCGCCGGGAGGCGGAGCGACGGTCAGGGGAGCTCGTCGGGCGTCTGGCGGTATCACGAGCTCGTGCTGCCTAACGCCGGGGACCATGTCGTCTCGCACCCGGAGGGCAACACGCCACTGCTCGCTCGCGACCGGGTGTCATCCTTCGCCGGCGTGTCGGAGCTCCTCCTCAAACACGAGGGGCACAACCCCACGGGATCGTTCAAGGATCGCGGGATGACCGTCGGCTTGACGCAGGCGCGGCGCATTGGCGCGCGCGCGGTTGCATGCGCGTCCACGGGGAACACGTCGGCATCGCTCGCCGCGTACGCGGCGCAGGCGGGCATCCCTGCGCTGGTATTCGTGCCAGCCGGTCAGGTCGCGACGGGCAAGCTCGCCCAGTCGTTGGCGTACGGCGCACGGACGCTGCTCGTGAAGGGCGACTTCGATGCGTGCCTGTCGCTCGTGCAGCAGGCCAGCGAGCGCCTCGGGATCTATTTGCTCAACTCGATCAATCCGTTCCGCATCGAGGGACAGAAGACCATCGCGATCGAAGCGCTCGAGCAGCTGGGCTGGGACCCGCCCGACTGGCTCGTGCTTCCGGCCGGCAACCTCGGAAACACCGCCGCGTTCGGGAAGGCGCTGCGCGAGGTGCATGCGCTTGGCCTGATCGAACGCATTCCGCGCATCGCGGCGATTCAGGCCGAGCGCGCGGCACCGTTCGCGAGCTCTTTCCGGGACGACTTCACGACGCGTCCCAAGGTCAAGGCGGAGACGGTCGCGACGGCGATCCGGATTGGCGATCCCGCGTCGTTCGAGCGCGCGGTGCAGGCGATTCGCTTCACGAATGGAGTCGTGACGACTGTGAGCGACACGGAGATCCTCGACGCGAAGGCGGTGGTGGACGCGTCAGGCGTCGGCTGCGAGCCCGCGAGCGCCGCGAGCGTCGCGGGTGTGAGGCGGCTGGTGCAGGAGGGCATCATTCGGCCGTCGGACCGGGTCGTGGCCGTGCTGACCGGTCACGTGTTGAAGGACCCGGGTGCCCTGCTCCGCTATCACCAGGAGTTGGCTCCGCCGCCGCAGTTTGCAAACCCGCCTATCGAGATCGAGCCGACGCTCGATGCGGTTCAGCAAGTACTGGGGACTGGGGAATGAACAGCCGGGACATCGGGACATCGGGACTCGGCTGGGAGGCTATTACCGCCGGCGAAGGCTCCGCGGCGCTAATGGCTTCG